>JANLPT010000307.1:0-2010 GCA_031367405.1 Bryobacteraceae bacterium
CTACTGACTACTGACTACTGACCAATGTCAGTAGTCGTCGTCGGAGTCGGGGAAGATGCTATGTTCTACCAACCTTTTCCACGCTTCATACGCTCGAACGGACGCCTCTAGCCTTTGCAACGCTTTCATTACAGCTCCGTCTAAAAATCGGTGCTCGGGGAACGCAAGAACGAGTCGCATCAAGTCTGCTTGATCCGTCAGGCCCTTGGGTGTGTTCGCACGCGTGGTCATGCTGATGAGTTTCAACGCAATCAACTCAACGGGTTGTACCACCAGAATTCCCTCAACCGTTTCACAGGGTGGTAACTCCGATACTTGCCGCACGTCCACCAAATGCCGGTTTGACGGACTGAGCAATTGATAGATTCGAAAGCCCTTGCCGCTCGCAACGGTTCGAACTCGGACTGCAATTCTCAATGAATCATGCAAAAAGGTACATAGCTCCTGCGAAAACGCTTCGCCCGAGATCGCCATCACATCGACATCCTGTGTCATGCGAGGTACATCCACGTACACGTTTACAGCCTGCGCACCGAATAACGCGACGTCGGACCTTCCTTGCAAAAACGTAAGAACCTGGCGGTGAATCTCTCCTAACGGAAGTTCCGATTCCATAGCGAACTCGCGAAACGAAAGTGGAAAGTCAATGGATATGGGAGAACGCATAAACTACTACCATACTTGGTCGCTTAAATCTCACGCGGAGGCGCGGAGAAGAGGGAAACAAGTTTTCAGTTTTCAGTTGGCAGATGGCAGTTGAACAAACAAGTTGGCAGGGAAACGAAAAAGTCTTCAGTGGGCGGTTGGTGTTTGCTGACTACTGCCTACTGCCTACTGCCTACTGACGACTGACTACTGACTACTGACTACTGACTACTGACGACTGACAAATAGATTTCACGCGGAGACGCGGAGACGCGGAGAAATATGGGACGACTTCATGATAATTGCTAGTTGCCCGCCGCTAGAACTTGTTCTAGTTGGGTTTCGATTCCTAGGGGACGGGACCATTGTCGCATGTAGTCTTGGTCCAGTTCGCCCTGGATGAACAAGATGTCTGCAACGTCGCCTATGTCTCTGGGGCGGTTCGCTAAAAGTTTAAGCAGAATCAGGTCTTCTGCGCTAACGAACCACATTTCCTTGTTTTCAAATTCAAGCCGGACACGGCGATTCATTATCGAGATCTGGAATGGGGTCTCGCTGATGAATATGTCCACGTCAATCGAATGACCGTCCGCCATGTACGTCTTGAGCTTGATAAGCGGCATCCCACCCACTCGATCTCTCCATCCAGTAACATAATGCTCGGCGATGGAGTAATTTCGCTTCTCAGTTCGTGCAATGAATCGGGTTAATTGATCTTCATTGACGGTCAATTGAAAATCAACATCGTAAGTCGGGCGTGGTATTCCATGCACTCGAACTGCTAAACCGCCCATCACTGCGTAAGGGAATTGTTCGTGTTCGCATACCGCTACCATATCCTGCAAGACTTCCTCAACTGTCTTGGGCATTTATTAGCTTCTCGGCACGTATCATGCCAGCAACCATGCGTTCGTTTCGCAGCTGGTTTTCTTGCTCCAATCTCAGGTAGCGACGGGAAACGATTTTTGGATTACCTTCCTCAAGTGACTTCCATGCGTTCTTGCAAAGGAAAACCGTCAGTGCCAAGCGTTGGCTTGGTGTCATGCGGCGGTATTGCTCTAGCGTTTCTTGGGATAACATTCGGAAAAGCTTAAGGGTGTCGGGCTACGGCTGGAAGCCGAAGGAAGTAGGCTTCGCAGCTAGCGGATCAAATTATACCCACTAATCAATCGCACTACGATACATCCTAGAGACAATTTAGAACCGCTGATACACGCTGATACACGCTGATAATCTTTTTACTGGAGGGAATGGAGAACGCAGCAATAGCAATAGCAATAGCAGTTGGCAGTTGGCAGTTGGCAGTTGGCAGTTGGCGGATGGCGGATGGCGGATGGCGGATGGCAGTTGGCAGTTGGCAGTTGG
>JANLPT010000379.1:0-4215 GCA_031367405.1 Bryobacteraceae bacterium
CCTCCTCGCCGCCGCCGCCGATGCCTTCCCCGCGCTCGCGCCCGGCGACCACGAAAACCAAAGCCACGTCACCATCCTCGTCCACGGCTTCAACGTCAGCTTCGCCTCCGCAACCGCCTTCTACCAAAACCTCTGCGGCAGACTTTTCGACGGCCCGGACAGCCTTTACCCACGAGCAGAGGTTTCCCATCACCAACCCACCAGTAACCAGCCAGCAACCCAGAAAGACCACCACCATGAGCATCCTTGGAATCAATGACCTCGCCCTCGACCTCGTCGCCCGCGATTTTAGCAACGGCCACGCCCCCAGCAATGGCGGCCCGACCAAAACCTCCCGCGCCCTCGCCATCATCCACCTCGCAGCCTATGACGCCTATGCCGCCGTCCGCACCACACCGGCGGTGAAGTTGCCGGGAACCTTTCCGGATATTACGGGCGTGACCTTGGATGAGCCGAACGCCCGCATCGCCCTCGCCGCAGCCGGCCTGCAAGCCTGCCGCCTGCTTTACCCTGATGATCTCGCGCTGATCAATGATGTGGCGACCACCCTGACCTTTGAAGGAACTCAGGTGACCATCGACTTCGGTACGGCGGTCGGGCAGGCATGGGTGGACTTTCGTCGGACGGATAAGTCCGACCTGCCACTTGAGGATCGGAACTACAAAACCAAGGCTGGAGACCACCGGCCCGACCCTCTGGCTCCGAACCAGACGCAACACGGCCACAACTGGGGTAAGGTATGGCCGTTCATCATCAGCGACATCGAGACCGATGCGCCACTGCTTAAGCACGATGATATCGACACCGTGCCTTACTTCGATGGGTGGAAAGAAGTCTATGAGTGCGGCAGGGTGAATCTCCCGGCGGGCGATGCGGTCTCTCGCGCCAAAGCGGTGACGGGTATCTTTTGGGGTTACGATGGAGCCAACCGCCTAGGCACGCCGCCGCGCCTTTATCTGAAGCTTGTCCGTAAGATTCCCGCCTTTGGTTTGGTCAGCTACGATCAAAAGGTTCGCGTGCTCACCGCCTGCGCTGTCGCTATGGCGGACGCTGGCATCGCCGCCTGGTACTACAAATACAAATACAACCTCTGGCGTCCCGTCATCGGAATCCGCCATGCCGACAAGGGCTGGGGTCCCGAAGGGGAGGGTGATCAAAACGCTGCCCGGAGCGCAGCGGACTACCCGGGCGATCCCTTTTGGCTGCCTCTCGGTGCCCCGCGCAGCAATCCGCACCCCGGGCCCCAAGCTGGCGCTCCCGGAGCCAACTTCACTCCGAATTTCCCGGCCTATCCCTCCGGGCATTCCACCTTTGGCTCCGCTTGTTTCCAGACGGCGGCAGCACTCCTTAGCCAGCCGCTCGGGCAGGCGGATATCCCATTTACCTCCGGTGAGTTTGACGGTAATACCACGGATAACACCGGAGCTGCTCGCCCTAAGTGGGTTCGCACCTTGTCTCTTCAGCAGGCCCTCGATGAAAACGAGGAGAGCCGCATCTTCCTCGGGGTGCATTGGCGCTTCGATGCCACCGGAGGAAAGGCGGTCGGCGAGGCCATCGCCGATAAGGTCGTTGCCGCGTTTTAGCTCCGCCCGCCCACCACCATCCTGATGAAAACCAACGCCCTCTTCGCCCCAGCCGCCGCCCTCGCTACCCTCCTCGCCCTCAGCCACCCGGCCCCCGCCGCCGCGCCCAACAATGAGGATCTGCTCAAGAAAGTGGAAGAACTCACCAAAACCGTAGCCGACCTGAAGGCCAAAATGGACGCCGGGGCCGCGCCCGCCAAGCCGGCGAAGACCAAAGGGCCCGCCGCTCCCGGAGCCAAGGTGGCGGAGGCTGCCGCCAAGGCCCCCGAGGACCCTAACCCGGCGAAAAAGAATGCGTCGAAGGCTCTGAACATGACGCTCAAGGATCTCAAGAATGATCCGGCGAGCCTAAAGGACATCGCTTCCGCGTTTGACGTGCCGGATTCCCCCGCCGCCGCCGTGGTCGGCGTGCCGCAGGACAAAGTGCAGCACCTTCGCACTCCAAAGGAAGTGGGGGCGGCAGTCATCAATGGCCTCGATGAGAAGGGCCACTTCCAGTCGGGGCTGTCGGTGGACTTTGCCCCCGCGCAATGGATTTGGAAGGATAAGCCGGTGGGTGATTTTCGCTATGACGGCGATGGGAGCGGAGGCGATAACCTAGCCATCTGGTGGCGGCGGGTGCTGGTGAGAACTCAGATTTCCCTCGCCACCACGAAGGGGACGAAGGAGGGAGACAAGTCCTCCAAGATCGCCCTGGGCCTGCATGCGGTGCTGGCGAACAGCGACGACGCCCTCTCCGGTGCCTACGCGGTGCGCAATCCCACGGGCAACACCGACGAGTACACCGTGACTGGCCCCGATGGTTACGCGCTGGATCGCGAGGGACGGACGATGAACTGGTGGGTGCGGCCGCACAAGCTCGCGGCCGGTGGGCAAAAGGCCATGGACGGCGAGGGCTACTGGAACAACACCGTCAATTTCCTCTACGACCATGCGAGCTGGGCCGTGGGGGCCGCCCCGCTCTGGATCTCCCAGGAGGGTGGCGACAACTACGATTACTCCGGCGCGACAGCGTGGAGTTCCTTTGCGCTCACGCCTTCGGCGAAGTTCCCAGGACAGCTCCTCCTCGACGTAGTATATAAGAACGGGGAGGTCATCGGAGCAGAGGATGCCATCGGCGGAGCCGCGGCGCTGACGGCGAGCTTTGGGGCCACCGTGCCGAAGACGATCAAGGAGGATTCGCTTTTCGTTACCGGCGGCATCCGCGTAGGGACGCGCGATTTCAATGGCACCTTCACCGCCGCCTACCTGCGGCTGGACCAAGGCGCGCTCGGCACCGACGAGGCTTTCCGCTACTCGATCGCGCTGGAGAAGCGCGTGAGCGATAACTCCTGGCTGACGCTAAGCCTGAGCAAGGACGACGGCCACAAGGACGGCAAGAATGACACGATGGTGCTCGGCGGCGTGAAAATCGGCCTTGGCCCGCGGGAGCTGGGGCACGAAGGGCAGAAGGCGAAGGTGATCGCGAAACAATGACAACCCAGCTTTGAAAGTCCTATGAAAGCACTACCCATCGTTTTCAGCCTGCTCGTCACTGCCGCCGCCTTGGCCGGGCCGCAACCGCCCTCCGCTCCCGCCGCCCGGTCCGGGTCGCGTGGAGTCAAATGGCAGAGTGGGGTGGCCCCCGCGTCTCCGGGCTTGGGGCTGCCTCCCCTCACGCCATTGCAGCAACGGCAGTGGCTCAATGAGCATGTCATCGCCGCGGGGACTGATGGGCTGGCGGTGGACCCTTATAGCTGTCTCGTGGGGCCGGTGATTCCATTGCAGGTGAATGCCGACGGTACCGATGGGAAGGCATTGCTGGTCAAGTTGGGGCTCAGCACCATGTTGAATCCTGGAGTGCCGCGTTCGATTGTCTTTCGCGATTACGTGGTGAGGCACATGGTGGAAAAGGCGGAGGCTTCCGGCAAACCGATCGTCATCTTTGCCCACGGCGGCCTGAACTTTCTCAACGCCGCGATCAAGCGCGCGGCCACGGACGGCCCGATCGCCGAAAAGGAATGCTACCCGATTTTCATCTGCTGGGACTCCAGTTTTACCACCTCCTACTGGGACCATCTCACGAAGATGCGCAATGGCGTGGATTTGGGCGGGGATGATCCCTTTTGGGCCCGCGTCACCGCGCCGATCTATCTGGCGACGGATCTGGCGACCTCCATCGTCCGCACCCCGCGGATGCTGGTCGATCTGGGCCGCAGCAATCTCAAGGGCTGGTCGTTTCCGAATGTACGGAATGATCGGAATTTTGGCGATGTGCAGGATGCCCTCGTGCGGTACTATGCGCTCCGCACAGCGGGCAAGGACAAGCTGACCGACAGTGAGATCAAGGAGATGGCCATGCTGCGCAGCAAGCTGGGCAACATCACTGACTCCGACGGGAACAAGATGCCGAAGATCGACCGGGCCAGCCGTGATCTCAAAAAGGACTGGGCGGCCATTCACCAGCAGCCCGCTGGCCTGGCGCATAGAGGATTCTTTTTCCGCGAGCCCCCCAGGGAATGGGAGCCGATGGCGGTGAGCAAGGGCCGGTATGAGCCGGAACTGGGGGACAGCATCGCGCGGATCGCCAAGGGCTGGGCCTTTGCCGCGCCCAAGCTGCTGGTGCTCTCGATCCTCGGCGGTGCCGGCGGAG
>JANLPT010000401.1:0-3474 GCA_031367405.1 Bryobacteraceae bacterium
GTAAGTCGAGTGCGGCGGGCTCGCGTTCCAGAATACTAGCCATGATGCTGGCCGAGCTAGTTCCGGGAAAGGCCCGTTTGCCTGAAAGGATTTCGTACAGGACGCAACCGAAGGCGAAGATATCGCTACGGGCGTCGGCGGGTTTGCCTTGTAACTGCTCGGGCGCTATGTAGGGCAAAGTGCCCACGATCTGGCCTTGCTGAGTAAGTGCGTCGGTGACGGTGGCGTCGCTCTCGTGGATTGGACCCTGGCTTTGTTTGGCTAAGCCGAAGTCCAGCAGCTTGATCCCTTGTTTGGTCACCATGATGTTGCCGGGCTTCAGGTCGCGATGGGTGATGCCTTTGCGGTGCGCGGCGTCCAACGCATCGAGGATTTGTCCGGCGTACTCGACGGCTTTGTCCACCGGCAGTGGACCCTTCAAGATGGCACCTTCCACGAACTCCATCACCAGATAATTCGGGCCGACGTCATAGAGCGTGCAGATGTGCGGATGGTTCAGCGCCGCGACGGCGCGGGCTTCGCGTTCGAAACGATCAGTGAAGGCGGCCTTCGACACCTTGACGGCCACAATGCGGTCGAGCCGGCTATCGCGCGCTTTCCACACTTCGCCCATGCCACCCTCGCCCAGCGGCGTCAGGATTTCGTAGGGTCCGAGCATGGTGCCGGGCGTCATTTGTTAAGTCCCAGGGACCAGTCTATTACTACGGTGCCCCAACCGCCCCGTCATTTGCGCACCGGCTTCAAGCGGGAGTTACAGCCAGAGATTCGGTCTTCACCGGGGAAAGGGAATCATGATGCCGGGAAGCGATTCAATCTCATGGTCGCCACGGCCGAGTTCAGGGCTTGAGATTCAGCATTTTCGGGTTCGGAGGGGGAGAAGAGGAAAGATCGTCCCAAAGGATCCAAAGGATCGGCGTCATTCACCCTCATACAACTATCTCATTCTCGGACAAGAATAACCTATCGACTTTACAGTCGTCATTACCGTGTCAGGCCCGAAGGGGGACGGCCTGAGTGGGACACTCTGCTATCGGGAAAATAGGAGCACCCCCGACCTCGCCGCATTTTTCTCCAAATCAACCGCCCCATCCGACCCCATGGACCTTCGCCATCGCCATCCGCTCGCGGACCATCGCCCTCGATCACCATAATTTGTTACGCTGAACTCATGGGCCATTCGATAACGCTGAATCTCACGGAAAAAGTTTGGCAGGATCTTCTCCGCGCCGGTCGTGAACGCAATCAAGCCCCTGAGATTGCTGCGGAAGCCTTGCTGTCTGACGTGATCGCCGATCCCCTGATTAGCCTTTTCGGCAGCCTCGAATACTCCCGTTCTGATATTTCCGAACGGCACGACGAATACATCGGTGCCGGTATCCGAGCTGAACAGGGACGTGATTGAACGGCATCTTCGTCGATACCGGCGGCTGGGCGAATCTCTTCATCAAGATACAGGTCAGCTGTTGGACTTATTCTCACCTGTCAGCAACAACGCCCGCGCATTGTTACCAGCAATTACGTCCTCGCGGAATTGTCCGCGCTCTTGATGAGTCCGCTTCGGGTGGACAGAGAAACCCGCCTCAACCTGCTGAACCGGATTCGAACCGCGGACTGGCTTGAAGTCATCCATGTTGATCCACCCTGCGAGACGGAGAGCTGGGAATACCTGCTCTCCCGTCGTGACAAGGACTTCAGTTTGGTAGATTGCTCCAGTTTCGTGATCATGCAACGGTTGGGACTTCGCAACTCGCTAACAACCGATGGACATTTTGAACAGGCTGGATTCACCCGGCTCTTGAGGTAGATCAAGCGGGAATATGGCTGAGATCAACGGTATCGTTAAGTACGGTGAAATCTCCAGGCGCATGCGTAAGATTTACGTGATGGGCGACGATGGCGAAGAGCGCGAATACTCGCTTCCGTGCGTGGGAAGGTATCATCCACCTCCTGGCATGCCCGCCGGGCGCTAATGATACTTTTTATAACGAAGCAGGTCTGGGACTTCTGTATGATCAATACACGGCTAATATAACTGCAATGCTCCGTCAACGCGCCAAAATGCTCCGGCACCTAACCTGCCTCCTGACGGCATCCCTGTATATCGCATCCCCATCGCTCAGCGCGCAGGACTTCTCCCAGCCAGCCCGCCAAGCCGACTTCACGAAATTCATCACTGATTTCAAGGAGAATTATACCTGGCCAAATCATCCGGGAAAATCCTGGGAAACCTGGCAAAGCCGCTATGCCGCGGCCGTCGATAGCGCCGACTCCCCTGAAGCCTATGCGGCAGTCATCGAATCCGCCCTCGACGAACTGCACGATTTCCACGCTGAAGTACGTTCCCGCAATCCTCATCGCTGGCTGCCGGTTCCCACCTTCGCGGATATTTGGGCGGAAATGTATGGAGAAACGGCGACCGTCGTAGCTGTCCGTCGCGGAAGTGATGCGGAACGTTCCGGTATTTCACCGGGCAATCACATAACGCATATCGGCGATGATCCTCTGGCAAAGGCCATAGCGGATCGCCTGACTCCCGCAGTAGACAATCGCGACCCGAAAAGCCGCGCCTGGGCACTTCTCTCCATCCTCGCCGGCAGGTCGGATGAAATGCGCCGCTTCACCGTCATC
The DNA here is from genome assembly GCA_031367405.1 of Bryobacteraceae bacterium. Lineage (GTDB taxonomy): Bacteria > Acidobacteriota > Terriglobia > Bryobacterales > Bryobacteraceae > JALHNI01. The sequence continues at coordinate 2,629 of JANLPT010000401.1, forward strand.
GGCAGCAGCGGGCAAAGTCGTCAGGTCACGCTCCCGGTCGAACGCCGCTTTGACCGCTCCCCGGGTCCGCTCTCCGTCACAGTCCTGCCAGGCAATTTTGGCATGGTCCGGTTCAATAATTCCCTCGGTGAGCAGAAGACAATCAAGGCTTTTGATGACGCACTGGAGCAGCTGCAACTCACCCGCGGACTGATTCTCGACCTGCGCGATGTGCCCAGCGGTGGTGACAGTTCCGTCGCACTGGGAATCATGGGTAGATTCATCCAAATCTCTCAGCCCTACCAGAGGCACAAAATTCCAAACTACGGTCAGCCCGACGTAGAGCGAAACTGGATAGAACTGGTGACACCACGAGGTCCGTTCACTTACAAAGCGCCTCTGGTGGTGCTGGTAGACCACTGGACCGGCAGCATGGGAGAAGGAATCGCCATCGGGTTCGACGCTATGCATCGCGCGGCAGTAGTCGGAACTCCCATGGCGCACCTTGCGGGAGCCGTCTCGGATTTTCGCCTTCCGCGAACCCAAATCGACGTCGCCTTTGCGACCGAAAAACTGTATCACGTCAATGGAACACCGCGCGAAGACTGGCTGCCGCCTGTTCTGGTTACCACCCCCGTCACCGTGACTAACGATCCCATCCTCGCCCGCGGACTCTCAAAACTACGCCGGTAACCGGGGCTTTTGACCAGGACCGTCACCAATCGCAACGCCACTTGGCCAGGCTCGGGCTGCAACACGCTGATGCCGTCGTAGATATACTCGCTGACCCGAGGCCGGCTGCCGTTGATCCGGGGCAACACACTGCCGGGTGGCAGATTCACCCCGGGGGAGAGGGCAATGAGTTGG
>JANLPT010000017.1:0-27235 GCA_031367405.1 Bryobacteraceae bacterium
CGACTTCCCACCGAATCCACCCTCAATCTAACCGAATTATTTGACCCCGCCTGCCATCATAAACGTGGAGGAACAAATGTCCACACCGAAACAAATCGCGGTCAACCGTCGCAACGCCGAAAAGTCCACCGGACCCCGCACTGCTGAAGGCAAAGCCAAAACCAGACTCAACTTAAAACACGGACTCACAGCCGAAACCATCCTCCTCCCCTTCGAAAGCCAGCATGACTTCCGCTTCTTTCGCAACCGCGCCCCAATCGAGCAGGACTTCCGACGTCCCCTCGAACGCAATCACCTCCTCGTAACCCCATCAGAACAAGGCGATAACCGCGAATTTGGCTCTGTTTCGCAAAACGCCCCTTCCGCACCCGAAAACTCCGGCACCCAGTTTCAGCTTAAGAATTGCCTGGCCCGGCCTGGCTGCACGGAGAATGGAGGGCGGGACGGAGGACGGAGTAGCGATTCGCTTCGTCATGCCGGTTTATCCCGGCGCACCGACTGACACTATCTCGGAGCCTTTCGCGAGAATCACCCAAATTTTGGGTTGCGGATAGACCCAGCCTAACTTGGCTTTACGGGGCCACGATGTGTTATACGTTATGTATAACGCGAGGCACTTTGAATGGGATGCGGAAAAGAACCGTTCGAACCAGAAGAAGCACTGTGACGTAGATTTTGAGACGGCATCGCGGGTTTTCGCCGACCCAGATCTTATACTCCGCTAAGGCCGCGTCATCGATGGCCAGCAACGCTGGCATGCGATCGGTGGGGTTCGCAAAACCGTATTGCTGGTGGTGCATGGATACCTTGAGGAGAAGCCAAATGGTGAAGAAACAATCCGGATCATCTCCGCCCGCGAAGCCAATCCGCGTGAGCGCCGAATCTATTTGGAGCAAACCACTGAGTAAACGCCAGAAGGTCGTACTCGACGGAGTGGCGAAGAGCCAGACGCGTGGCGGCGATGCCCATATTGACTACTCTGAAATTCCCGCACTTTCAGAGAAGCAACTCGCGCAGTTCAAACGCGCCCCGAAGAAGTTGGTGGCCGTGCGCTTGGATGCCGACGTGTTTGAATGGATAAGAAAGTTCGGCCCCGGATATTCGACCCGGATCAACAATGTTCTGCGCGTGATGATGTCGCAACAACGATAGGTTGCCGTCTCGGCGACACCTCGCGATCTGGCTGGGAGACCGGTACGAGGCGCGATGCCGAACCGAGTGACGTGCGGCCCAATGGGTCGCGGCTTCCTTCGCCGTTGATCGTGAGTGCTCTCCTTAAGGACGGACGAAAGATCGGTGTCAAAGACCCTCTTACCCCGAACTCATCTCCCCTGGCCATAACCCCACAAGGTTGCAGCAAGTTGCTTCCTCGCGAGGGTCAGCGGCGAGGGGTGGGGATATTCGCACCCCCACCTTGCGACAATCCACCTCAAGCCCCCGCTTGGCGAGTGATTTCAACGAAAAGCTCCTTCGCTTGCGCCGGCTTCTTGGACGGAGGCCCCGGCACTGCGGCCTTGCCGCCGTGATCCCAGAATGGCGAGGGTTTTTGACACCGATCCCCGACACCGGCGTTGGCGGAGACGCGGCTTAGAAGTAGTATTTAAAGCCCAACTGCACGTTGTTGCGTGCCCCTACCTTGGTGCCGGTGATGGTGCCGAAGTTGGAACTGCCGAACGAACTTGCCGGATCGCTAAAGATCGGCGTGTTGGTGACGTGGAGGCGAGGCCGTTACCCTGCAGATTATTCGTGCCGGTGTTGATCTGGCGGGGTTGCCTTCGCCAAAGAGATTCGCGGGCGTGCCCGAGTTCGGGGCGAAGCTATAGCGGCCGGTGAGGCGCGTCTTGTCGTTGATGTTATGGTCGCCCTTAAAGTCCATTTGGCGCGATTGGTTGCGGTTGATATCCTGCACGAACCAGTTGTTGTTGTTGGTGATGGCGTTGGCGTTGGTTACCTGGTTCTGCCGGGGGAAGTAAGCCAGGGCCTTGAGTGCCACCGGGTCCATGCGGGACTTCGGCACCACATTGCCGGCGAACGGCTGGCGCTCTACCTGATTGGCCGGGTTGCGGAAGGCGCTGTAAGGGTCGAAGACCTGGATCAACTGGCCGTTGGCTTGAAACGTCTTCAAAAAGTCGCCGTCGCGTTGTAAGTCGGTGGGGAGAGTCGCGGTCTGGCTAGTGGTTGGCTAGTGGGGCTCTTCTGCTTGGTCTGTTCGTAGGTAGCGAAGAAGAACGTCTTATCCTTTTTCACCGGCCCGCCGATCACGCCGCCGAACTGGTCGCGGCGGAACAACGGCCGGGCGCTGCCATTGCGATTGACGAACCAACCGTTGGCGTTAAAGTCGGAGTGGCGGAGAAAGTAAAAGCCGGTGCCGTGGAACGCGTTCGTCCCGCTTTTGGTCACCATGTTCACTACCGCGCCGCCGGTTTGCCCGTACTCGGCCGGGAAGAAGTTCGTCTGCATTTTGAACTCCTGCACCGCATCCACCGAGGGCTTGTATTTGAGGTCAGTAATACCGGAATTCTGCTCCACGGTGGTCACCGTCACTCCATCCACCATTACGTCGGAGGTGGAGTTGCGGGAACCGTTAGCTACAAAATTCGTATTGGTCGCACCTCGTGCCCCAGCAGACCCCACTACTCCCGGAGTGAGGTACGCCAGAGCTAGAGAGTCGCGGCCAATGTTTGGCAACGAAATCATAATATTTGTTGTCGATCGCCTGCCCGAGGCTGGCGATGGTGGTGTTGAGCAGAGGGGCCGAACCTTCCACGGTCACCGTGGACGACAGTTCGCCCACTTCCAGCTTCACGTCGAGCGTGGCTTGCTGCTGCACCTGCAACTGAAAACTTCGCTGAGCGAACTTCTTGAATCCGGCCGCTTCGACGGTCAGATTGTACTGCCTGGGCTGTAGCGCCGGAAGGAAGTAGCGGCCCGAGGCGTCGGTGGTCGTGTGATGGGGGACGTTCCGGTCGGCTTCGGTGGCGATCACCTTGGCCCCCGGGACACTGGACCCTGACGCGTCCGTGACAGTTCCGCGCATGGCCGCAGTGAACGACTGGCTCCAGGCCGTCCCGATCAGGGCTGTCGCGATCAGGGCTGTCGCGAGAAGAATGGGTACGAGGATCGTGCCTCTAATTGGCAAACGTTGCTCTTGCATTGGCTCTCCTTGAGATTGGTCTAGCACGGCCGAGGCCGGACACCAGCGTACTACTCCCGGAGTCTATCTGGGATCCGGGCCAATAGTTCCGCCGCCCATAAATCGCCAGCGGTGCCATCAGCAGCCAAGGCTCGGCGCGATATTAGCTCTGATCGATGGGCCGCGAGGTGTCGATGACGAGCCAAGCGACCATGGCGACGGCGTACATGGCGGCGGAGACGTAAAAGGTCATGTCCCACTTCATGGCACCGAGGCCTTGGTCAGTACACCACTTCAGGATCAGGGGGATGGCGATGGGGGCGAGCGCGCCGCCCAGGTTGCCCATCATGTTCATGGAGCCGGAAAGAGTGCCGGCGTATTTGCCGCCCAGGCTCATGCAGGTGCCCCAGCTGGCGGGCATTTGGAGGTCGTTGGCGAAGCTGGCGAAGCTGATGGTGATCAGGGCGATGAGCGGGTCCTGCAGTTTGGTGGAGAGGATGAGTAAGCAGCCCGCGAGCGCGCATCCGAACGCGCTGACGTAGCGCCGCGCGCGATTCTCGCTGCCGAGGATGCGGGTGAGGCGGGGAATCAGGAAGAAGCCGGCCACGAGACAACCGATGCCACCCAAAAAGAGAGGCATGCCGGAGAGAATGGCGGACTTCTTAAAGTCCATACCGCGTTCGCGCTGTAAGTAAGTGGGCAGCCAAGTAATGTAAAAATACCAGCCATATGAGACACAGAAATATTGTAACCAGAGGAGCCACACGGTGGTAGACGTGAGTAACTTACCCCACGGAACATGGCCATGCCCACCGGCATTCTGTGAGGCTTCTTCGAGTAACTTGAGTTCGCCGGCGTTGACTTTGGGATTGTCCTTGGGATTGTCGCGGAACCAGCCGTAAAAGAACACCGCCCAGACAACGCCCAAGGCACCGAAGATGATGAAGGCCATGCGCCAATCGAGGGCACCCATGATGACGCCGAGCAGCGGCGGGGTAAATGCACCGCCCCAGCGGGCACTCATCCACGTGATGCCCTGGGCGCGGACGCGTTCTTCGGCGGGCAGCCACGTGGTGTACGCCTTGGTGATATTGGGGAAGCAGCCGGCTTCGCCCATGCCGAAAAGGAAGCGGATCACCCAGAGCGAAACGGCATTCCAGGCGAAGGCCGTGGCGGCGGTGAAGAAGCTCCACCAGATCACGATGCGCATAAGAACGCTGCGCGCGCCGAGTTTGTCGCCGAGCCAGCCGCCGGGAATTTCGAAGGCGGCATAGGCGATGGCAAATAACGAGAGCGCCCAGCCCATCTCGGTGTCAGTCAGTTTAAGGTCCTTGGTGATGGCGGGGGCGGCCAGCGAGATGCACACCCGGTCGATGTAGGTGATGATGCTGAGGGCGATCGCAAAGACGACGACCCAGTAACGAATCTTGGACGGGCGGGCACTCGTTGTTTGCAGTGTTGGCATTCTTGGCATGGTCATGAACGATGGATGATATCAGGAATTGGATGGGAGCGCTGGGATGCAACGGTGTAGTGCTCCTGGTACTCGATGACAATTCGGGAGTAACAAGATCGATTTCGGCGGGAATTTCCCTCGGTGGAGGCGGGGAAATTGAGTATAGAATGGGAAAGCGATGTTGTCCTCCCCCAACCCCCTCATGATCCGTAGGCTTGGTTATAGTACGTTTTTGCTGATGGCTTTGGCGTTCGTGCTGCTTTTCTTTAAGGGTCCGCAAGGCTTACCGGCGTTCCAGAAGAAATGGGCGAACGTGCAGGCTAATGAAAAAACGAATGCGGATCTGCGCCGGGAGATCGAAGAGATGAAGGCCCGCAATCTGCGGCTGCGAACGGATCAGGAAGAGATCAAGGTGGCCATCCGCGAGGAGTTGGGGAAACAGAGCAAGGGTGAGTTGACATTGAAGCTGCCGGAACGGGCGAAGAAGCCGGCGGCGACGGAATAGATGGGGAAAGGGCCGGCCGGGTGGCTGGCCCTTTCCGGGTTGGGTCTAGAGGAACGCGAGCTTTTGGGTCGCGAAGTTCGCGAGATTCGGGAAGATGAGGCGGAGGTCGGAGTCCGCCACGCCATACCAACTGCCCATGGTGGCGGCATATTGATCGAGCGAAAGGGTGGGGATCCAATAGCCGCGGTCGTTGGCGTCGTCGGGGCCTCTTAATTCGTGCGTGGGCAAGGTGCCGTAGGCACCGGCTTTCACGGAGCCGCCAAGGACGATATGATGGCCGCCCCAGGCATGGTCAGACCCGTTCTGGGTATTAACGTTGGCCGTGCGGTTGAATTCGCTTTCGGTGAAAAGCGTGACGTTGTTCGACAGCCCCATCAGGTCGAGGTTGGCGAAGAAGGCACCCACCGCCGCGTCCACCTGCCCCAGCAAGTTGTCGTGCGTGGGTAGCTGGTTTTCGTGGTTATCGTAGCCGCCGGCGCTGGCGAAGAAAATCTGCCGGTCCATGCCGAGGTTGGCGCGCACGGACATGAGGCGGATGACTTGCGAGAGTTGGTTGCCGAGTCCGCTGGTGGGGAAGGCGACGGCGGGCGGAGGCGCGCCGGCGAGGGCGGCGTTGAACTCCTGAGCGGTTTTGATGGATTCCGTCAAGACGCTGTTCGCCGCGCCGACCATCTGCACACCGCTATCGAAGGTGATGACGCGTTGCAACGCGTCGCGCCGGGCAGTGGAGGCATTGCCGGCACCGAAGCTATAGAGCCCCAACGTGCTGGAGTTGGCGAAATTCGCCGGTTGGGTGAGTGGCGCGGTGAGGAAGAGGTTGTTGCCGCCGCTGAGCGAGATGCCGGGGGGAATGCGGCCGGTGTTGCGGGCCAGGATCTTTTCGTTCAGACGGCCTCCCCAACCGCTGGCACCGCCAGTGGGGTCGGAGGTTTGCCATTGTTGTTGCTGGTCGTCGTGGGAATAGAGATTGCGCGGCAGCGGGCCGGTGCGGAGGGTGGCTTTGGTGGTGGGGCGAACGAGGGTGCCGACGTTCAACACCATCGCCGCGCGGCCCTGATTATAAAGGCGCTGGATGGCGGTCATGCGGGGGTGAAAGCCGTAACCGGTGGCCCCCGCAGGCAACAGCGAGGCCGACGGCAGGGCCAGGGCACCGCGCATGGTTTGGTAGGCGCCGTAGCGGCCGTCTATGGGCACCACCATGTTATTCGAGTCATTGCCGCCAAATAGAAAGACATTAACCATGGCTTTGTAAGTGGCGGTGGATTGGGCGTTGGCGGAAACGAGCCCCAGGCGGGTGACGTGCGAGCCGACGCCGGCGGCGCCCAGACAAGCAATTTTCTTTAAAAAGTCGCGACGATTTTTGCTATTCATATTCATCCTCTTCGTTGATTCAATTCTTTAGTGGTGAAGCCGCCGGAGCCGGAAGACCGGCTCGGGCGGCGGATCGGACGAGCGCTTTACCGGTCTACCTGATATTGCGCGGCGGTTAGCACCAGATAGATAGCCGTTCGCACGCGCTCCGTAGTATCGGAGGCGGGCGAGACGTTGATTGCGCTGATGATCGCGTTGCGTTGAGCAGTGGAGATTTGGCCGCCCATGAAGTTCAAAGCGACTAAGTCAGTGAGCGCGGACGCATCGGCGGCTTTGGCGGTGTAAGCCGCATAGTTGATCGTCACGCTGCCGTTCAGATCGCCGTTCAGCAGGCGGCCGATGTAATTGGTCCGGGTAAGCGTCGTTACCGAAGTGAGTAACTGGAATTCCGGCCCGAAGAGAGCGCCGTTCTGAATCTGGTAGAACGGCGAGAAGTAACTGAACACCGAAGGCGGATAGAGCACTTTCTGCCCCATTTCCTCAGCGATATCCGAGGTGAAGGGGAAGTCCGATACCGTGGCACTCAGGGCTCGCAAGGGCGAGATGACAAAGAGCACGGGTTCCATCAGTTTGCCGGCGGCGTTGGTGCCGAGGCTGGCTTCGGGATGGGCGAAGATAGCCCGCAGCACCGCGCGCATGTCACCGCGCACGTTGTTGCCATTGTTGATAAAGGCATTCGCGACGGCGTTAATGTAGGCCGGGCTGGGGTTCGAGGTAACGAGCTGAGTGATCAGGCTGCGGGCCACGAAGGGCGGCATATTGGAGTGATTGAAGATCGCGTCGAGGGCCTGGTCCAGGTCCTGCTTAGCGGTCCGGTTGGGGGCGAAGTTGGCACCGAGGAAAGTCTTGGCGGTGACGTCATGGAATTTTTCGACGGCTTCCATGGGGACGCGCCAGTTTTCACTTGCGGAGCCGGTAGGAATCGACGTGGCATTGCCATCGCCAAACGTCCAGCCGGTAAAGAGGCGAGCCAGCGCCTTGATGTCGGATTGGACATAGGGCGAGCCAGGCAGCGTGGAGGTGCCGTCATTGTTGAGGATGGCGGAGCCTAGCGTAAACAGCTGCATGAGTTCCCGGGGGAAGTTCTCGACGGCCGGCACGCTGGTGCTGGATTCGCTCTTGCTGTTCAACATGTTCAAGAAGCGGCCCATGGCCGGGTTCAATGTCATGTCGGTCATCAGGTCACGGTAGTTGCCGAAAGCCCGACTCATGAAGATGCGGTAGTAGTTGACGGTGGCATCGGAGCGATTGACGTCGGCGGCGTTGACCGCCCACATTTTCGATAAGGCGAAGGCGGTACGCTGGCGCAACTGGTCGTTGCCGCTCTGGCCCAGTTGCATGAAATGCTCCTGGACGACTTCGACTGACGTGGCGTAGAGCGTGTCCGGATAAACCGACGGGATGAGCGCGAACTGCTCGTCTAAGTAAGCCGTGCGGCCGACGGTCTTGACGTGATCCACTTCAGCGGGTTTGGGCCCGAAGGTGGTTTGGCGCAGGAGCCGGAAGGCGGACAGCGTGGCCGGATCGGCGGGCGGCGCGACACCGGAAGGCGTGCCGGAAACTTCGTTGGAGCGAGGGCTTTCGCCACCGGCGTTAGCGGCCGTAATTCTGAAGAAGTACGCCGTGCCATTGGTGAGGCCGGTGTTAGCGAAAGTAAGTGCCGTGAGGTTGGTGGCCACCGGAACCGGAGCCTGAGTGTTGGCCACGGTGCCGCGATAGACGCGATAAGTAGCCGCGCCGTTAACAGCGGTCCAACTTAGCGTAACCATGCCGTCACCCGCGACAGCGGTCATCAACGTGGGGGCGACCGGAATGCCGGCTGGCGTTGCACTGGCTTCGGCGGAAGCCGGACCCAGGCCACCGGCATTCACGCCAGTGACTTTATAGAAATAGACAGTGCCGTTGGTGAGGCCGGTATTATTAAACGTGGTGGTGGTGATGTTAGTCGCAATCGGCGTCGTGGCTTGAGCGTTGGCCGCCGTGCCGCGATAAACGTTGTAAGTGGTGGCACCGGTAGCGGCCGTCCAGGAAAGGGCGATCTGCGTATTGCCGCCGGTGGCTGTCAGGTTGGTTGGTGCCGTGGTAGGCGGGGCGGGCGGAGGCGGCGCGGGGGCGACGGGCTTGGCGCTTACCTCATTCGAAGGATTGCCAGCCCCAGCGCTGTTGACGGCGCGGACCTTGTAGAAGTAAGTACTGCCATTCGTCAACTCGGCGTCTTTAAACGTAGTTCCGGTGACGTTAGTGGCAATGGGCGTGGTGGCCTCAGCATTAGTGGCCGCACCCCGGTAGACGTTGTAACCGGTGGCACCGGTAACAGCCTGCCAAGCCAGATTCACAAAGGCATTGCCTGCCGTCGCGCTCAGGTTCGTTGGCGCTCCGGGAACGGTGATGGGCGGGGGCACCACCGTCGGGGTAGCGGTCGCTTCGTTCGAAGGATTGCCCGTGCCGATGCTATTTACGGCCCGCACCTTATAGAAATACGGCGTCCCGTTAGGAAGGCCGGTATTGGAGAAGACGATGGCGGTAATGTTGGTCGCAATCGGCGTCGTCGCCTCGGCGTTGGCGGCCGTGCCACGGTAGACGTTGTAACTGGTGGCACCACTCACCGCTTTCCAGGAAAGGTTGATCAGCGCGTTGCCGCCGATGGCTGTCAAATCAGTAGGTGTGCCAGGCGTGGCGGTGGGCGGCGGAGGCGGCGTGAGGGGGGCGTCGCTGTCGATGGGCAGAAGCTTAGCGTCGGCCCAGTCAGCAATGTCCATGGCGTTGCCGTCGCCGGCGTCGAGCACTTTCAAGGTCAGGTCAGTCTTGTCGGTGACGACGAGTGAGATGTGTTGCACCGCCGAGGTGCCCAGCAGTTTATCGGAACGGTAAAGCATAGTGGTACCGCTCCAGACTTCGAAGATGGCGGACCCTTTACCGAGGGCGGTGTCGTCAATACCCAGCACGGCGCTGAAGCGTTCATATTTCTTTTCGAGGTTGTACTTCACTTCGGAGGCGGGCAGAGTGCCGAGGCCTTTGCGGTAGGCTTGTCCGCGCAGCATGAAGCGCTCGGGCGTCTTGCCACCGGGCGTGACGGCGACCGGGTTATCTTTCTCCACTTCGCCGCGGCCGTTGGTGGCCGATAGCCAGCGCAGGTCGCTGAGGTACTTGATTTTCTCGACGCCTTCGAAGCGGGCATCGGCCCAGTCCGCGTGGTCAGAGCCGATGCCGTCTCCCGCGTCGGTGACGACCAGCTTCATCTCTCTCGCGTTTTCAGTGGATACTTCGACCGCGAGGGCCGGAGTGTTGCCACGCATGATCGGGCTCTGGAATTTGCGGACGCCATCCAGCCAGACCTCAAAGACGACGGAACCGTTGTTGCCGACTTCGTCATCGATGCCGACGAGCGACTTGAAAACGTCATAGCGATCATCGAGGGCGATGCGGACTTCGGAGGCGGCATGCACACCAAGGCCGCGGCCATAGCTGTTCCCGTCCAGCTTTAGCGTGTGGCCGTCGTTGGCCCCGGTCTCGCCGTTGGAACGGTCGCGCTGCACCGGCCCCCAGCCATTGGTGGCACTGAGGAACGGCAGGTCAGAGAGCCAGGCACGGCTGACCACGATGGGCGGAATTTGGAGAGTGATGGGCGTCGGATAGAGGCGCAGCTGCGGAATCGTCTGCTCCACTTGGCCGGGATAAGCCCAGCGTAGCTTGATGACCGCACTGCCGGAATTCTCGTAGTACTCGAGTTGGATGTCGTACTTACGGCCGGCGGTGAGAGTGACGGGCGGGCTTTGATCGCGGGTGCTGCTGTGATTACTCCAGCGGTTAACAATTAGTTTGCCATCCACCCAGAGGCGCGCGCCATCGTCGGATTGGGTGATGAAGCTGAAAGCTCCGGTAACTGGCGCCTCCACTTGCCCCGTCCAGCGGACCGAGAATCGATCGGCTGGGATCGCGGCAGCTGGTGCCGCGTTTCCCCAGTCAAAATTTACACTTGTATCGATTCTGGAAAGCGCGACAACTCCGGTAAGAGTCGTGTTAGTGAAGTAGTCGCCCTTTAGCCCGGTACCGGTTTGCGAGAACAGAAGCGCCGGCAGCAGAAACAGCCCGTATCGTATTGTTTGTTGTTTTATTGACATGTTTTCCCTCTCAGGTTTAGTTAGCGTACGCGGACATGGAACTTTCCTCAATTAGGGAAGCCGAGCAGTTTAGCGCCCGGCAGTACTTAAGGGAGGTCTGGGGGAATGTGAAATTCCCCCAGTGTGGCGCAGGCTGCCGTAGGACGCGCTGAGATCACGCTTCAACGTCAACCCGTTGATTCCCAATCCGCGAAAGCCTCGGTAAGCAACGACGCGCGCCGAGGCTAAGGTGGAAGTAAACTGTGCAGCCACCGCTTACGAGTCACTAATTTTAAAAGAGTTAGGGTACTGGGCTGCCCATGCGGGTAGTAGGCAGAAAGTTCGGGGGGGGGTACTACGGACACCGGAGAAGAATTGTAATAAGTGCCGGGATTTCGTACTAAGATGTTTCGCGTTTGTAAATAGCGAGCTTGGCGTCATACCCCAGTACCATCGATAAAACAGCCGCGCCTTTCGGAAGGAGGGCGCGGCTTTTTGCACTTGTAAATAAAATTTACCGGCGGCGAGGGGTTCGTTGACTTATGAATCGAGGCCCTTGTCACCTAAGAATTTAACGAGGTCGACGACGCGGTTGGAATAGCCCCACTCGTTGTCATACCAAGCCACGATCTTGGCCAGATTTCCGCCAATCACCTTAGTCAACTGGGCGTCGACGATGGAGCTGTGCGGATTTTGTAACATGTCGCTCGACACCACTGGATCCTCGGTGTACTCGAGGATGCCTTTCAACTCGCCTTCGGCGGCGGCTTTCATGGCGGCATTGATCTCGACATCGGTGGCCGGAGTCTTGAGTTCAGCCACCAGGTCAACCACGGAGACGTTGGGGGTGGGCACGCGCATGGCGTAACCATCCAAACGCCCTTTCAGTTCCGGCAACACCAAACCGATAGCCTTGGCGGCGCCGGTGGAGGTGGGAATCATGTTGATGGCGGCGGCGCGCGCGCGGCGCAGATCGGGATGCGGCAGGTCGAGCACGTGCTGATCGTTGGTGTAGCTATGAATCGTGGTCATCGAGCCTTTCACGATGCCCCACTTCTCGTGCAGCACTTTGGCGACGGGGCCCAGGCAATTCGTGGTGCAAGATGCGTTGGAAATGATGTGGTGCTTGGACGGATCGTAGGCCTTGTCGTTCACGCCGAGGACGACGGTAAGGTCTTCGCCCTTGGCCGGGGCGGAGATGATCACCTTTTTCACCGTGCCGTGCTTATGCTTCGCCGCCTGATCGGCATCGGTAAAGCGGCCGGTGGATTCGATCACCACTTGGACACCGAGGCTCGACCAATCGATGGCGGCGGGATCCTTAATTTCGAAAACCTTAATTTTCTTGCCGTTGACGGTGATCGAGTCCGTATCAAAGGTGACGGGAAGGCCGAGCGGGCCGAGCACTGAATCATACTTCAACAAGTGCGACAATGTTTTGTTATCGGTAAGGTCGTTAACGGCGACGATCTCAATCGCCGGGTTATTGAGGGACGCGCGGAACACGTTGCGGCCGATGCGGCCGAAGCCGTTGATGCCTACTTTAATCGCCATTTTTATGCTTAATAACTCCTGGAACTTGGGGGGTCACCTACAAGCGTAGCAGAGCGATCATGTTAGCGGGTTATCGAAACCCTTGATGGAGTTGATCGGCACCGCTTAAGATAAAGGCATGCCTATGTACGAATATCGCTGCCCGGATTGCGACAGCCACTTTGAGAAACTGCGCCGGATGTCTGAGGCGGAACAGCCCGCCGAGTGTCCGCAGTGTACTTCGAAGGCCGCGTCGCGCCAGCTATCGGGCTTTGCGGCGGTGACGGCAGGCGGTGGTGGGGGTGGTGGAATGGAGATGGGCGGAGGCTGCGCCAAGCCCGGTTGTGGTCCGGGTGGTTGTGGCGGTGGCTGGAAGAACTAAACAATATGGCCAGAACGGAAGACAAGCTTACGCTGGCGCGGCATCATTTGGAACGCGTTCGGCTCGCCTGGGCTGCTCCCACTGACTGGGATGACCTTTCGTTGTACGGATTCTATTGTTTGGAGGCTGCGGTCGAAGCCGCAGCCATCAGCGTTGGTATCCAAGTCGCCAAGCGGCATTGGGAGAAAGCTGACGTTGCGGAGACTCTCCGCGAACGGCATGGTTTGCCCGACGTCCGTCAACTGCTGCACGACCTCAACGACGCAAGGAAGTCAGCGGCTTACGGTGACGTCCCGGCCCCCGATTTGGATGCAGCGGCGGTGGCGATAAAACTCGAGGAGTACGTTGATGCGGTTGGCCGCCTGCTGGAACAAAGGGACCCGAAATGAATCCGCCGGTCGAGATCCTTCGTTGGCCTACCGCCCGATCAAGGGATTGGGTTTGCCGGTTTCTTCAGTCCGCTCAACACGACTCCAATATCGTGGCGATCCTCGCAGCCGGCTCCGCCGTGCGCCAACACGTCAGCAGCGTCGACCTTGACCTGATTGCCGTCTGCCTCAATCCGCCGCTCCTCAAAATGTCAGCGCCTTTGGAAATCGATCTGCGAGTCTACGCGGCCTCAGAGGTAGATGGTCAAATCGCGCTGCGCCACGACTTGCTCGTGTGGGCGGTGAAGTTCGGCCGGGTCTTGTTTCAACGCGACCAATATTGGGATCAAGTCGTTGACGCCTGGATGGACCGGTTGCCTTTGCCCTCGGCGGCGATGGCTCGCCAACGCGCAACCGGTGCTTACCGGCGTTTCGTCAAGGTTTTTGAGCTGAGCGATGCCGATGCGGCTTACGAACAAGCACTGCTGTACGTCACCCATTTGGCCAGGGCCGCACTCCTGGATCGGGGAATATTTCCCGCGTCGAGACCGGAGTTGGCCGGCCAACTGCGGGCCATCGGCAACGACACGCTAGCGGACCGCTTCGAACAAATCGCCACCGGCGACGAAACCATTCTAAAGAGCCTGCAATCGAACCGCGAAGGCATCGAGCGCGATGCCTTTCTGGATGTTGCGGCGGATGTAGTCTGACATCTGGTCGACCTCCTTCACCGCCACTTCAATCCAGCGGAAGCTAACGGCAGCCGCCATGGCTTCCAGCTCTTGGCGCAAGTCCGTATTGCGCAGGTTCGCGTTTCCGAAGCGCAGCAGCAGAACGTCTTCCAATAAGCCGTAGAGCACTTGCAGATAGAACTCGAGCTTCTCACTCTTACTGGCCGCAATGGTTTCTGAAAACTTGAGCCAACTGGAAAAAGGCGCTTGGCGCGCCGCGACTTTGAGCAGGGCCAGCATGGCGCTCCGGCGTTTATCGTACACCTCGAGGTCCAGCGACAGCGCCGTCCCCGGGCTGCCTCCCGCCAAGGCCAACCGGCGATCGATGCGATCCAGCTTCGGCCGGGTTTTGAGAAAGGCGGCCATGTCGGCCGTCGAAAGCGGATTCATCGCCAGCAGCATCGACCGTGACCGGATGGTGGGCAGCAAGTCATAGGCATTCTCCGTGGTGACGACAAAAATCATGTGCCCCGGCGGCTCTTCCAGAATCTTCAAGAGCGAGTTGGCGGCTTGCTCATTCGCGCGGTCAATCCGGTCGATCAGAAAGACGCGGCGGCGGCCCTTCAACGGCTGAAACTGGGCGCGCTCTTTCAGTAGGCGCATTTGCGAAATGGAAATCTGCCGGAGCGGGCCCTCTGGAGCGAAGGTGACAAAGTCCGGGTGCGAGGCAAACAGCAGCGGATCGTCATTGCGCTTTTCGGCCGTCAATTTTTCGCGATCCGCGATCAGTTGCAGATTCGATTCACGGCTCAGGTCATCTTGCTCGATCCGTGTCCGGTCTCCGAGCAGGCGCGTGGCGATGCGGCGGGCGAGGGTGGCTTTGCCGATGCCGTCCGCACCATGCAACATCAGCGTCTGCGCGAGCTTGTCTTGCTCGATCATGCGTTCGATAGCGGCGATGACGGGCGCGTTGCCGTGGAAATCCCAATCGTGTTCGTCGTTCAAGCCAGGGCCTCTTCCACTAACGGCCACAGGGCGGCGGCCACGGTGTCGATGCCGGGCGTGCCATCCACGACGCGAATGCGCGCGGGCTCGCCGGCGGCCAATTGTAAGTAGCCGAGGCGCACGCGCGAGTGAAAGTCGAGTGACTCGCCATCCAGCCGATCCTGCGCCGCGCGCTTGGTGGTTCGCTCCAGAGTTAACCCCGGGTCGATGTCAACCAGCAGCGTGAGGTGCGGCATCAGGCTGCCGCAGGCGATGGTGTGCAACTGCCGGACGACGTCCGCCCCTAGCCCCCGCCCGACGCCCTGGTAAACGAGGGTTGAGTCAGTGAAGCGGTCACTGAGCACGATCGCGCCGCGTTCCAAGGCCGGCCGGATCACCTCTTCCACATTTTGCGCGCGGCTCGCGAAGTAGAGCAACAGCTCAGCGGTGGGGCGCAGATGATGATTGCGCGCGTTCAGCAAAATGGCCCGGATGTCGCGGCCAATGCTGGTGCCGCCCGGCTCGGCCGTCTCCACCACCTCACGCCCTTGCGCGCGCAGACGCTCCGCCAGACGGACGAGCTGCGTGGACTTGCCGCTCCCATCGGGCCCCTCAAACGTGATGAAGCGTCCGCTAGTCATAAACGAAATGGAGCACTTTTTTCAAGTCCTCCCAGGCCTCGCGCTTGGCTTCGACATTGTAAGCCCGCAGCAGAAAGGATGGGTGATACGTCACCATCACGGGAATGTCGCGCCACTGGTACCAGTTGCCGCGCATCTTGGTGACGCCTTCCTTGGTGCCCAGTAAGGCCTTGGCAGAGGTGCCACCCAACGCGCAGATCGCCTTCGGCTTCAGCACGGCAAGCTGCCGCGCCAGAAACTGGCCGCAGATCTCCATTTCGTCCGGCTGCGGCTGGCGATTGCCGGGGGGCCGGCACTTGGCGACGTTAGCGATATAGACGTCGTCGCGCGAGATATTGATGCCTTCCTTCAAGGCCGTATTGTTGATCATCTGCGTGAGTAACTGTCCGGCGCGGCCGATAAAAGGAATGCCTTGCAGGTCTTCTTCCTGGCCCGGCGCTTCCCCGACAAAGACGAGCTTGGCTTGCAGGTTGCCCGCGCCGAAGACAATGTTGGTGCGGCCTTCACAGAGGCGGCAACGCCGGCAATCGCCAATGTCGGCGCGGATCATGTCGAGGGTGTCGTTGTCAGGGGCGAGTCCGGGGAGGGTGGTGAGGGGCTTAGGCGGTGTCTTGGGCATATCTGGAATGGCGGGGGCAACTGGATTGGTGGATGGCACGCGATAAAGGTCCTTAACGCCCAGATCGCGATAATACTCGAGCAATGCCTTCAGGTCGCTCATGAATCCCTTCCCTCACGGCCGGACGGGATCAAACGAATCTCGACCGTCAGGGAGGGGATGCGCAGACGCAGGATATGGTCAAGAATCTGGCCCGCCAAATCCCGCTTCGTGGCTTGGCCCAAAGGAATGTCGCCGGACTTCGTCACCAAAGTCACATCGTTCAAGTCCGAGTCAAAGCCAGTCACGTTCGAATTCACCAGGTTCGCGACGATAAGATCGGCGTGCTTGTTTTCGAGCTTACGCCGTGCGTACTCCAGCAGATTTTCGGTCTCCGCCGCGAAGCCCACCACAAAGCGATGCCCTTTGCGCCGGCCGACGTCAGCCAGGATGTCGGCATTGGGCTCAAGGGTCAGGGTGATGGGCTCGCCGGTCTTTTTGATTTTCTGAGTCGCCGCCCCAACGACGCGATAGTCGGCCACGGCCGCCGACTTGATGACGATGCTCGCCGATTCTAAATGTTCGAGAACCGCCGCGTGCATTTCCTGCGCCGTCGTCACGTTCACTAGCTGAACCCCCGGGGGCGCGGCCAACTGCACCGGGCCGGACACCAGCACCACCCGCGCGCCACGCCGTTGGGCGGCTTCGGCCAGCGCATAGCCCATCTTGCCGCTTGACCGGTTGCCGATGTAGCGCACCGGATCGATGGCTTCGCGCGTCGGGCCCGCCGTGATCAGCAACGTGTCGCCCGCCAAATCTTGGCGCGGACGAGAAAGCAACAGCACCTGGTCCGCAATGTAGCGCGGCTCCGCCAAGCGCCCCGGGCCGATGGTGCCGCAAGCCAGCTTACCCGCCTCAGGATCGAGAATGATGTGCCCGCGTTGGCGCATTATTTCGAGATTGGCACGAGTGGCCGGATGGTTCCACATGTTCGTATTCATCGCCGGTGCAATGAATACCGGCCCCGTAAAGGCAAGGTAAGCGGTGCTCAGAAAGTCGTCGGCGAGGCCGTGGGCGAACTTCGCGATTAGGCCGGCCGTCGCCGGTGCCACCAACATCACCTGATTGTCTTGGGCGACGGCAATATGCTCGATAGAACTCGACAAAGTGCCTTCCGGGCTCGACTGGTCGAAAAGACCGGTAATCACTTTGCGGCCCGTGAGCGCCGCAAAGGTGAG
Organism: Bryobacteraceae bacterium; assembly: GCA_031367405.1. Classification (GTDB taxonomy): domain Bacteria; phylum Acidobacteriota; class Terriglobia; order Bryobacterales; family Bryobacteraceae; genus JALHNI01. Next base: position 16,981 of record JANLPT010000017.1, read on the forward strand.
CGGCTGGATGAACTCCCGCGCACTCGCCGTCATCACCACGTTCACCGTAAAGCCCCGGTCCTGCAGCAAGCGTGCAAGCTCTGCCGCCTTATAGGCCGCAATGCCGCCACCGACGCCGAGGATCAGGTTCACAATTTCTTAAGGAATAACTAAGCCAGCTAAATGCCGCCCTCTTCAGGCGGACGGCCCGGATCGTGCCAGGTAATCAGGCCGCGACGGACCTCTTCCGTAGCCGAAATCGTGGGCTTCTTCGTCGAAGTGGGCAAAAAGGAACGGGCCCCAGCTTGCAGCTGGCGAGCTCGCTTTGCCGCAATGATGATGAACCGGTACGTCGAAAGTTCCGGATCGTCGGGAACGGTATTGTGCGCGTTGGGGCGCAAAGCCATGTTGGGCACGATGTAAAGACCTTCCTAATCAACCAAACAAAATCAACTGGGCGGAAATGCTAAGTCGAACGTCGCCAGCACCGGGCCGATGCGGCTCTGCATTCTGACGCGCCTGACGCGCTCGGCTTTGATGATCGCGATCAGATTCGCGGTGGATTGCTCCACATCATCATTCACTAAGACGTAATCATAGAGACCGTAATTCTTAATTTCCGCCGCCGCTTCACGCAGCCGCCGCTGGATCACCTCTTCGGAATCCTCGCCGCGGGCACGCAATCGCTTTTCCAGCTCCTCCCGCGAAGGGGGAAGTATAAAAATCGAAACCGCTTCAGGAACACGGTCTTTTAATTGTCGCGCACCTTTCACGTCGATGTCGAGCAGCAGGTTGCAGCCTAAACGGCTGGCCCGCTCCAGCTCGCTGCGATGGGTGCCGTAGTAGTTGCCAAAGACGTCCGCCCATTCGAGGAACTCTTCCCGGCGCGTGCGGCTCTCGAAATCTTCGCGCGTCACGAAATGGTAGTTGGTGCCATCCACCTCATTGCCCCGCGGCGAGCGCGTGGTGTAGGAGATCGAAAAAATCAGATTATGTTCCGCGCGCAACAGGCCGCCGAGCAAAGTGGTTTTCCCACTGCCTGAGGGAGCAGAAATGACAAAGACCATGAGTTCCCTCTAGGCTACTCCAGATTGAGCGATTGTTCACGAATCTTCTCGATATCGGATTTTGCACTCAGCGCGAGGTCAGTCAGTTTCAGGCCCAGGTCGCCGATGCCGCTGGTTTTCGACAAGATCGTGTTGGCCTCCCGATTCATCTCCTGCAATAGGAAATCCAGGCGTTTGCCCACCTCCGAGGGGGTCTGCAACAGATCCTCCAGTTGGTGCGAATGGATGCGCAAACGCGCCAGTTCTTCCGCAATGTTGCCGCGCTCGGCCAGCAGCGATGCTTCCTGAATCAGCCGCGTGGTATCGATCATGGCCGTATCCAGCATTTCGGTAAGGCGCTGCCGCAGCCGATTCTCGAGCAACGGCTGCACCTCCTCCCGCAAACCTTCCATCTGAAGAACCGCAGCCCGAATCGCCACATTATTTCGCAAAGTCTGCGTCACCAGTTCGCCACCCTCGCGAGCCCGGAAGGTTTCGAGCTCATCGAGCGCGGCCGCAAAAACCTCCTTCAGCTGATCGCCAAAATCTTCGGGGAGCAGAACGCCGCCTTCGTCCATCATGCCCGGGAAGCGCAGCATCTGATTCAGGTCAGGCTGACTGTTGAGCTTCAAACGCTCCGCCGCGCGATGGAATGCGTCAACGTAGGCGTCGAGCAACTCTTCGTTGATGCGCACCGCGTGGGCGGTGACGGCGGGTGCCCAATGCGCGCGAATATCGATGTGGCCCCGGTGCAGACGCTGCTTCACCGCCGCGCGCAGCGGCGCTTCGAAGGCGTCCAGTTGCGCGGGCAAGTGGAAATGCAAGTCGAGTCCACGATGATTCACGCTTTTGAGAGTGATGGTGAGGTCGCCGGCGGGCATCGTGCGCCGCACCAGAGCGTAGCCGGTCATGCTTTTTGCGGGCAAAGTTTCTCCCTTTTCTTACGGACCTGGCAAAGTGGCGTCCGCACCTAAATATTGCAGATCATGCAGCCGCTGGTAAATACCACCGCCGGCCACTAGCTCTTCATGCGTCCCGATCTCGGAAACCCGTCCCCGATCTAACACCACGATCTTATCGGCTCGCCGGATGGTGGAAAGACGGTGCGCGATCACAATCACCGTGCGCCCCGTAATTAAATTGGCGAGCGCCGCTTGCACCAGCATCTCCGATTCCGTATCCAGATGGGACGTCGCCTCATCGAGTACCAGAATGGGCGCGTTCTTCAACAGCGCCCGGGCGATCGACAACCGCTGCCGCTGGCCGCCGCTCAGCTTGGCCCCGCGTTCGCCCACCACCGTCTCGTAGCCGGCGGGCATCGCCAGAATAAACTCCTCCGCCAAAGCGTTGCGCGCCGCTTCCTGAACCTCTTGCGCGGTCGCGTCCGGCCGGCCATACCGGATGTTGTTCAAGATGGTGTCGTTAAAGAGAAACGTCTCTTGCGCCACCAAGCCAATCTGCTGGCGCAAGCTGGCCATTTGCAGGTCGCGCACATCGATGCCGTCCACCGCCAACGTCCCACTCTCCAGGTCGTAGAAGCGCGGCACCAGGCTCGCGAGCGTCGTCTTGCCCGCACCGCTGGGGCCTACCAGCGCGCAGACTTCGCCGGCCTTCACCGTCAAGTCCACCCCATCGAGCGCGTAACTTTCGGCATTGGGATAGCGAAAGCGCGCGCCCTGGAAAGTGATCGCCCCGTGAAAACCATCCATGGCCCGCGAGCCTGGTTTATCGGCCAGATTGCGCTCGGTATCCAGATACTCGAATACCTTTTGCGATGCGCCACTCGCCTGTTGAAAAATCTGGTGAATGCCGGTGAGCCGCTTTACCGGCTCGTACAGCATTAACAGCGCCACCATGAAACTCGAAAATTCCCCCGCCGTCATCAGGTTGGCCTTGATTTGCGTGCGCGCGTAAGTGAGTAACACGACAATCGTCACGGCGGCAAAAAACTCGATCATCGGTGACGCCAGCGCCTGCTGCAAAACGTACTTCAAATTGGCGCGCTTCAACTGCTTCGCAGCGCGGCGGAAACGCTCGCTCTCCAAACGCTCGGCCCCGAAGGCTTTCACCACTTGCTGGCCCGATAACGTCTCTTGCAATACCTCGTTTAAGTCAGCCACATTGTCCTGCGCGTTGCGCGTGGTGCGGCGCAGGCGCTTGCCGATGCGCGCCGTAGGGATCAGGACGAACGGTAACAACGTCAAGCTGGCCACCGCCAATCGCCAATCTTGTTGCATCAAAACTGCCAATAAGAATATTGCCGTAAAGGTTTGCCGCAGCCAATCGGCGAGTAAGTGCGACGTCGCGACTTGGATCTTGTCGATGTCGTTCATAATCGACGACATCAGCCGTCCCGTGGAGTTAGCCGCAAAGAAACTCGCGTCTTGCCTGAGTACGTGGTCAAAGACGCGCTGCCGGAGATCAGTGACTACCGAAAGTCCCACATAGTTAATCAAATAGTTACCGAAGTAATCGAAAAGACCCTTCAGTAAGAAGACCATCAGAATGCTCGCCGCCACCATGGTCCACACGTTCTGAATCGCGCTGGGCAGTAAGTCGTTGAGATGAACGGCCCCGTGTCCGAAGGGTAACTTAAACAGCTCCACCGGCAAGTCAGCGCTTTCGGGCTTCAGCACGCGATCGAACACCGGCTGAATCAGGCGCGCCATCAAACCCTGCATCGCGCCGACGCCAGCCATCAGGAACATCGCCGCCATTAACCGGGGCCAATACGGCTTCGCCAGCGCCAGCAGCCGTCTCATGCGTTCACCGCTTGCTGCAGACGGTGCAGTGCGGCCACCACTTGCGCCACAGAGGTCTCTTGCAGGCCGGTAAAGATCTCCGCCCGCGTGCGCCAGGGGGCCCAGACTACGGGATCCGACGAGCCATACAGCACCACCACCGGCACTCCGAACGCCGCCGCCATGTGCGCTGGACCCGAGTCATTTCCCAAAAACAACTTCGCGCCCGATAACACCTGCTTCGTCTGTTCCAGCGGCCCCGCCACGCACCGGAAAGCCTGGAAGGGCGAAAAGTCATCGCCCGGCGCGCCAATCACCACCGGCTCCAACTCTACCGATCGCGCCGCCTCCACAAAACGCTCTGCGGGCCATTGTTTCTGCGGCGTCGACGCAAAGGGATGCATCACGAAGTAACTCTTCGGCGCCTCCGTCCACGGACCGGCATAGAGCCGCGCCCGCGGAATTTCCCCTCGCGGACAGCCCAAGTGGAACATCGCCGAAGCCAGATGCTCAGCCGTATGCACCGTCCGCTCCTCGCCCAGAATCTGCTGCGCCCGGGGCACCGGCACGTTATAAAGCCAAGCTCCTGCATGATGCGCGAAGCCCGCCCGGAACCGGGCCATCGAAGCCGCCACCATTCCCATGCTGCGGGATCCGCCATGCAGATTCAGGCAAAGTTCATTGCCCCAGGCCGCCGTTGAGTCCGGTGCCACGACGCGCTCAAGATCAGGATTACCCGCGAAAATGGCGGCGAAACGGCTCTCCACCACGATGCTCAAGCGCAAGTCGGGGCGCGCGGCTTTCAGAATCGCGATGGCCGGTGTGGTCAGAACGCAATCGCCCAAAGAACGCAACCGCAGAATGCTGACACGCGAGCCGGGGGCGAGTCGTTCAAGAATGCTCGCCATGGCTAGGACGGCCTGAACCTAATCCTCGACCTTGGCTTCCTCAACCAACATCACAGGGATATCGTCGCGAATCGGGTAAACGCGGTGGCATTGCACACACTTCAAGCCACTGCCGTTCGGCTTCATCTCCACCGTCGCCTTGCACAGCGGGCAAACCAAAATTTCGAGAAGCTCTTTGCTGATGGCCATAAACAGCTAATAGTCTAGCTCAAGCACCACAGAGCGCGATACCATCGGAACTTCCATGCGCCTGCTCCTCGTGTTATTCCTGATGCTACTCATCGCCGCCTGCCGTCCCCAGCAAGAGCGGGTGATCGGGGTCGTGCCGAAAGGCGCCAACCACATCTTCTGGCAAACGGTGCGTGCCGGGGCCATCAAGGCGGCGGCCGAATGTTCGGCAAAAGTGGAGTGGAACGCGCCGTCGCTCGAAGTGGACTCCAGCCGCCAGATCGAGATCGTCGAGTCCATGGTGAACCGCCGCTTGGCCGGCATCGTCCTCGCGCCCGTCGATCGCCGCGCGCTCGTCCGCGTGGTGGAGCAAGCGGCGACGCTCGGCATTCCGGTTGCCATCTTCGATTCAGCCATCGACACGCCGCGCCGCATCACCTACGTCGCCACCAACAATGAAGAAGGCGGGCGCATGGCCGCGCGCCGTCTCGCCCGCAGCATTGGCGAAACCGGCCAAGTGGGCATCATCGGGTTCATGCCCGGTAGCGCCGCCACCGAAGAACGCGAACGCGGCTTCGACCACGAAATCCGCGAGCACTTTCCGCGCATTGAACTGGTCGGATTGCGCTTCGCCATGGCCGATCGGGCCAAGGCCCTCGCCCTCACCGAGAATCTGCTCACCGCTTACCCCAAACTAAAAGGCATCTTTGCCGACAACGAAAGCTCCACGGCGGGTGCCGTCCAGGCACTCAAAACTCGGGGCGCGAAAAATGTGAAATTGGTCGCCTTCGATGCGTCCGAGGCCTTAGTGGACGATCTACGCGCCGGCTTCATCGACGCGCTGGTTGTGCAAAATCCCTTTGCGATGGGTTACGAATCCACCCGCGCCATTTGCCGCAAGTTGGCGGGCGAAACTCCGGTCGCCCAGTTCGATTCGGGGGCCACCCTCGTCACCGCGCCTGACCTCGCCAAGCCCGAAATCCAAGCCCTGCTCTTCCCCAAAATTCAGCAATATTTATCTGGCAGCCCCGGTCATTAAATGCGCGCTCGCTTACTGCCCCTGGCGCTCCTCATTCTCCAGCCCTTCGCCTTCTTCTCCCACGTTCTCGTGAACCCGGACTTTCACATTCCCTGGGACATATTCGGATTTCACGCTCCCCTTCTTACCTTCCAGGCCCGCGAACTCCGTCACGGTAATTTTCCCCTTTGGAATCCCCTCATTTACTGCGGCTATCCAAGTTACGCCGATATCCAGGCCCAGACTTTCTACCCGCCGAATTGGGGCCTGTGGGCCGCCCGTAACTTGAGTCACCGGCCCAATGAGGCTTACTTACTCGAGTGGTATGACACGATGCACATGATGCTGGCCGGCTTACTGATGTACTGGCTGCTACGGCGCATGGGATGCTCCCGCGCGTCGGCGCTATTTGGTGGCACTGGCTTTCAGCTTTCGGCATTCTTTGCCAGCCAGGCCCAGCATGTAGGCGCCATCTGTGGCGCGGCCTGGCTGCCGCTGTGCTGGCTGGGCGTCTACGAACTGCGCCATCGTTGGCATCCCCGCTGGTTCGCCATTCTGGTCCTCGGTTTGGCGATGGCTTTGCTGAGTGGCTTCACAGCGGTAACTTATGCGGTGTATACGGCGGTCCTGCTTTTCGTGTTGGGACTGTGGCTCACCGGCGAAGCGGATCGCTGGTTACTCCCCAAGTTACTCGCCGCATTCGCCGTCACCGCTGGCTTACTCGCGATTCAGATCCTACCCGCCGTCGAGTTAGCCAATCTCAGCTTTGCGAAGTTACGCGCCAATTGGTACCAGGGCGGTGGATTACCTGTCAATGCCTGGAAAGCGATTTTTTGGCCCAACGCTTTCAACGTCTATGAGCCTGACAAAGTTACTGAGCCATTCAACTTCACCTTTCTCTATCTCTACAATGGGATGTTGCCTCTGTTACTCGCGCTAACCGCCCTCGCCTGGCCTGGGCGTCGCACGCGCATGGCCGGTGCCCTCGCTCTCGCACTCTTCTTACTCTGTTTCGGTAACCACGTTCCCGGCTTCACTTTCGCCTTTGAGTTACTCCCCCGCAGCCTTCGCGGAGCCTGGTATGCCGAGTTCTTCGTCTGTGCCTTTTGCGCTGGCATCGCCCTCGCTTCGGCGCTGATGCTGCATCGGCTGCCGGGCACACGTTGGAAGTGGTTCGCCGCCTTCGCCCTCGCCCTCGAACTCCTGGTCGCCGGTAGCCGCCGCCCCATGAACACAGCCGCCGGAAATTGGAAATGGCAGAGTTCCGAAACCTCCATTGACGGGGTCTCCGCCATCGTCGACCATCTGCACGCCGAACTCGACCGGGCCGTGCCCCCCCTCCGCATCGACAACCTCGACCTACTGTTTCATTTCTCCATGTCCGCCCCGCTCCGCAACCTGCCCACCCCTGGCGGCGACAACCCCTTCGCCCCCCTCCGCGTCCTCGAACTCCGGCGCGAATTCACTCGCGGCAACTTCTGGGAACGCAATCTCGTCGTCGATCGCCCCGCTTCCCCGTGGCTCGACTTCCTCAATGTCGGCCTCCTCGCCGCCCAAATGGAAGGCCTTCCCGATAACCAATTGGAACTCGCCGGCTGGCATCGCAGCCCCGGTGACTATTGGATTCGCTTCTACCGGAACGACTCTCCGCAGCCGCGCTTCTTTCTGGTGGGCGATGTCCGCTGGGCCAGTAACGTCTCCCGCAGTCGCGAGTTGTTAACCAGCTTGGTCAACCAACCCGGCGGCCTCCGCCATGCCGCTGTCGTTGAAGGTGCCGCCATAGCTGTTGTTGCCGGCGGCGAAGTGAAAGTGCGAGAGTACAGCGGCAACCGGATCGAGCTACAAACAAGCAATGAAGGCCCATCCTACCTCGTCACCTCTGAAACAGACTACCCTGGCTGGCAAGCCACCATCGACGGCCAACCGGCAGCGCTCCGCACCACGAACTACGCCTTTCGCGGACTCCCACTCCCAGCCGGAGAACACAAAGTCACCATGGAATTCCGCCCCAATCCCCTCATCTGGGGCTCCGCGATCAGTACCCTGGTACTAGTGGCACTTCTAATCGCTGTGATATTCTTAAAAGGAGCGAGCCACCCTAGCTCAGTTGGTAGAGCGGCTGATTCGTAATCAGCAGGTCGGGAGTTCGAGCCTCCCGGGTGGCTCCAGATTTTTCAATAAGATACGGGCGATTCGAGGGCTACTCGGGTCGCCCGTTTCGCTTTTATACAGGTCTTATACAGGTTCTTTTCGCGAAAGTAGGCGAGTCCATTTCCGGCGGGCCGCGCGCCGAAGCGCCGAGGTGGGCCGTTTCCGTTCGGGTTCGCCTGCGACAATGAAGATGTGTCAGAGGAAAAGACGTTGCGAAAGCCAATAGGCACCGCATTCGTCAATCCAAAAGCCGCGACGGAGAAGGTTGAAGCCATCCCAGGCGATCAGCAAAAAGAGCGGTAGAACCCATAGCAACGAGGGGACCGGCGCGTATCGATCAATCCATCGGGCGCGGCTGCGAAGCCAAGTTAACACGTCACTCCCTCGCCATACCTTCCACATTCTTGTCGCTGGGCGGCTTGGGGGAGTTTCTGAAACGGGTGATAATATCTCCGCCCGCCTGCGAATAGACTGCGATCAACGTGACGACGCCCACCAGAGAAAGGCTATCTTTGGAGAGGAGTTCCAACGCGGGCGGAGTGGTCAGCAAAAACACGGCTCCCGCGTTAGTCGCGCTGATGAGTGTAAAGACGGAAAAGGCGAGACCAAGACAACCAGTTGTCGAGATCGCGCTCGGATCCCGGCGGAATTTCAGCAAGATAAAAGCGGCGACGACGAACAGACTCGCGAGTCCGCTGAAACGAAAATCGAAGTTGGCGGCTATCCAGCGGCCAATGATGTTCGGCATTCTATCCGCGAATTGGCGAGCCATGCGCCGTCAACCGGCTGAGGCCAATGCCCAGAGCCGTGCCAATCGCCGCTCCCGGCGCTCCGCCAAGGATCGCGCCGATCGTCCCCAGCACTACGGCGGAGGCTACGGGCGAGACCGGAACTGTCTCGTGCAGAATTCGTGTCTCAGCGGAAGCATAATATGGATTGCCTGCCGGAGGGACTACAGCGGGACGGAATGTCGCCGCGCCCGGGTCGAAATACAGATAGACGGGAAAACCATCGTCAGTCGTGCCAATCCGATCTGTGTAGAACCCGCCGGAACTGGAATTGACTATCGGCATGTTTAGCTCCCTTGATTTTACCAGATGGTGAGGCACGAAGTGATCAGAGTTACATATCCTCCACCCGCCTCGATTCAGTCGTCGAGAACGGACTCGTAGTCCTCCACCGGGCGAGGGCGCAGTTCCGGGTTGGCGTTCAAGGCCCGGGCGCAGGTGTTCCAGCGCAGCAGCGCATCGTCATTGCCCGGCGGACGGATGGACTCGGCCTCCGTGTAGAGCACCATGGCATCGACGAAGCACTCGTAGGCATTGACACCGCAGCCCGGAGTCTCCCGGCCCCAGTAGGTTCGTGCCTGCCGTTCGGCAATCAGCCCACCATAGTAAAGGCGCTCATATTTACTAGGTAGCTGGGGGAGTAACTCGCGCGCTTGGCTCATCACACCTGGCCGTCCGGCCTGATCGGTCAAGGCCAGAATCAACGTGACGGTGGTCTGCGCGTGCCGGGGCACCACCCGCAGAATGTCCTCGCAGATGCTGGCTGCCTCCGCTGGCTCATTCAAGAGTCGATAGCGCTCGGCCTTCGCCAGCGCGGCGGGGACCGCGTCGGGGGAAATCGGTTTGAGCTCGAACATAGCGGACTGCCTCCTTATTTGAAGACTCGGAAGAGGCGGCCAAGCGGATCGTAGAACCGGTCGACCACCCGCTCTTTGAGCGGAATAATTGCGTTGTCGGTGATCCGGATGTGCTCCGGACAAACCTGGGTGCAACACTTGGTGATGTTGCAATAGCCGATGCCCTGCGTGTTTTTGAGGTCGCCCGTCCGGTCGGCCGTGTCGAGCGGATGCATCTCGAGAGCGGCCGCATAGACGAAGTGACGCGGGCCAATAAACTCGGACTCGAGATGGTGCTCGCGCAGCACATGGCAGACGTCCTGGCAGAGAAAACACTCGATGCACTGGCGGAACTCCTGCACGCGGTCGACGTCGGATTGGGCCATGCGCCACGTCCCATCGGGGGCGTCCGGCGGGCGGGGTTTAAAGGGCTGCACGCTCTTCTTCGCGCGATAGTTCCAGGCCACATCGGTGACCAGATCGCGGATGGAGCGGAAGGCCCGCATGGGCTCCACGGTCACCGGCTGATCGAGAGGCAGGGTGCTCAGACGCGTCATGCACATGAGGCGGGGACGGCCATTGATCTCGGCCGAGCACGAGCCGCATTTGCCGGCCTTGCA
>JANLPT010000018.1:0-22598 GCA_031367405.1 Bryobacteraceae bacterium
CGACTTCCCACCGAATCCACCCTCAATCTAACCGAATTATTTGACCCCGCCTGCCATCATAAACGTGGAGGAACAAATGTCCACACCGAAACAAATCGCGGTCAACCGTCGCAACGCCGAAAAGTCCACCGGACCCCGCACCGCATGACGCCGCTACCGTGACTATACAGTGACAATTTTGACAGTTCAGCAGTCCTGCGACGTCTAAGGGGTCGGTCCTCGAAAGGGCGTATCGCATCCTCGAGCAGGATGGTGCCTCGCACGAACGCGGCGATCAACTCAGTGATCCCGCATTATCAGAAACCGGAGTTACTCGCCACTGCGCCCAATCAATTATGGAGCAGGGATCTTACTAAGTGTTGCTGGCCAGCGACTTAGTCAGCCCGGTTGGATTTGGGCTCTGTCCCCAAGCCCCACGGCCAACGCCGTGGGCGAGTAAACAACTCCGGCCCGATTCGGCGGAAGCAAACTTACTAGCGCCAGGTGACGGTGCTGAGTGCGCCGATGGCGTAGGTGAAGATGCCGAGGTCGATGTTGCCACCGGCGCGCAAAGGAGCCGAGAAGCGGCCGTTCGTCTCGGAGGACGTGGTCTGCTGAAGGGCCAGAATGCCGACACCGGTGCCATCGGTGATGCTACCGGTGGAGGCGGCCAGCTGTGAGAGAACAGCGGCGGGCACCGTGAAGGTGCGCGCGTCGCCCTTGGCGGTACAGATGAAGGTCGACGTATCGAAGATCGGATTCTGCATGGTCCCACCGGCTCTGACGCCGGAACTGCCGAAGATAGTGATGATGTCCGTCGCCTCGCCACCGGTCCAATTCACCGTCAGCCCACTGGAGCGAATCACGGTACTGAAGGATGCTTGATTGGTCCAGACGATCGGGGCCGGTACCCGAACCGAGGCGCTGAAAGCACCGACGTCCGTACCGCCATTTCCGGCGAGGGTGAAGTTGCCCGGCGTGATGCCGGCCGAGGGCGTCTGGCCAGGAATGACGATGCCCGGGAAGAGACCGCCCGTGGGATCGCCCAGCGCCGCAGAATAGAAATTCGTGCCGCCCGTTTTCGGCACCGGCTTGTTCGTGATGCCCGGGCCGTTCAAAGTCAGCGCGGTGCCCGCATCCAGCAGCTTCGCGGTGACGCCCACCACATTGCCAGACTGGTCAGCTAGAACGCGAGAAACGGCGCAAGAGCCAATGTTGACGAACAGGCCCGCCGTGTTCGAGCTGGTGACATCGGCAATAGTGGATAGCGTGACTGCCTCGAATTCGCCAGACACAGCTTCCGTCTTGATATTCAGATTTTGTCCGAGAATACTAACCTGGATCGACTGGGAAGACAGCGCGAAGCTGCCAAAGGTCAAAGCGCCCCCTGCGTCCAAACGCCGCAGGGCGTCGGCGCTGTAGATCGGATGTGTGCAAATGCTGGCACCATCAGGAGCGATGGAGACGGTGGTGGTGGAATTGGTGAAGGCACCGGCGACGCGAATGCGCAGAGGGACGGTGCAGCCGAGGGTGACATTGGCCGGCAGCGTGAGATTGATTTGGTCAAGGCCGGGGCTGCCGGGCGAACGGCCGGCATAGATAGGGTCAATCTCGACGTCGCCGACGAAGACGCGCAGGCTGGTGGGGCCCTTCAGGTCCTGCAAGCCGGGCGGTTGGTCATCGCGAGCCGCGATGGGGCCCATGCCGGTGCCATAGAGGATCAGCGTTTGTCCGGGCTTGGCGGGGGTTCCGAACTGGTTAATGGGGAGCGTGGCCGCGCCAGCGACAAAGTTCTGAATGACGGCCGGACCGGTGCCACTGCCGGCGAGCGAGACAAGGGCAAAGTTGCGGGAAACAACGCTGACGCGCAGGGGCGCGCTGGTGCTGTTGTTGTAGGTGACGGTGACGTTGTAGTCGCCCACCGGAGTTTGGGAAGGCAGTATACCGGCGACTTGGGCACCGAGCGTGTAGGCAATCAGGGCATCGTAGAAGGTGCCCCCGGCGACGGGGGTAAAGCGCATGCTGGTGCCGGCTAAGGTGGTGGGTACGGGAAAGGCCGAGGCCTGGACGATGGTGGCGGGGCCCATATTGGTACCAAAGGCCACAAATATAGAGCCCTGGGCAATACCGGCAGAATAATTGGCGGCGTTAGCGAGTCCGCGCAGGGTGGGTTGTGCCCAAGCCGAGCCGATAGCGGCGAGGCAAAAAAGCGCTGTCGAAACAAATTTCATGAAAGCTCCTCCAAAAAAAACAACCCGTACAATCACGCGAAGTACGGTGCGTACTCCTATTGTGCGCTAGTACCCGGCGAGGCTCAAGCGGAAATTACGGAAGTGTGATGGTGAACACGCTGTTGGCTTCGCTGGTGCTGCGACCCCAGCGTATCAGGCGGGACATGGGGCGCAAAAGCCGGGCCGGGCTTCGCAGCAATCAGCGTCTTGGCCGACTCGGGAGAGGGCGATCTGGCCTTTCGCGTGGTGATGAGAAAAGGGGTGGCGGCAAGAAGTGTGCGGCGTTACATCGGCGTCAGTCTACCCGAGCCAGCGAATGGTACACTATGGGTGTCCTTGATAGGAGGCGATTATGGGTCCGTTGGGTATGCAGGAACTATTGATCATTTTGGTGATCGCCGTTTTCCTGTTTGGCAGCAAGAAACTCCCTGATTTGGCAAAAGGCTTAGGCGAAGGCATCAAGAACTTCAAGAAAGCTTTGAAGACCGAAGATGATCCCACGCCGCCGGACGACAAGAAAAAAGAGGCCTAAGGGCCCTCCGGCAACCATTCACCATCGGTTGGATCCGCAGTTCAGGCCAACCGGCTTACAGAAACAAGAAAAGCCCCGCACACGCGGGGCTTTTCGTTTGCGGCGTAAGAAGAGAACTACTTCTTCTTCGCTGCCGCCTTCACCGGGGCAGCCGCCGGAGCCTTCACCGCTTTCGGCGGAACGATGGCGTCCTTCACCGCTTTCGCGATGCGGAACTTCACCACCTTCTTGGCGGGAATCTTGATCGCCACACCCGTCGCCGGATTGCGGCCCATGCGAGCCTTGCGTTCCTGACGCACCAGGCGGCCGATGCCCGGGATGATGAACACCCCGTTCTTTTTCGTTTCGCTTACCGCGATTGAGGTAAGACCGTCCATGACAGCCTTGGCCTGCTTCTTGGTGATTTCGGCCCCCTCCGCGAGTTTCGCGACAAGCTGGGTCTGAGTCATCTTGTCAGCCATAGTTATTCTCCTTATTGATTTCCCGTTTGAACATCGTTGAGGCGGCACGGTAGGTGCGCTCTCTCGCATCTTTGCGCCGCGCTTTCGCACGAGCACCAAAGGGCGATTACGACCATGATGATACGGCACCTATCGGAGTGATGCAAGCCAATTGTCACAAAAATGGCCGGAAAACGGCCTTTTTTAGCGTTTGAGGGCCCCGGAATGGCTAATTTTTCAATAAAACATCAGAGGTGACTAATGTTTAGAGCAATTCCGGGGGCTGGATCGGACTACTTGCGGCCCGCCGCCGCGATGGTTTTCTCCGCCTTTTCCGGCTTCGTTCCGCCGTTCTCTTCGGGCGCGGGCGTTCGCTTACCCAGGTTCAAGTGCGTGCGCAATTCCGTATCGAGAATGGCCGCCATGTCCGGATTGTCCTTGAGAAACTGCTTCGCATTCTCCCGGCCTTGCCCGATGCGCTCGCCGCGGAAGCTATACCAGGATCCGCTCTTCTCCACCAGATTCTTCGCCACGCCCTGATCCACCAAATCGCCTTCGCGCGAGATGCCCTCGCCGTACATGATGTCGAACTCGGCCTCGCGAAACGGCGACGCCACCTTGTTCTTGACGATCTTCACCTTGGTCCGGTTGCCCGCCACCACATCGCCGTCTTTGATTTGCGCGATGCGGCGAATGTCGATGCGGATCGAAGAGTAAAACTTCAGGGCGCGGCCACCGGAAGTCGTTTCCGGACTACCGAACATGACGCCGATCTTCTCGCGAATCTGGTTGATGAAAATGAGGCACGTATTCGATTTCGACACAATGCCGGTGAGCTTGCGCATCGCTTGCGACATCAGCCGGGCCTGAATGCCGACGAAGACGTCGCCCATCTCGCCATCGAGTTCGGCTTTCGGCACCAGCGCGGCCACCGAATCTACCACGAGTACGTCGATCGATCCCGAACTCACCAGGGCCGAGGTGATCTCGAGAGCCTGCTCCGCCCAGTCCGGCTGCGAGACCAGCAGATTGTCGACGTCCACCCCCAGTTTGCGGGCGTAGATGGGGTCAAGCGCGTGCTCGACGTCCACAAACGCGGCCATGCCGCCCAGCTTCTGCGCCTCGGCGATCACCTGCAAAGAGAGCGTCGTTTTGCCCGATGACTCGGGCCCGAAGATCTCGCAAATTCTGCCGCGCGGCAAGCCGCCGACGCCTAGTGCCCAATCCACCGAAATGGAGCCGGTCGGAATTACCGACACGGGCACGATCGCTTCGCTCGAGCCAAGGCGCACGATGGAGCCTTTGCCGAACTGCTTTTCTATATTCCCGAGAGTGGCTGTCAAATTTTTCAGCCGTTCTTTTTCATCGATCATGGAAGTACCTTCTTGCGTTTGGTCGTCCGGCGAACTCATTTGGACATAGTTCGGCCAGCTCACGTTCTCGGGGGGAGAACTCACAGTATACCGCCCTTCTATTAGTGGATTGCGCGGCCCAGTCCTCTCATTTATTTGCAATCTTTTTTGCGGGGAGTACGCTGGACAAACGCGGGGTACGCTATATAATCGGGCAGATACGGTCGGCAAGCCGAAAGGAAGCGCAATGTCCTGGTTTTATTCCGCAGGTGGCGAACAGAAGGGTCCCGTGGAGATAGCGGAGTTCGAGTCGCTCATCGCTACCGGTGTCATCCGGCCAGAAACTCTGGTCTGGCAGCCGGGCATGCCGAACTGGCAATCGGCCTCCGAAACGCGGCCGGACCTGCTGCCGCCATCCATCCCGGGCACCCTGAGCGCTGGCACCCTTTCTGGCGCCCTGAGCATGCCCATGTATGCCGCCGGACCACCGGCTCTCACCGGTGGGAGACTCTATGGCGGCTTCTGGCTGCGCCTCTTGGCCCGCTTCATCGACGGCCTCGTACTCTTCATTCCGTCCTTCACCGTGATCATGCTTGTGATGGGAACGTCGTTTTTCACATCCCTGCTCGCCGGCGACTTCTCCGTGCTCACCAGAGGCACCTCCATGTTCATCGTCGCCGGACTCATCAATGCCGCGATGTACGCCGCCTACGAGGCTTTCACCACCAGCACCTACGGCGGCACCCTCGGCAAGATGGCGCTGGGCCTCCGCGTCATCCTACCCGATGGCGGCATGCTCAACCTCCAGCAAGCGCTTATTCGGCACTTGATCTACGCCGGGGGCAGCATCCTCGGAGCGCTGGTTCCCATGGCCAGCGTCCTCAATGGCCTGTGGATTCTGGCCGACAACGTCTCCGCCGCCTTCGACCCCCAAAAGCGCGCCCTCCACGACCGGATCGCCAACACCTTCGTCGTCAAGAAATAGCCTTTTACTGAGTGCCGCCATGTGCGGTACCCTCTGGGAACATGCCCTGGTTCTACGCCGAAGGCACGCAACAGACTGCCGAACGGCGCGGTCCTCTGGACGATGCCACCTTTGAAGCCATGGCCCATAGCGGCCGCCTGCGCGCCAACACCCTCGTCTGGCAGACCGGTATGGCCGAGTGGCAGCCGCTCTCCGTCGCCCGCCCTGACCTGGCCCTCACCCCACCCAGCCTCAGCGAAGCGCCACCCCCGGTCGCGTTTTGCTCGATGTGCGGCGTCCCCCATCCCCCCGAAGATTTAATCGGTTTCAGCGGAAGGCAGATCTGCGCGGCCTGCAAACCGCGTTTCGCCCAAGCCCTCACCCTTGGCCTCGATCTCAGCCTGCCCCGCCCGCGCTACGCCGGCTTCTGGATCCGCTTCGGCGCGCGTCTCATCGACGGCATGCTGATATTCATCGTCCAACTCTCGCTCACCCTCAGCGTCACCGCCTTGGCCGGCCAGAATGCCATCCTCTCCGCGATCGTGCTCATCCTCAGCGTCGTGGGGCCGGTGGTCTATGAAGTAGCGATGACCATCAAGTACCGGGCGACGCTCGGCAAGTTGGCCCTCGGTATCCGCATCTTGCGCGCCGACGGCTCGCCTCTTACTTGGAGCCGTGTGCTCGGCCGTCACTTCGCCCAGCTACTCAGCGCCACCATCCTCTTAATTGGCTATCTGATGGTCGCCTTCGATCCGCGTAAACAGGCCCTGCATGACCGTCTCTGCGATACCGTGGTGGTGTACGAACACTAACGCATGCCGGTCACCGTGGAACATTCAGGAGCCGTCGCTTGTCTCGGCTGTCGCCATCCGCTGCCGCTCACGGAGGTGACGGGCCCCCATGGCGCGCGCTGCCTGCGCTGCCAGTGCCTTCAACGCGGCCGGCTATTCCACGCGGCCTTCGCACCCATGGCCGCCCCGGTCCCCTCCCCGATGGCCTCGGCCGGCGAAGCCTGCTGCTTCGAGCACCCCACGAAGCGCGCCGCTGCGTCCTGTGATTCCTGCGGCCGCTTTCTCTGCCACCTTTGCCAGTTCACCTTCGGCGTAAGAAACTTGTGTCCGCAGTGCATCGCGATCGCGCGCCAAAACAATTCCGGGCCCTGGATGAACCGGCGATTGAATTGGGATACCGTCGCTCTCGCCACCGCCATCCTGCCGACCCTCGGCATTTGGACCACCATCGCCGGCGGCCCCCTCGCCATCTATCTCGGCATTCGCGCGCTGCGCCAAGCACCTGGACCCGTCCTTCGCGGACGCTCGCGCGCCATCGTCGCCATTACTCTGGGCTCGCTACAAGTGCTGGTTTGGGCTCTGCTGCTCATCACCGTCTTCGGCACGGCGCTCTTCCGGGGAGGGCGTCTTGGATAGTTCGATTTACCAGCCCCTACCGGGCCGCGGCTTCGGGCCCTTCCGTCGCGATCGCATCTGGCTCGCCGAAGACCACTTTCTCAGCGTAAGCTCTTCCCGCTTCGTCGATACTTACGAACGATTCTATTTTGCCGATATCCAAGCCATTTACTTTCGGGAATGGTATAGCCAATATCTCGTCATCCTCATTGCCCAATTAGTGCCGTGTTTTGCCTTTCTCATTCTCGCCATCGCCCATCATCGGGCCTGGTTAATGCCGTTATTTCCCCTCGCCACGTGGACCATCGCTTACGCTTGGCTCGGCCCGCAAGGGGATTGCAGCACCCAAACCCTGCTCGGCACCCACGCGATCCCCGCCGTCTCCCGCCGTCCCGCGTACGATCAGTTACTCCAACGCCTTGTACCGCTCATTGAGACGGCCCAGGGTGCCCTCGATATCGAAGGATTTACCCTCGTCGCGCCCGCCGTCAGTGACGTTTCCCCGCCGCCCATGGAGAGGCTCGCCCCGTCGAAAGCGCTCTATCGCGGCTGGTTCTTCGAGGCCGCCTTCATCACGGTGGCGGTGGCGGGAGTCGTTTCCTTGTGGAATGCCACTAACCTCCACGGGGTGGGCCTCGATCGCCTGGGGAACGCCCTCTCGCTTGTTGGCTTGTTACTCATTGTTGTCGCCCTCGTGCGCGCCTCCCGGGTCGACGTCGGCGGCCCCGTCATCGGCTGTCTCTGGGGGCTCGTGGGGATTCAGTGTCTCTCCGCCGTCAGCGCTATTCTCGCCGTTACCATGCAAATGGCTGTCCCTCGTGGCACTTCGACGCCGCCCCTCACGAGCCTTCCGGATTTACTGCCTTTCACCAACGCCATCCAAATCGCCTGTATCTTGCTGGCCATCGTTGGGTTACTTCTGATCATCAATCAAAAGAACGGCCAACCCAGCGTATGATGCCCCTTTCGCAAGAACGCTGTTTCCGGCACGACCTTCGTGAAGCCGCCGGCCGCTGCCTTTCCTGCCGGCGTTTCTATTGCCGCGAATGCCTCACCGAGCATGACCACCGGCTGCTCTGCGTCTCCTGTCTGGCTAAGTTGCCGTCCGGCCCCGCCGCGCCCGTCCGCCGTCCCTGGCGTCTCGACTATATCTATCCACTCCTGGGCCTCCTGCTCGCATTTACTCTGTTCTATTGGCTGGGCCAAACACTCATCCTCGCCACGACTGACTTCCAGGGAGGCGAATAGTGCAGCTATCCTCGGGCCTAGACTTACTCGAACAAGCCTTCGGCCTGCTTCGCCGCGCGCCGGCCTCTGCCTGGCTTATCTATTTTCTGGGAACGGGATCGTTTGCGCTCGGCTTTCTATTCTTTTGGGAAGAGATGACCCATAGCGGCCTGGCATCGGAGCGCGCCGGCCTGGAAGCCTTGTTACTCGCCATGTTACTACTGGCCATGTTCGCCGCGCAGGCGATCTTCTCCATCCGCTTACGCCAAGTGCTCGACCCCGGCGAACCCATCGATGGCCCCCGCCTCCTGTTACTCCAATGCCTCATCCAACCCACCAAGCTCATCGTCCTTCCGGCCGCCGCAATGGCGCTGCTCCCTTTCGCGCCCACCGCCGCCTTTTACCAGCACTGCGCCGCCTTGCGCGCGGAGGACGTCGTCACCTGGCGCTCAGCCTTGGCGCAAGCCTGGAATCTCAGCCGGCTGGGCGCGAAACAAACGTGGATTTCGCTCGCCCTCTTCCTTCTCTTTGGCTTCCTGGTTTGGATGAACCTATTCGCCGTAATGGCTTTTCTGCCCGAGCTAAGCCGCATGCTGCTCGGCATCGAGAGCGAATACAACCGCGCCGGCACGAACCTCATCTTCACCTCCACCTTCTTCCGGATGTCGTTCGCCGTCACTTACTGCCTGCTCGAGCCTTTGTGGCGCGCCGCTCAGGTGCTCCGCTCCGTGGAAGGCGAATCAATCGCCACCGGTAGTGACCTGCGCCGCGCCCTCCGTCAAGTAACTCGTCAAGTAACTACCGCCGCCATGCTCTTTCTCTGCCTCAGTGCCCAAGCGGCCGAACCAATTCGAGCGCCTCAGCTCGAACAATCGATCCACCAGACTCTTCAGAATCCAGAGTTCGCCTGGCGCAACGCGCGCACTGGCCAAAAGCCTCCGGTCCCCGGCTGGCTCGAAGCGTTGCAGAACGGCACGCGCTCCATCTTCCGCAGCATCAATCGTGGCCTCCGCTCCTTTTTCGACTGGCTCGAAAATATAGCCACCCACCAGATCATGCCCGCTACCGGGGGCGTCGCGCCCGTGCGCGGATTGCGCACTTCGAGTTACATTGTCATCGCCTTATGCATCGCTCTAATTCTCGGGCTGGTCATTCGCCAATGGCGAGCTAAACCGGCGCTCGTTACCCAGGCGGAAGCCATGGCGCCCGCTGTCATTGAGCTCACTGACGAAACCCTGCTGCCCACCGATCGTCTGGAAGACGAATGGACGCTCCTCGGCCGCGACCTAATGGCCCGGGGTGAAACCCGCCTCGCCCTGCGCGCCCACTATCTCGGCTGCCTCGCCCATCTCGCGCGCCAGCAATGGATTCAAGTACACCGCGGCAAGAGTAACCTCGACTATCTCCGCGAACTCAGCCGCCGGGCCAAAGGCTTCCCAGGCGTCGAGAGTAGCTTTGCGCATAACTTACGCCTCTACGAGCGCACTTGGTACGGCGAACATCGAGCCACGCCCGAAACCATGGCCGAGTTTCTCACCAACCTCGAAAGGATCAGATCCCATGCGTAAGTTGGCCCCTTTTTTGTTAGTGATGTTAGCCGCCGCGCTCGCCTGGGGCTTCGCCTCAATCTTGTCGATTCGCTTCGGAGGCGGCGAGGTCTACCCGGCCGGCTCATCCTTACGCGTTGACCGCCAGGGCACCCGCGTCCTCTACGATAGCCTCGGCCGCCTGCGCCACGTGGACCGTAATTTCGGCACACTCAAAGCCCAGAATCTGCGCGGCGTCACGGTACTGATCTTACACACCAACGCCGCCCAGATCGAAGAAGCAAGTTGGCGCTCCTTCACCAGACAAGGTGCCCGGGTCGTCCTGGCCTTCGCCCCCACGGCCATCCAACGCGCCGACCGCGAACTTAAGCTGCTCGATGTAACTCTTACTTACGCGGCACCAACGGACGAAATGAAAGATACTCCCGCTTGGGAAACCGGCCGCGAGACTACCCTATCGCTGAAGCCGGCTAACCCCGCCTGGACCGTAATCAAGCCCGGCCATATTCTGGAGCGTCCCCTCGACCAAGGCTCGCTCGTCCTGGCCAACAACGCCAGCCTCTTCAGCAACCAGACTCTCGCCGAGCGGCGCGCCCCGGCGTTACTCGCCCGCATGATCGGGCCTACCCAAAGCATCATCTTCGACGAATCGCACTTCGGCATTCGCGACGACCCCGGCGTCATGGTGCTTGTCCGCCGTTATGGTCTCCTCGGCCTTTTACTCGCGTTGATCGCTCTGGCCGCCCTTTTCGTTTGGCAAGCCGCCTTCCCCCTGGTACCATTGCCGTCCGAAGCCGGCGACGACCTCGCTCGGCAAAGCGAGCGCACCGCCCAGTCCGGTTTGGCTCAACTCCTGCGCCACGCCATCCCGTCCACCGGACTCATGAAAATCTGCGCCGGCGAATTTGAACGCGCGGCCACTTACACGCCGCGCCAACGCGAAGCGGTGCGCCAAGCCCTCGCCGTAACCGGCGATCCCGTCACTGCCTTCGCCCGCGCCACTCTCGCCTTGGAACGTAAACGCTAAATGGAACCCCATCTCACTCAACTTCACGACTTACTCGGCCGCGTCCGCGCCGAAACCGGCAAGGTGATTATCGGCCAGCCGGCCGTCATTAACCAAGCCCTCATTGTGATCCTCACCGGCCAGCACGCGCTGATTGAAGGCGCGCCCGGCGTAGCCAAAACCCTGCTCGTCCGCACCCTCGCCCGCGTCCTCGGTTGCGACTTTTCCCGCATCCAATTCACGCCGGACCTCATGCCCGCCGACATCACCGGCACCAGCGTCTTCAATCTTCAACGCAATGAGTTCATGCTCGTCTGCGGACCCGTCTTTACTGAGTTTCTCCTCGCTGACGAAATCAATCGCGCACCCGCCAAAACTCAGTCTGCGCTGCTGCAAGCCATGCAAGAGCGCACGGTCACCATCGATCGCGATACCCACCCGCTGCCGGCGAATTTCACCGTCTTCGCCACGCAAAATCCCATCGAGCACGAAGGCACTTATCCGCTGCCCGAAGCGCAAAAAGACCGTTTCATGCTGAAGATTCAGATGCCCTGGCCCGAGCGCGACGACGAACTCGAACTCGCGCGAAGACTTACCGGTCAATTATCCCCGGAGAACGTCCTCGCCGCCGGAGAGGTCAATGCGGTGCTGAGCGCCGGCAGCATTCGCGAAGCCCGCCACTTACTCGATTTAGTCACCGTGCGGCCCGAATTAATCGAATACATCGTTGACGTAGTCCGCACCACGCGCACGCACGAAAGCGTGATGGTGGGCAGCGGGCCCCGGGCTACCCAAGCGCTGTTACTCTCCAGCCGCGCCCACGCCGCGATTAGTGGCCGCGACTTCCTCACCCCCGATGACGTACGCACGATGTCCCTTCCGGTGCTCGGCCATCGCCTCATGCTGCGCCCGGAATTTGAGATGGAGGGCGTCTCGGTGGATGAAGTAATTACCAGGATTTTCGAACAGGTCCCCGTACCCCGGTAATGATGGCTTGGTCCCATCTCGTACCGCGGGCGCGCTTGCTGCTGGTCTTCGCCCTGGTCGCGCTGCCCGCCGCTTCGGTGCTGAGCGTCCATCCTTTCACCGGGGCCACGATGTTACTCGCCCTCGCGACGATTTTTGCCGTCGACGCATTTCTCGGCCGAAGCATCCTGCGCGGATTGCGCGTCGAATTAGAGCCCATCACTCGCCTCGCCCTCGAACGCGGTGGTCAAGTAACAATTCGCTTTCTCAATCCCGGGCGGAAGATACTTCACCTGCGTGCGGGATTGCCGTTGCCCCGCCAATTAGAACATGAAAGCGTGGAAATTCAAGCCGCGCTTCCCGCAGGAGTCTGGAGTCGTGTCGCGCTTCCCGTATATCCCACCCGCCGCGGCGACTTCCCGCTCGACGCTTGTTATGTCGAAGCCGCATCGCCCCTCGGCCTTTGGTCGCATCGCCGTCGCTTGCCTGCCACCGGCCGCCTTCGCGTCTACCCCAACCTGATGGCCGAACGCGCCGCGCTCGCCGCGCTCTCGCGCCAAACCGTGGGTCCCCGTCAGCCCCGCCAAATCGGCAAAGGCCGCGAGTTCGAAAAGCTACGCGAGTACCTGCCCGGCGATGGTTTCGATGAAATCGATTGGAAAGCTACCGCCCGGCGAGGCAAGCCCGTCACTCGCGTATTTCGGGTGGAACGTACTCAGGAAATCTACGTGTTGATCGACGCCGCCCGCTTAACCGGCCGCCTCGTCGATGGCCAAACCATGCTCGAGCGTTATCTAACTGCCGGACTGATCCTGGGCGATACCGCCCAACGCGATGGCGATCGTTTTGGGTTAATCACTTACTCCGATCAAGTCCATCGTTTTTTGCGCGCCTCCTCCGGCACCCCCCATTTCGGCCTCTGCCGCGACTCGCTCGTGAGTCTCTCCACCCAACTCGTCAACCCGGACTTCGACGAGCTCTTCACTCAGATCCGCACCCGTCTACGCCGCCGGGCCATGTTAGTATTTCTCACCGCTCTCGATGACCCCATCCTCGCCGATAACTTCGCCCGTAACGCACGCTTGCTCGCCCGGCAGCACTTAGTCTGCGTCAACCTGCTCCGGCCCGAAGGCATGCGGCCCCTCTTCACTGGGCCTCCGCCAGCCTCTACCGGCGAAGCCTACGATCGACTCAGTGCCCACCTCTCGTG
This sequence comes from Bryobacteraceae bacterium, assembly GCA_031367405.1. Classification (GTDB taxonomy): domain Bacteria; phylum Acidobacteriota; class Terriglobia; order Bryobacterales; family Bryobacteraceae; genus JALHNI01. Next base: position 12,861 of record JANLPT010000018.1, read on the forward strand.
GCAAAAACTGAATGAATGCGGCCGTGGCCTTCGGCAGCAAGGCATCCAGTTCTCGCTGCTCGACTCACGGCGGCTTACACATGACCTGATTGAGCAATACCGGTCACTCAAGCAAAGGCAACTGCTGTGATCGTCGACCTCGAACGATTTGTCCGTCGTGAACGCCCCTTCTGGCAGGAACTAGAACAGTTACTCTCTCGCCTCGACGCTGACCCCGAATATGCGCTCGACCTGGACCAGGCGCTGCGGCTGCACTATCTCTATCAACGCGGCGGAGCGGGCCTCGCCAGGCTAAACGCTCTGCCCGGTGAGACCGCCATGCGCGGTTATCTTGAATCGTTAGTCGCCCGGGCTTACGGCCAGATTCACGAAACCCGCAGTGTAAGTTGGGGTTCAGAAATAAGGCGCTGGTTTACGGTGACTTTTCCCCAAGCCTTCCGCCGCCGTCAACGCGAGTTCGCCTTATCGGCGGCCTTGTTTCTGCTGGGCGGCGTATTCGGCGCTTTCGCGCTGCGCGTCGATCCCACCGCCAAGGAATCGCTGGTCGGCTTCGGTCACCTCAAGCAGACGCCAGCCGAGCGCGTGGCCAACGAAGAGAAGCCCCCGTCGCGCGACGACGCAATGTCTGGCCGGAAGACCCGGTTCTCGGCCGAACTCATGACTCACAATACGCGCGTCGCCATTTTCACGTGCGCCATGGGCATGACATGGGGCTTGGGCACCGCCATCAGCCTTTTCTACAACGGCGTCATCCTCGGGGCCGTCGGCTATGACTATGTCCATGCCGGCTTCGCTCGCTTTTTACTCGGTTGGCTGCTTCCCCACGGCTCCATCGAAATTCCGGCGATTCTATTCGGCGGCCAAGCAGGCTTCGTCCTGGCCGGCGCGCTGCTACGCCGCCGCGAGCGCCGCCGTTTAGGCGAACGGCTCCGGCAAGTAACTCCCGATGTCTTGCACTTACTCGGCGGCGTGGCCATCTTACTCGTCTGGGCTGGCCTCGTGGAAGCATTTTTCTCGCAGTATCACGAGCCCGTGCTGCCTTACGAACTCAAGATTACGGTTGGCATCGTGCAACTCGTTTGCCTCTTCCTCTTTCTCACTCGCGCGGGGTATCATGCGCGCGATTGAAGTTGACGCCCTGCGCATCCTCACTCCGGAAGGCGTCGCCTTTAGCTTGCCACTCGCCGGACCCGTGCGCCGCTGCCTCGCCATGGTCCTCGACCTCTTTTGCATTAGCGTCATCATGACCACCTTCGGCTATCTGGTGCGCGTCCTGAGCCTGGCCGGCCAGGATGCCGCTGGAGCGCTCTACTATCTGCTCTTCTTCGTGGTCTCCACCGGCTATGCCATTGCGCTCGAGTGGCGCTGGCGCGGCCAAACCGTTGGTAAGCGCATCATGCGCCTCCGCGTGATGGACGCCGAAGGCCTGCGCTTGCGTCCCTCGCAAGTCATTTTGCGTAACTTACTCCGGCCCGTTGACTCGCTGCCCGTCCTCTACTTACTCGGCGGCGCAGTGATGTTCTTCAACCAGCGCCGTCAGCGCCTCGGTGACTTAGCCGCTAACACGGTTGTGATCGTCGAAGCCCAAATCGAAGAGCCCGATTTCGCCCGCATCGCTTCCACTAAGTTCAACTCTTTGGCCGCCTATCCGCATCTGGCCGCCCGGCTCCGCATGCGCGTGCCGCCCACGGTCGTCGCGGTGACGTTCGAGGCCCTCCTGCGCCGCGATGAATTCGCTCCCCCGGCCCGGCTCGAGCTTTATCGTCAGATCGCCGCCCACTTCCAAGCCGAAGCCAGCTTCCCCGCCACCGCCACCGAAGACCTCTCCGACGAACAATACCTCCGTAACGTCCTCGAAGTCATTTCCAAACGGCGATAGACTAATAAGCAAGATGACGCGCCTAACGATTTTTCTGCTGCCCCTGCTGTCATGGAGTGCCACCCAGCCGGTGACTTACTCTGACCTGCGCCCCTTACTGGAACGGCGCTGTACCGGCTGTCATCAAAAAGACGAGATCGCCCCCATGGCGTTTGGCACCTATCAGGAGACCCGCCCTTGGGCGAAGGCCATGAAGCAGGCCGTCTTGAAACGCACGATGCCTCCGTGGCAAGCCAACGCTGAGTCGTCTAAGCGGATCCATAACAGCCGTCTACTCGCTGATTCCGAGGTGCGGCAGTTAGTTGCCTGGGTGGATGACGGCGCGCTGGAGGGCCGACCCCAGGCTCCCATCGTTTCCGCCAAACGTGAAGCCGGTTGGGGGCTCGGCAAACCCGACCTTGTGATGCGCATCCCCGGCTACGAAGTGCTAGCCTCCGGCACCCTGCGCTATACGTTTCTGGTGATGCCCACTAACTTACCGGACGACGTCTGGGTGTCGGCGGCTGAGTGGAAGATCGATCAACGCGCCGTCGTACACCACATCAACGCCTTCGTGCGTCCCTCTGGGTCCAGTTATGTGGCGGCGGCACCGAAGAACCAACTATATGTCGCGTCGGGGACCGAGCGAAGTTTCCGCCATCCCAACGAACGCGAGATTGACCGTCGTGAGTTGTTACTCGGCTATGAGCCGGGCTACCGCCCGATGGCCTGGGGTCCAAGTCAAGGTAAGCTCATCCGCAAGGGCTCAGACATTGTGTTCGAGATTCACTTTACGGCGAACGGCAAGGCCGTTGTGGATCATTCGGAGTTAGGAATCTATTTCGCCAAACAACCTCCGCCCGAACGTTTGGTGACGATCACGCCCGCCGATTCGAAGCTCGCCATTCCGCCCGGTGACCCGAACTATCGCAGCTTTGTCTGGGCGGAGTTACAGTCCGAGGCTAAGCTAATTTCATTACAACCCCACATGCATCTACGGGGCAAAGCTTATAAGATTGAGGCCGTCTTTCCCGATGGCCGTCGTGACGTGTTGATCGACGTGCCACGCTATGACTTTAACTGGCAAACCACTTACTTCTTGAAAGCGCCTCTCAAGCTGCCGAAGGGCACAAAGCTCGAGTGTACGGGCTGGTTCGATAACTCCGCGAACAACCCCGCCAACCCCGATCCGGCAAAGACCATCGCGTGGGGCGACCAAAGTTGGGAAGAGATGAATGTTGGATTCATGGAAATCGCCTTTGACCGGCGCGCCGATGGCGACATCGTCAAGCTGAGCGATACCACCAAGCCTGCGGCCGGCCCAGGACGATGAGCCGTCATTCCTGTCGAACCGGAATTCGCTCGATCGCCGGTAGACGCTGAACCATCCCGGAATCAATCGTCCGGCCAGTGCGAGAGATCGTCTGAAAATAGAGTTCGTCGCCCGCAATTTCAACTAACATGAAAGAACAGTCCTGGTCATAGCCCACGGCGGTCAGGTTCGACTTCTTCAGATCACCGGCGCGGAGGGCACCCGAAGCTCCTTCTGTAAAATACTGCACGCCGTTCTGCGGCTTCACCCGCTCATAAACATGGTCATGCCCGGAGAAAACAGCCTGCACCTTGTATTTGACGAAGAGCGGCTCCAGCAGCGTCCGCAGTTCGGTGGCGGACCCATGGAAGCCCGCCGAAGAATAGAGCGCATGGTGAAAGTAACAGATAATCCAATCCGTACCCGCGTTCTGTAACTCTTTCTCCAGCCAGGTAAGTTGCTGCGGATTCATGTAGGTGGTGTCGAGCGCGAAAAAACGGACATGGCCTTTTTTGTAAGTGTAATACTGCTGGCCGTTCATATTGAACGGCTGATAGAAACGGTCGTTTGGTTTGTCGTGATTGCCCAACGTGGCATAGAACTTGACCCCCGCTTCGAGTAAAGGCTGGTACGGCTTTTCAAACTTCTTCACGAAGTCTTGCGGAGTATGCCCATCGTAAATGTTGTCACCCAACATGATGACGAACTCAAAAGGAAACTTTTCGCGCCATTCACGCATCTTGGCGGCCGTCTGGTATTGTCGCTTATTTCCCGTACCCATGTCGCCAATGGCGGCAAAGCGCACGGAGTGTGGCTTTAACGGCAGAGTCAACTCTTGGGCACCGGCCCAAGGGCAAGACGCCGCAAGGGCCAGCACGGTCAGGAGTACGATACGGACCTTAGTAAAAATGTTAGGGAATAGCATGCGGGATAAAATCCACAATGAGACCGGCTCGGGTGTCCTTTAATACCAAGGCGTGCCCGATAATTCGATAGGCCAAATCCTTCGGCAGCGGGGGCAACTTACTCAATAAAGTTGGCGGCATGGTCGTGGAGGGGATGCTATCCGGCCCTCTGTCGTTCACGTGCAGCCGGACCAAGACCTCCTTGGACGGTTCGTCCGGCCGGATAGTCTTGCGCGCCATTTGGGACTTTGGTCCTTTGAAGACGCCGAGAATGATCTTGCGAAATTGCTCCGTCACCTCGGCGCTAAAAATCTCACCCTGTGGCGCGCCGCTGCGGGCCGCCGCAATGTTCTTGCCGAGCGCCAGCTGATGCTCGCTAATCTGCGCCATTTTCATGTTAGGCTTCAGGGCCGGTAGCGGTGCCTCGCACTCTTTTTGCACCTTTAGGTAGCGCTGCACTTGTGCGGCGAAGAGTTTGAAAATTCGCGCCTCCTCCTCACTCACGTTCGGTGTCTGCACTTGTCCCAAAGCTGCCGGCGCGATAAGCACTAAAAACAATGCCGCCCACGCGCCGGCCGGGATTCGATACTCCATGGACTTCACCCTCTTCTGCACCGCAAAATCAGCTCGGTTCCAACGATTCTTTCACTATTTCCGCCACCCGCTCCCGCACCGCTTCCTGCACGGCCTCCTTCACCGTAGCTTTCACCGCACTAAGATCCATACTCGGGCTGGCGCTTTCAGAAGCTACCTGTTTCATCGCTTCTTCGACAATCGGATTTAAGGGCGAGAGTTCTTTCACCAAACCTTTAACGGCCCGTTTGAGCACTTTCGACTTGATGGGGGAAGGCTGCTCGGCTTCCACGCCGGCTTTTTGCCAATCCGCTTCAAAAATCTCAATTAGACCTTTCAGTAGTTTTTGGTCATCGACGATCAATCCCACTTCGCGCCGCAGATCCAATTCCGCCGCGCGCAGACTCTGGCTGCCCACGAAGGCTTCGCACCGGTCGACGATAATGGTGCGAGTATGTAACCGCAAGCCCGCCAGTTTCCTCACTTCCACCCCGGCGTTAGTTCCGGGCATCTTGCCGATCACTTTTATCTCCACGCCCGCTTTGGCGCGTTCACTCAAAATGCGTTTCATTTCTAAATCGTCAATGTTCGGATCGTAAATCAGTAACTGGTGCTTCGCCTTGCGGAGGAAGGCCCCGAGAACTTTACGGGAGTTGGCCGGGCTCACTACAAAGCTATGGAGGGTAGCCTTGTAGGGCTGCCGCAATGTATCCGCCTCAAACAATTTCATGGCCTCACGCACGAGCTTGACGGTCTTGGTGACGATACCAAAACCGCGGCTGTGGTCAATATCGAGATGGGTGAAGTTGAAAGAGAGGACGTAAAGATCCCGATGATCTACGATCATCACTTTGTCGTGGTAGCGCAGCAAATCGTTGGCCGTCCGTGAAACAACCACGCCCACTTCGAGCAGCCGCATTTCGAGCTTCCGAAGGTTAATCTCTCCGCCTCGATTCGTGTACGCAATGATCGCACTGACCGCCACGCCGCGCGCCACTGCATCCTTCAGCCCCGCCTCAATGTCCGCGCGATCAAAACGGAAGATCGCGATTTCGATACTCTTCTTGGCGTTTTGAATGCCGGAAAGCAACGCCGTCACTCCATGCTCAGGCTGGATCAGCAGGTTCACAGGCACTTCAAAGGAGGGGTCAGATTGAGCGGTTTCAAAAGCATACTCTGTCTACGTAGGTTCAGTCAGATATAGTTGAGCACGTTCAGGTCCACAAAACGCAATGGCTGACAACGTGCTCGGCAAAGCACGATGCGCAGCCCATTATGAAATTATCCATCCCCCGATTCACCGCCGCCTTGGCGTTGACGCTGCCAATATGGAGCCAACCTTCCGCCAACCAGATCGTCGTCTGGCGCGACCACGGTGACATCCGGTCGCTGAACGTCCTTGAAGGTCCGGGAGGAAAGGACCGTGCTCCGGGCAGCGCCTTCGAATTTATCAAGAAATCAGAGGACGGAACCGCCCCCAAGTTCGTCGTCAAAGACGAGAACGGCGGGCACTGGAAGGTGAAGCTGGGAGAAGAGGCTAAGCCGGAAACCGCCGCCGCCCTTCTTCTGTGGGCGGCCGGCTACATGGCCGATGAGGATTACTACCGGCCTGAGATCCGGGTCCACGGCATGAAAGCCATCTCCCATGGCACCGCGTATATCTCGCAAGACGGGCTGGGCCACAAGGTCCTTGGTGCGCGCTTGGAGCGTATTGAAGAGGAGAAAAAGGCGGAAAAGTGGAGTTGGCACCAAGCGACTAAGGACAAAGAGTTCAACGGGTTGCGAGTGATGATGGCACTATTGAATAACTGGGATCTTAAAACAGAAAATAACTCGGTTCATCATCGCGGCGACGCTGACCTGTTGTATACCGTCTCTGACTTGGGTGCCAGTTTCGGGCGCACCGGCAGCAGCTTCACGCGCAGTAAGGGGGTACTGGAGGACTATGCCAAATCCAAATTCATTCACCACGTGCATGGCGATCACGTGGACTTTGTCATGCACAGCCGTCCCTTTTTTCTAACGGCTATTTTCCGGCCCGACTATTACATTCGCCGCGTTCGCATCCAGAGCATTGTGAAGCACATTCCGTTGCCGGACGCGCGCTGGCTAGGCCAACAGTTGGGTCGCCTGTCACCCTTGCAAATCGCCGATTGCTTCCGTGCCGCCGGATTTTCAGCTCAGGAAGTGGAGGGCTATTCCCGTGTCGTCAGGCAACGGATTGAGACCCTGAATCAGTTGTAGATCTGCAAGTTTTGCCGCCCTGGATCCACCAAAGGGCCGTGTGAGGACAAATTCCGCAGCGGCCCTTCGATCAATGCGAAGCTTAAGCCTCCGCCAAGGCCGCCACCAGAGCACCTTTCGCCGTCGCAGTCAGCGGATCGTTGGCCATCTTCACCTCCGAGATCGCCAACGGGAACGAACTCTCCTTGAGAACTTTCTCGAAACGCTCCCGGAAGCCTTTGGGCATCGCCGTACCGCCGCTCAACACGATCGGCACGGGCTTGGCGATCCGTGGCATATTCCGCGTGTTCGCCAGCGTCTGGTTCAGCCCGTCCACCAGCGCCTTGATCATATCGTCATAGTAGACGCCCAACACCTGCTGCACTTTGTCCGAGTAGTGGCCGTTGATGTGGAAGTTCGATTCCTTCGTGATGCGGATGCGCGTCGACAGTTCGCCGGTGATCTGCGAAGCGGACTGGTCAATAAAGTCGCCGGCCTTGGGCACCGCGAAGCTCAGCACCGGCACCGATAAGTAAGCCAGGCAGACATTGCAAAGTCCGCCGCCGCAACTAATGCCGATGCCCGAGTAGTTAGTATCTTCCATCTCGCCATAAACTACAGCGAGCCCCTCGTTGATCGCCTTGGGCGCATAGCCCATCTCCCGCAGGATCTGCCCCAGCGTCGCTTCGTGGTAAGTAACGTTAGTTTCCTCGCCCAGCAGCGCGGCCGGGACGCTGTAATAGAGGTTACGCCCGCCACCCGGTTCCCCGGCATTCAGCGAACCGATTAGCTGTTTCATCATCTCGCCGCTGGATGGCTCATTCGGATTCAGCACGCCCTTCGTCATCGGCCGTCGCGATTCCACCTGCAATAAGTCGGCGAACCGTTCACTCTCGTTGCCGTGGACAATCAGCTGATCGCCTTGCACCATGTGCGGAATATTCTCTTTCCGCAGCACGTTCTCGGTCATCTTCGAGTACGGTAGCGTCACAAACGCGTTCAGTTGCGAACGGTAGTCGTAGCGCCCGCCCTCATTCTGTTGCGCCAGCACCACCCGGCTGGTTCCGACGTCGAGCCCGAGGGCTCCTCCCTGTTGTGCCTTGCCCATCATCATTCTCCTTCCGCGGATTTTCCGCTGTGTTCGCCCAGCGGGGCGCTGAGTTTCTTATACCGTTCACGAAGCGCCGCCTTCTGCTCAGCGACGCTGATGCCATTCCGTTTAGCTTGTTCGCGGAGTTGATCTTCCGCCGCCAACAAACCTTTCCACATGCGCGCTCCGGTTGATGTCATAAACGACGGGTCATACGCGAAGCCAAACAACAGCAGGCTCGGCAAGGGCAACGCGTAGTTGTCCGGCAAGCCAATTTCTTCGTACGGAAAATTCCCCGCCCAATCCGTGTGATATCCGATCATCATGTTGAACGGATTCACCGATACCTGCGCGTGCGTTGGACAATTAAATGCCGCCATGCCGTACTTCGCGCGCAGCATCTCCGTGAGTAACTTGCCCGCCACCAACTGCCCGGGGGTCACCTTGGGCGAATCATCGCCCTTTACCGATTGCGTCTCAAACGCCACGCCGATAAAGCTATCGTTCAAATTCAAATAAACCCATCGGTCATCGGCCCAGGTGGAGTGCCCGGCGTGAAAAGCGGCATCGCTCTCCTCCACTACACGATAGGCGCGGCCGAACCGGTCGATCACGTAGTTATAAGCCTTCTGTTCGCGGATGTAACTGATCAACGACTGGCCATAATGCCGCAACGTCCGGTTCTGTTCCGGGCGGAACTCCGCCAGATTGCTCTCCGTCGTATGAAAGACGATCCCCACCGGCCGGTTGCGGATCTCGAGCGATACTTCCAGGTTCTTCAGCCGGTCATAGGCGTAGAAAGCCCGTGCACGATTCGTCGTCGCATACTTCGTCTCCACGCGCAACCCATTGGAATAGGTCTCCATGCCACCGGCAGACTCTACCACCCAAATCTTCACCGGCGCAGGAATCTTTGCCGGTGCTAATTTTTCCACACGCGCCAATTCCGCCGCCTGAATCGGTGGCGTCGCCCCGCTCTTCCCGGAACGCCAGGAGACCACGCCCAGCGCCGTCACGCCCAACGCCGCGCCGCTCAGCATCACCACCCAGTAAGGCACCGGCACTGTCGGCCGGGCGCGTAAATCCCGCAGCGTCACCTGATGCGTTTGCAAGAACCGTAACCGCTCCACCGGACCCGTAATTTCCGACGCGCGCCGGCCCACCCACCAGCGCATCAACGCGGTAGTCGCCAACCAGCGAGTGAAAACAAGCCCGGTCATCTGCCAATGGATAGTTCGGCAGACCCACTCGCTAACCTTAGGGTCCCTAAGGCCCCGTTCTAAGGTTTATGAGGAGAATTTCTTACGGGCTAGGGCTGTTTTTCTGTCACCGGCGGCCCGCGAAACTCCGGCCGCAGCTTCCGAACGGCGCAATCCCGCAGATAAAGGTTGATCAGATTTTGATAAGGCATTCCCAACTCGGCTGCGGTGCATTTGAAATAATCGACCGATTCGGTATCCAGCCGAATCGTCACTTGGCGCTTCAATTGCTTCGTATACGGGTTCTTGATGAATTTTGAAAAATCGTAGTTGCTTCTCATTGGTAACTCCAATAGTCCAGTTCTTCGGAGGCCGTCGCTTTCCTTGCTGAAATCAGTCGGATCACCGTTGATTCGTCCCGGTAGCAATGGCTCACGATCAGGCACTGCGCTGCCAAACTGTACCCCAGCAAAAGAAACCGGTCCTCCGCCGACGAGTGATCGGGGTCATCTATCAAGCGCGCTTTCTCGTCAAGAAAAACGGTCTTCGCTTCTTCAAACGAAATCCCATGCTTGGTC
>JANLPT010000027.1:0-66147 GCA_031367405.1 Bryobacteraceae bacterium
TTGTCCGGGCGGCGTTCGTTCCCTCGTTGATAACCGTAACGGCGGCTCCCGGAACGAGCGTTCCCGAGGGATCGGTTACGGTCCCTAAAATACTGCTTTGCGTGGACTGCGCATTGAGGACGGAGAGCCCGGGCAGGCTCAGGGCAACAAATGCGAGCGTCAGACCGAACTGCTGAATCATCATTTTGGCATCCCTTCCGGTTCAATAGCGGTTGCGAACCATGCGCGCCGAGGTCTCGTCCCCGGTAATGTTTAATGCAGTTACTGTACATATTAAAGACGCTGGAGTCAATCGAAAAATGAGAAAAATGAGAAGGAGCGGAAGGGAGAAAGGGGTCGAGCGTCAGGCCCGGACAGATCTTGGCGGAGCGCTGTTGGCATTGCCGTCTCCGGGCTGCGTAAAGAACCGGTCGAGGGCCAGGGCGACGGTACCCATCAATTGGGAATCGGCCCCATGTCTGGCGGGGATGATCCGGAGGTTGCCGATACGGTGCCGTGGGGCCCGGCTGCGCAGCGCTTCCCAGACCCACTCCTCAACCAAGTCCCATCCGGTGGCGAGGTAGCCGCTGATCACAATGGCTTCCGGATTGAAGGCGGCGTCGAGATTGGCGAAACCGATCCCGACACAGCGGGCCATCTCCCGCAAGGCCGCCAGAGCGAACGGGTCTCCTTTGCGGGCCATGCGAAGAATTTCCGCGGCTCCCTGCCGGCCCGCTCCGTTTCCGCTTCCGCGCTGTTCGGCGTAGAGCCTTTCCAGCGCCCGCTCGGAAGCATACTCTTCCCAGCAGCCGATGTTCCCGCACACGCAGCGGCGGCCGTCGGCATAGAGGGAGGTGTGGCCGAACTCCGAGGCTTCGCCCGAGGCACCGTGGAAAAGTCTGCCCTCAATCATGACGCCCGTGCCGAGTCCCTGGCGCATCACGACAAATACGAAGTTCTCGAGCGGCTTGCTCCCGGGTTCACAGAACCATCTTTCGGCTAGCGCTCCCAATTTGGCGTCGTTTTCAAAGTAGAAGTTTGCGGCCACGCCTTCCGAGAGAATCCGGCCCGCCTCAACGTCGAACCAGCCCAGGTTTTCGGCCGCGATCACCCGGCCCGTCGCGCGATCGATGGTGCCGGGAAGGCTGACCCCGATCCCGAGCAGGCGCCCGCCGGAGATGCCCTCGGTCAGCGTCTGAATTGCCGCTCTTATCCGCGCTAGGAAGTGATGGTGGTCCGCCTGGCGGCGCGCAACGCGCCGGGCAAGAATATTGCCGTCCAGATCCGCGGTAACGATCCGCGCTTGATGAGGGGAGATCTCCACGCCAACTACGATCTTGGCTTCCGGTCGCAAGCGGAGCGCCACGGGACGTCTGCCAACCTGCGGCGGACCTTGGCTTTCGACTTCATACACGAGTTCGTCGCGCATCATCCGGTTCACGATGAAAGTTACCGTGCTGGGAGAGAAGCCCGTCGTCCTCACAATGCCGGCACGCGAAATCTCGGGCGTCTGCCGGATGATGTTGAGGACGAGGCGTTCATTGGCCTCCCGGACATCGGACTTTCGCAATGCGCCCGGTGTGGCCGGCGTGAGGGTTGGCATGAGTTTTCTAAGGGACTAGTACCGTTCATTCTTCCAGTTTGTGTGCCGGCGAGCGGCGCGGCGCAGCGGGCGGAGGCGTTCCCGGCGGTCCTCGGCGGCATGTATCTCCCGTTCGCTCAGACCGAAGTAATGGCCGATTTCGTGCCACACGGTATTCGGTGACGATGCGCTCCAGGTGAACCGGATTGCGCGCCATATCTTCGTGGGGGCGCTGGAAGATACGGATGCGGTCGGGGCCGTCGGGGGCCGCATCGCCCAGACTGCGCTCAGTCATAGGGCAGCCCTCGTAAAGACCGAGAAGGCCGGGGGAGGGGCCGACAGGCTGGACGACGATTAGCAGATTCCGCATCCGGGCGCGAAATCGGGCCGGAATGGCGGCGACGGCGCGTTCCACCATTACGTCGAAGGCTTTGGGTGCGAACCGTAGGGGCACTTTGTCAGAATAGAGAGTAAGCACCGGATAACGCAAGCCAATCCCCCAATCAAACTAATGACAGTTCCTATCGATACGAAAGACACGACAACCCTGCCGGTAGTGGCGGCCAATCTCGGGATTGGCAAACTGGTGCGGCACATTTTCCTGTGCGCCGACGCGACGAAACCGAAGTGCGCCGGAAAGGAGGAGTCGATCGAGGTCTGGGAACATTTTGAAGAAACGCCTGGCCGGGGCGGGACTGACGGCCGGCGACCGGTGTATATACCGGACAATATAGATAGTGCCGGGTACTTTGAAAAACAGATAGTGCCGGGTACTTTGAAAAGGCATTTTCCCATGAGCGATAAAGACCTAGTGGATTATTGCGAGTACTATTTATTTGAAGGTGTGTTTATCGCTAGTGGACGGTCTTACAAAACATTCGTCTATGAGGGAGATCATACCGCGAGAATCATGGGCCCGATTCTGAAGTGCTCCTCGCTCGTTACTCGCGACGTGCTGGTGAGGGCCTGTATCGCCTTAATATGGTCGTTTGACATATTGGAGCGAATCGACATTCCGAGGGATAGAATGCCGATAGAGACCGGTTTATTGATTAACTGGCTCGACGCACAAGTGGGAGATCTGGCCATCGGTAGTAGCCTTGAGGATCTCAAGGCCACGGTACGCAAATTGGCCGATGGGGCTGGGAGCGGGGTGAGGAGCGGTGAAGAATAGAGTAGATCGTACTGGGCAATCTGAAACCCTATATCTGTCCCGACGACTAACACAGTTCCGGCAGCAACCGTGCTCAATGACGGCTGTTGACCCTGATGGATCGCCAGCCAGAATCTCGTAAGCGCAGAGCCTTTCGCTGCCATTGTTTGTGCGCCTCGATCGTTTCTTCTGGTTCGCCGAAGACGTCAGAGGATGACGTGGAATGCAAGGCTGGCAGCAAAATAAGGGTTGGGCACTTTGAAAGGGAAAGATCTCCCGCCTGCTGGAACTGCTAATTCGTCACCCAAACCCGCCCATCCAGCAGCAGGAGACAGTGACACCGGCCGAACCCAAGTCCAAAAAATCGACCTTGAACCAGATGAACCCACGAGGCAATCCGAAATCGGACGCTTCGATGAATTACCACGCCCGGATGCCCTCCTTTGCCCAAACCGAACCCGAATGACCGCCCACCCGTAGCCCGCCGCGCCTAAACTTTTGTAAACCTTAACCTTTTTTGCGCGAATGCCATTAGGCTGAAAGGAGAGTGGCTGAACGACTGCTGTTAATCGATGACGACGCCGACCTGGGCCCGCTGATGGCCGAGTTCTTTACCCAGCGAGGCTTGGCGCTGGATTGCGCTTTGAATGGCCGGGCGGGGCTGGACTGCGCCTTGGCCCATCCCTATGACCTCATCATCCTGGACGTGATGATGCCAGGCATCGACGGATTCGAGGTGCTGCGGCAATTGCGGGAGAAGAGCAAGGTGCCCGTGTTGATGCTGACGGCGCGGACGGAGCAGGCGAGCCGGATCAGGGGGCTGGAGGGCGGCGCGGACGATTACCTGCCGAAGCCATTCGACCCTTTGGAGCTTTTAGCCCGCGTACGGGCGATCTTGCGGCGGGCGACTCCGGTTAGCCCCAGCAAGGTGCTGGAAGCGAGCGGCGTGCGGCTCGATCCGGGGGCGAGGTCAGTTTCACAGAACGGACGGTTCGTGGTGGTGACGTCGATCGAGTACGACATTTTAGAGGTGCTGATTAATGCGGCCGGGAGTGTGGTTTCGCGCGACGATTTGATGAATCGCCTGTATCAGCGCGAGGCGACGCCGTTCGACCGGTCAATCGACGTACACGTCAGCCATTTGCGGAAAAAGTTGACCGATAGCGAGTCGCTGATCCGCACCGTGCGGGGCATCGGCTATCAGTTTTGCTCGCCTGAGCCATCGGCATGAAGGGCATATTCCGGCGCATCCTCTTGTGGTTCGGGGCTCTGCTGGCATTCAGCTTCGTCGCATTTCTGGCGACGACGTGGATGTTCTTCCCCCGGCCGAATATCTTCGTGAACGTACGCAAGCTGCAAGTGGAGGATGCGGCGATGGCGCTGAACCTGGGCGGAAAGACGGCGCTGGCGGAATACATGGCGCGGCTGAACCGTTCCTTCGCGGCGCAACACTTCCTGGTGGACAGGGAGGCGCGAGACGTCTTGACGGGCGAAGATCGAGGCGAGTTGTGGCGCCGGGCGTCCGATGCGCCGCCACGGGGACCGATGATCGGAGGGCCGCCGCGCGGACCGGACCATCCGATACGCGAGATGTCGGCCGATGGCCGCTACGCGTTGCTGCTGGTATTGCGAGCGCCGGATCTGCGGACTTCGGCGTGGGCGAATCTACCCAATTACCTGTGGATCGTGCTGGTGATTGTGCTGCTTTGTTATGCGCTGGCGGTGACGCTGGCGCGTCCGTTGCGTGAGTTGCGAGAGAGCATGGTGCGCTTTGGCGCCGGGGACCTGGATGTGCGCTCGAGCCTCGAACGGAAGGACGAAATCGGCGATGTGGCGCGGGCGTTCAACGATATGGCCGGCCGGATGAAGACGTTGCTGACGGCCGAGCGGCGGCTGCTGCAGGATATTTCGCACGAACTGCGCTCGCCGCTCAACCGGTTAGGGTTTGCAGTGGAGTTGGCGCGATCGAGCCAGGACCGCAATGCGGCGCTCGACCGCATTAAGCACGAAAGCAACCGGCTTACCAGCCTGGTGGGCGAGTTGATTCAGATGACGCGGGCGGAGGGCGATCCGGCGGAGCGGATCAACGAGCCGCTCGATTTGTCGGCGGTGGTGGAGCAAGTGGCTCGCGAGGCGGAGATTGAGGCCGAAGTGCGCCAAGTGCGGCTGGTGCGGCGCTGGCACGGTAGCTTTCCGGTGACGGGCGATGGAGGGTTACTCGCGCGGGCGCTCGACAATATTGTCCGCAACGCGATCCGGCATACGTCGGCCGGCACGACGGTAGAGATTGGCATCGATGGGAGGCCGGGCGAGGCGGTCGTGTCGGTGCGAGATCAGGGTCCGGGAGTGCCGGATGAGATGCTGACGGCGATTTTCAAGCCATTTTTCCGGGTGGAGAGCGATCGAGGGCGTGATTCGGGGGGCATCGGCCTAGGGCTGGCGATTGCGCAGCGCGCGGTGGTGCTTCACCACGGGGAAATTTCAGCACACAATGCGGAGCCGGGCTTGCTGGTTGAAGTGCGATTACCGTTGCAAGTTCAAGGAGCACTAAAAAATCATGAGATTCACATTTCTTAACCCAAGTCGCCCAAAGTCGAGCGTCTTATCCATTGTGAGAACTCTCGGAATTCTGTTTTTTGCATTCGCTTTGGCGGCTTTTGGGCAGCCGAAGAGCGTGATTGGGGCGATCACTGCGATTGACGCCGTGAAGGGCGAATTGACGGTAAAGACTGACCTCGGCGAGGTTTTTGAGGTGAAGGTGGCGGTGGACCTTCCAGTGAAACAAGTTCAACCCGGCGAGCGCGACTTAAACAAAGCGCAGCTCGTGGCCCTGGCAGGGCTCGCCAATGGCGACCGGGTGCTGGTTCGCGGGGCGCTCACCGGGAAGACGGTTGTGGCGAGTAGCCTGATCGTCATCTCGGCCCGCGATATTAAAAAGCGCGATGACCAGGAGCATCTGGAGTGGGCCAAGCGCGGCATGGTGGGTGTCGTCGACGCCGTCGATGCGGCCAAGGGCGAAGTGACGCTCAAGACGCAATCGATGAGTGGGCCGAAGCCGGTGACGGTGATGTTTAGCGCGAAGACGGTTTACAAACGGTACGCTCCGGATTCGATCAAGTTTTCGGAAGCCAAAGACGCGACGATGAAAGACCTGAAGAAGGGCGACCAGTTGCGCGTGTTGGGCGATAAGAATGACGACGCGTCGCGCATTACGGCGGAACGGGCGGTGTTCGGCTCGTTTCGTACGGTAGCCGGCACGGTGACGGCGGTGGACGTCGCGGCGGGAGAGATTAGGATTAAGGACTTGCAGTCGGGCAAGCCGATGCTGATTCGCATTAAGGCTGACTCGCAGGTGAAGAAGATGCCGAACTTTGCCGGGATGATGGCCGGTGGCGGTGCAGGCGGGCCTGGCATGGGCGGTGGGCCTGGTGGCATGCGGGCTGCCGGTGGTCCTCCGTCTGGTGGTCCTCCGTCTGGCGGTCCCCCGGCTGGTGGTCCTGGTGATGCGCCTTCTGGCGGTTCCGGTGGTCAGCGGCCTGGTGGTGGAGGAATGCCGGGAGGCGGGGGAATGCGGCCCGGTGGCGGCGATATGGCCGCGATGCTGGAGCGGATGCCACACGCCAAGATCGAGGACATTAAAGTGGGCGAATCAATTGTGGTGTCGAGCACGGTGGGGGCGAAGTCCGATGAGATTACGGCCATCATGCTGCTGGCGAATGCCGACACGATCATTGCCATGGCGCAACGCCAAGGCGCGGCGGCGGGTGCCGCGGCGGGCGGCGGTTTGAGTTTAAGCGGCGGAGATATGGGCATGGGAATGATTTCCATGCAGTAACGGCTCGATTGACCCAAGTCGGACAATCCCAACAAAACAATCAGTAAAAGACGAAGGAAACTTTCAATGCAAGGGTTATACGCTCGCTGTGTCTACACATGTCTCTACTTGGCTCTGACGGCCATGGCGTGGGCGCAAGCTCCGGCGCTGCGGGGTAAGGTGACGGATCCGTCTGGCTCTTTTGTGCCGGGTGCCGACATCCGGGCGCGTTTGAATGGTGGCCGCGAAGTGCGGGCGCAATCTAATGAGACCGGCGATTTTCAAATACTGAACCTGACGCCGGGTTCTTACACGGTGCGCGTGTTGAGCAAAGGTTTCGCGCCGTTCGAGGTGCAGGGAATAGCCGTAAGTGGGCCGATGAAATTGGACACCCAATTGGTGCTGGCGACCGAAGCGCAGATCCTGCAGGTGGACGAAGAGATTAATAAGGTCTCCACTGATTCGCAGTCGAATGTGGGCGCGCTGGTGTTGAAGGGCGATGACTTACAAGTGCTCTCAGATGATCCAGACCAGTTAGCTAATGAGTTACAGGCCTTGGCCGGTCCGGGAGCGGGCCCCAACGGCGGGCAGATTTTTATTGACGGCTTTACGGGCGGCCGTTTGCCGCCGAAGAGTGCGATTCGCGAAATTCGGGTAAATCAGAATCCGTATTCCGCTGAGTTCGATCGCATTGGTTTCGGGCGCATTGAGATTCTCACCAAGCCGGGTGCCGATAAGTTTCGCGGCGAACTGGGATTCAACTTCGGGGACGGAATATTCAACTCGCGAAATCCATTCGCGCCCAATAAAGCGCCATTCCAATCGCGCATGCTTTCGGGGCGCATTAGTGGACCGGTGACTAAGAAGTCTTCGTTCTCCTTCGATGTGCAACGGCGCGACGTGAGTGAAAACGCCGTTATTAATGCGACGATCCTGAGCCCGTCGCTGGTCGCGACGCCCTTCGGCTTATCGGTGGTGACGCCGAACAAGCGCACCGAGATCAATCCGCGCTTCGATGTGGCGTTAAATGACCGCAACACGCTGGTGACCCGCTATAGCTTCTCTAACATTAGCAATGAGAATCAGGGCATCGGTAATTTTTCCCTCGCTTCGCGGGCCTATAACTCGGCTGACCGCGAGCATTCACTGCAAATGACGGAAACGGCAATCTTGAGCGCGCGGGCGATCAACGAAACGCGCTTCCAATATCAGCGCAATCATATTCAACAGTTTGGCGATAGCGGATTGCCCGCCATCGATGTGCTGGAAAGTTTTAACGGTGGCGGCGCGCAGATCGGCACGGCGAATAACACCACCAACGGCATCGAAGTTTCTAATTTCACCAGCATGACCTTAGGCGCACATTCGCTAAAAGCGGGCGGCCGTTTGCGCTTCAATAGCTTGACGGACTTTAACCGCAACAACTTTGGCGGTTCATTTACTTTTACGGGCGGCAATGGTCCGGTGCTGGATGTGAATAACAATCCGACCGGCGCGACGGCTTACCTTACCTCGCTCGAACGCTATCGCCGGACGCTATTGTTCCAGGCGCAAGGTTTGAATCTGACGCAGATTCGTGCTTTGGGTGGTGGAGCCGGACAATTTTCGCTGGTGGGCGGTACGCCGGAAGCGAAGATTGACCAAGCCGATTATGGCATCTTCATTACCGACGATTGGCGCGTCCGGCCCAACCTAACCGTGGGCATGGGTTTGCGCTATGAAAACCAAACCAATGTTTCGAGTAACAACAATGTCGCGCCCCGCATCAGCGTCGCTTGGGGTCTGGATGGCGGCAAGAACAAGGCCGCCAAAACGGTGCTGCGCGTGGGCAGCGGCATCTTCTATGACCGCGTGGCGCAGAATCTTTCACTGCAGCAACTACGGTTTAACGGCGTCAACCAGGTGCAGTATCTGATTCCGAATCCGTCTTTCTTCTCGGCGACCTCGGTTCCGAGCCTGGATTCACTGAGCGGCAACTTGGCCACGCAGACTGTTAGGCGCTTGTCGGGCGATATTCGTTCGCCCTATCTGATTCAGACCTCGGTGGGCATCGACCGTCAATTGCCGAAAAATACCTCGATTGCCGTGAACTATATCTTCTCGCGCGGCGTGCATAACCTGCGGGCGCGCAACATCAACGCGCCGCTGCCGAATGGCACGCAGCCGTTCGGGAATATCGGCAACGTCTATCAGTACGAATCGACCGGTTATAGCCGCCAGAACCAGCTGATTGCGAATTTCAATACCCGCTTCAACCGGAGTGTGTTTCTGTTTGGCGTGTACATGCTGGGCTTCAACCGTGGGGATACGGACGGGTCAGGCAGCTTCCCGGCTTACACCTACGATGTGCATAGCGAATACGGGCGCAGCGGGTTTGACCAACGGCAGCGGCTGATGATCGGCGGTTCAGTGACGACGAAATACGCCATCAGTCTTTCGCCGTTCATCATTGCCAGCGCCGGGGGGCCCTTCAACATCACCACTGGCCGCGATAACAATGGGGATGCCCAATTTAACGATCGGCCCTCCTTGGCGACGGCTGCTTCAGGGCCGGGCATCGTGGCCACGCAGTGGGGCACCTTCAATATCAACCCCCAACCAGGAGAAACAATCATTCCCCGTAACTATGGGCAGGCTCCCGGCGCCTTTACTATCAATATGCGTGTCGCCAAGAGTTTCGGTTTTGGCAGCAAGGGCGAAGCGACTACGGCGGCTGGCGGTGGCGGTGGCATGATCGGCAGAGGCCGTGGTGGTCCGGGTGGCGGCATGATGGGAATGGGAGGTGGCCCTGGTGGCGGCGGCGGTGGCCGCGGTGGGCCTGGCGGTGGCGTCGGCGGAATGTTTGGTGGCGCCAGCTCAGGAAAGCGCTATACTCTTAATGTATCCTTGCAAGCGCGGAACTTACTCAATTGGGTGAACTACGGCGCGCCGGTGGGGAATCTGAGTTCGCCTCTGTTTGGACAGTCAACCACTTTGGGTGGTGGCTTTGGAGGCCGTCCCGGTGGCGGCGGAGGCCCTGGCGGCGGGGGCGGCGGCGGCGGTGCCGGAAATAACCGGCAGTTAGAACTGTCGTTGCGTTTCTCTTTTTAGATTTTTTTGATTTTTTACGATCTCTCCGCGAAGCGTTATCCCCGTAGCACTTCGTGGAGTCCGCAGGCGGCTCTGGCATCCCCACCCCAGCCAGGGCCGCCCCCCTCTTTTTACTTCTTCAACTTAACCCACAACTGCTGATTGGCCCCGATCTTGATTTGCTCAGTATGTTCCGGGCCGCCGCCTGGAGGAACGATGCGTAACTCGTATTCGCCGGTGGGCAATTGCACGCGCTGCACAAAATTATCGAATTCGCCGGCATGACCGGCGAATTTGCCGTTTAGAAAGACTCCGGAAAATTTTTCGGCACCACTGATGCGAAGTTCGCCGAAGGAGCCGGTGGGCACGGCGGTCTTTTGCATGGTCCAGCTGACTTCGGTGAGCTGGCCGGCGGCGACTTTGATTTTCTGGGTGAAGTCCTCGTAGCGAGGGTCGACGAGCTTGAGTTCATGTTCTCCCGCCGCGACGGTGTAGGTCCGGACGGCAGCGAAGTTGGCGGCCGGGCCGAGATACTTCCCGTCGACAAAGACGCCGGCACGACCGGGCTTGGCCTTCACGCGAAGGGTGCCGCCGGCCTGAGCAAATAGGGGCAGGGCGGCGAAGAACAGGGAAATAAATCGGGATTGGCGCATGTTCAGCAGACGAAGGAGGGCGGGGTACGGTTGCGGAGAAACGACGACGTGTCAGAATCCGGCGGGCCGGACCAGTTCGTCGATCCTGGTAACGAAGGCGGATCTGGCCAGAACCTGGTCGGCTCCGGCGGCCTCGGCGGCGCGGCGAAGGTCGATCTGAACGTGCGCGACATAAGCGATGACGGGCACGCCGGCGGCCTTCAGACGGCGAATCAGGTCGACGGTGTCGACGCCGCGCAGGTTCAAATCCAGGATGACCCGCGTGCCGGGGTGCGCCGCTTTGGCCAGGGCGAGGTCCGCCGTGGCGGCAAATTCCAGAGGCTGTCCGGCACGCCGGGCGGACTCTCGAATCTTTACGCCGAAGATCAGGTCATCCATCACCGCGAGAATCATTTCCTCTTCAGGATAGCCTGAACGTGAATTATCACCGAATTCAGGGAAAAGTATTCAGTTTTCCGCCTTCCCGGTGTAGACTCGAATGTTCCAGTATCCTTATGCGCTTTAGAGTACTTTTTCACGATCACTGCTTCGACGGCGCGGCTTCGGCGGCGTTTTTCAGCCGCTTCATTGCCGAGCGGGTTCATCCAGATGCGGAGTTTTTCTACACGGGCATGTCGCATGTGGCGGCGCAGAGCTTCGAAGATTCGCTCTTCGATGGCGACGAGAACGCCATTGTCGACTTCAAATACGCGACAAGCGATAAGCTCACCTGGTGGTTTGACCACCATCAGAGCGCGTTTTTGAGCCCTAGCGACGCCGAGCAGTTCCGGACATTGAAGGCAAGCGGCGATCCGCGAGGGGCGCAACTTTACTTTGACCCGGCCTACCGCTCGTGCACCCAGTACATCGCCGATGTGACGCGGGAGCAGTTTGGCTACGCGCCGCCGGACCTGGCCAATTTAGTGCATTGGGCGGACATTGTCGATAGCGCCCGCTATTCGAGCGCGCAAGAGGCGGTGGCCCTGGGGTCGGCGGCGCTGAAGATTGTGCTGATCATTGAGGCCGCCAAGGGGCCCGATACAGTGCAGCGGCTGATCCGCATGATGCAATCGAAGACGCTGGATGAAATTGTGGCCGACCCGGCGATGCAGGAGCTTTACCTGCCCTTGCGGGACCGGCATCAGCGCACGATGGAGTTAATTCGCCAGCGGGCATCCTGCGAAGGTGGCGTAGTTTACTTCGATTTGGTGGGCGAAGACGTCGAGGGCTACAACAAGTTCATCCCTTACTACCTTTTTCCAGAAGCGGTCTATACGGTTTCGGTGAGCGAGCAGAGCTTCCGGACTAAGGTGAGCGTAGGGTCAAACCCTTGGGTGAATGGGCCTCTGGGACACAATTTGGCATCGATCTGCGAGCGCTATGGAGGGGGCGGGCACCCCAAGGTGGGCGCGATCAGTTTTCCTACCGGGGCGTTTGACACGGCGCGGGCGGCGGCGAGCGAGATTCTTGGGGAATTGCGGACTTAGCTGTCTAGAGCGATTGGAGAATCTGGTGGGCGGCATGGCGGGCCGCCAGTTGGACGAGAGCAGGATTGAGGTTCGCCGGACCCAGCACCGCCAGCACCGCCTTGGGGCCGGCCGCATAGAGCAGCATTTGGCCTTCCGAGCCGAGCACCGAGACTTCCTGGCAGGTGCCTGAGGCCAAGGCCTCCGTCACGCGGCGGCCTAAGCTGGTGACGGCGGCGGCCAGAGCGGCCAGACGGCCGGGGTCGCCTTTTTCTTCCATGGAATACACGAGAGGCATGCCTTCGCTGGTGGCGAGCAGGACGCCTTGGAGGTCCGGAATCGCCATCCGGAGCTGATCAATGCCTTGTTGAATGCGGTCGCGGCGGCTCATGGTACATCCGATCTCATTAACTGTTCAACGTAAGCAATCGGACAGTTTTAGGGAATCTTTAGAGGAGGCGTTTCTAGATTTTGCCTCGTTCAGTACTAAGGCATTCGCCCGAGTCTCCCCGGCGTCACTTCGGTAAGGGTTCTAAGTGATTTCAACTATGGAATTCACCCGAGTGCGGGCCTACGATGGACTGAGAGGGAAATCGTTCGAACTATGCGTTGTCTCTACTGCGGCGAGCCACTATCGCTGCTGAGGAAACTTACGGGGAAGGCCGAATTTTGTTCGGAGGCTCATCGGGTAGCTTACCAGGACGAATTCAATAGCCTCGCCTTACAACGCCTGGCCTCGCAGCCGAATCAGAGCCGAAGGGGCACGGCTTCGTTCACGCCCCCGCCAGCGCCAGTGGCGCAAATGGAGCCAGCGGTGGAGGAGCCGTTTGCTGGATTGCCATTTCCCGAAGATCCTGACGATTTTGACTTACCGGCACAGATACCGGAACAGATACCGGCCGTTGAAAGTCTTAAGGCAACCCCTTTGGTACACGATTCGGTGGATGAGCCTGCGCCGGCACCACTGTGGGGTTTGTTCAGCGACACCCTTCCGCGCCCGGCCGGTGAGACGCCGCCTAATTACTCTTTTCCCCTCCGTTTGGAAGAGTATCCCCGCCGTTTCTTGATGAGCAATGGCATATTTAACGGGGCCGGGTGGGGAACGCTTCCTGACTTTGGCTACGTTGACTTACCCGTGCCCATGGACGACGTTTCGAGTCCGGACTTGAGTTCGGCTCCCGAGCCGCTCGGTTTGGATACGGCCGGGGATTGGGAAATGCCGGCGCGCCCGATGCCAGCTCCGGTGGCCCACGTGCTGTCTTCTGGGACGAGACTTGTGGCGTTACCGGTTGAGTTAGCCGAACTCTACGCGGACACCGGCTTCGCGCCGTCGATCTGTGCGGTTGCGCTGCCGGACTATCGGCGGCAGATTTTTCCGGCACAACATCAGCCGCTGCCAAGGCAACCTCAGTCTGGCGCACCGCTGGCCAGCCTCGTGCCGGGTAATGAGATCTGGGCTTACCAAGGCGACGGCGAAGCCGAGGTGAGTGACGTGTCTCGTGAGCCGTGGCGCGCCAGCGTCTTGGCTGGGACGGTGGCTCCCGCCGCCGCGAAGGCGCTCGTCAGGGAACTGGGTGAATCGACCGCCGTCCGGCATGAGTTTGAGTTTGCATCCCGTGCCGCGAACGCGAGCGATATCGCGGCGGTCGAAATTCCCGACTGTGAGAGTTTCGATGCAGAGCGAAGCTTGATCGCTCCCCATCTGAAACGGCTGCTCGACCCGTCCGTTGGCGTTGGAGGATGGTTTGAGCTTGGTTTGAAGCTCGACGCTGGGGCGAAGTCGAGTGTCTCGCCGGCCAACGTGCCAAATGCTCTCGCGGCGACCGGTATGGGGCGCTCTCCGGTGAGCGGCCAGTGGAACGGGTCAGGGTTTGGGGGCTCGTCCATTCCCGAAGCTGGTTTACTGGAGCTTGCGCCGGTGTCTGCGTGCGAATTGGCCGCGTCGGCGTTCGCGGCTCAGGAACGCCTGCCTTGGGTGGCCGGACGAGCGGCCGTCACCCCTCACGATGTTCAGCCTGCCACTGGCGGCCGGTTGTCGCCGGTGGAGCTTTTGCCCTTTGACTTGCTGGCGATCGGTCCAGTTGACGTTCCGGTGGCCGAAGAGCCGCAGGAGATGTTGCTTGATGCGTTGGAGCCCGCCGCGTGGCTGTTTCCCGCGATGGAACTTCCTCTCGCCGCGCAATCGAGCGGCGTTCGCCGGGACACGGTTGCTCCGCGATCGAAGCTGGGTAAGTTTGGCGTGAAAGATTTTGGTTGGCCGGAGTTCGCGGCGGGCTGCGAATCGCTCTTCACGCCTGACCAGCCTTTCCGTTTCCACGAATTGCCCTTCGCGCAACGCGGCACCACCGATTTGCGAGCGGGGGATGTTTTGGGGTGCGACATGATGCAAGGCTTGTTACTGCCTTTCACCGATGATCGTTTCGAGGGAATTTTCCATGCGGGTCTGGAGGCCAGCGTACTGAGTGAATGGCTGGATGAAACCGCCACCAAAGCGGGAGTCTGGCCCACCGGGAAGCTGCCGCTTCCGGCGAATGGGCCGGTTGCGCCAGTGAGCCAACCCACCGTAACGCCCTCACCGGGACCAGTGGCACCGAGACCAGTGGCACCGAGACCAGTGGAACCGCCCGCCTCCTGGCAGCAAGCGGCCCGGGCGATGCACGAGGGCGAGCAGCAAGTGCCGCGTGAACCGGAGACGCCGCCCATCGGGCGTGAGGCCGCGGGTGAGGGCAAGCCGGTAGTCGCTCACCCGATGTCCGGCTTCGACATGATTCGGGCGCCGCAGACGGCTCCCCCCGTTCCTTACTTGAGGCCTTATTCGAAGAACGGGCCGGTAGAAAACGCGGACCAGAATCGATCGCCCGTCAACGACCAACCGCAATTCGAATGGCGTCGTGAACAGCCGCAGCAGGCACCTCAGCCGGTGCCCGGCCAATCTGGCTCAACGGTGACGGTGAACACCACCATCAATGTGGATGGCAATGCCGATGGGGTGACGATTGAAAGCGCCGTCCGCATTTCTTTGGGTAACAAGAAAAAGAAGGAAGACGGGCTGGAGAAGTTCACCGACGGCGACGATTTGCAGGATTGCCGAATCCAGATCGCTCCGCTTGAGGATCTGCCGCCCTTCGCCGCCGATGCGCCGGAATTGCGAGCCATGCTGCAACCGGTCGCGACTTTGGCTGACTCGATCCAGTGGCCCAACTTTTCCGTGACCCCCATGCGGCGCCGGATTGCTTTTGGGCCCGCGAAGACGGCCTTTTTCGGGGTGGGCCACTCGCCGGCCAAAACACCGTCGGCCCCGGCGAACCCCTTGCCGCCTAAGAAGGGCGTGGGATTCCTGTTTAAGAAGTTGACTAACTCATGATGTGGATGAAGGTGGAAGCTGACCATGAATAGTTGGGAAGATCGCTGGCTATATTACGTTGACGACGAAGTGATCCACTCGTTGCTGCAAGCGGAGCCGTCCTTGATGGACGGCGTGCCCGGCATGAAGGAACGCGCTCTGTCGTCGCCAGCGGTGGTGCAAGCCGTCAGCCTATTTCTCGAGGGCCGCAAGCCGGAGGCGATTTCGCGCTTGGAGAAAGCCATCGCCGAGGCCGACACGGAAGCAGATGCTTACTCATTTTTAGGCGGATTCTATTTGGAAGCGCAGCGCTTCGACAAAGCCGCGCCGGTGTTCGAACAAGCGGTGGAGCGTAACCCGCGTTCGCGTTGCGACCTCTATAATCTAGGGATCTGCCGTTACAAACAAGAGCGCTGGGCGGAAGCGGCCGAGATGTTCCGTCGAGCCAGCGACTTGGCACCGCGGGCGGCGCGCGCCGAGAGCTTGGTGGCGCAGGGAGTATGCTTGCTGCACGAGAACGAGGCTCCGGCGGCGCTCGACTTATTTGAACAAGCGCTGATCGTAAATCCAAAACAGCCCCAAGCGCGCTTTGGTAAAGGCGTAGCCTTGCAGATGCAGCGCCGCCGGGATGAAGCAGATGCCATTTATCAGGAGTTAGAATTAGAAAATCCGGATAGCCCCGACTTACTCCTGAACCGATTGTCGATTGCCTTGTCCTATGGTAACGAAGTGGCGATTCGCGAGTTAGCCGAGCGGTTGCAGGCTTCTAACCGGCCCATCCTGACGTTGGCCGCGCATGAGGCGCTGGCGACACTCGCTTTCGTTCGCGAGCGATTTGCCGAAGCGGTGAAACACTGCGAAAAATTGACGGAACTGGCACCGGGCTCGGCGGAAGGCTGGTTTAACCTGGGCGTCGCGCGCCAGCAAATCAACCAAGTGCGCCCGGCGATTGAAGCTTACTTACAAGCGGTGGAGATTGACCCCACGCTCAAGCAGGCTTACGCGAATTTAGGCTTTTTGCATCATCAACGCGGCGATTGGGAAGCAGCCCGCGCGGCTTACATCGAGGCGCTGCAGCGCGATCCGAATTTAGCAGAGGCGCTTTGGAATTTGGCCATTCTGCTCGAACAACAAGGTCATGAAGGCGAAGCGGCGGTCTGCTTTGAACAACTTACTCAATTGGTGCCGAATTGGGAAGAGCCGTGGTTCCGTCTGGCCACGAACCACTTAGCGGCTTCACGCTGGGACGCAAGCGTCAGCGCCCTCGAAGCGTGCCTCGAGTTGCGGGCCGATTGGGTGGAAGCCGCCAATGGCTTGGCGTTGGCCAAGGCAAAACTTGGCGACTATGAGTCGGCGCGCGTGGTGCTCGAGAGAGTACTTTCGATTGATCCTAAGCCGCAAGTATTGTTCAACCTGGGCGTATTGCACCAACAGACCGGCCATGCCGAAGCGGCCATTCGTTACTATCGCCAGGCGCTGGAGCAGAAGCCCGATTTCGCCGAGGCGTTTCTCAATTTGGGCCACGCGCTGAAAGAGATGGGGCAAGCGCAAGCCGCCCAGGAGAGTTGGCGGCGGGCGGTGCGCCTGCGGCCGGCTTATGCCGCAGAGTACTTCGCATAGTCGTGGGTAGACTGGGGTATGTGCGTCTGCATCCTCACCCTTACCGCCACTCTCTTCGCGGCGGAACCCGCTCGCTTCGCCGACCCTGAACGCGTTGCCAAACTGAAGTCAGCCCTGCCCGCCATCGGGCAAATGTTCGAGCGCGCGCATCTACAGATGGGTGTGCCGGGGTCTGCCTGGGGCGTGGTCATCGACGGGGAGTTGGTGCTGGTGAAGAACCTTGGCGTGCGCGATGCCAAGTCGCAAGATCCGGTGACTGCGGCCACGGCATTCCGCATCGCCTCCATGACCAAAAGCTTTACCGCGGCTGCCGTGCTGAAGCTGCGCGACGAAGGGAAACTGTCGCTGGAGGATCCCGTCGAGAAGTGGATTCCGGAGTTCAAGAACTACGGCTATCCCACGCGAGATAGCGCGGCGATCCGGGTGCGGCAGTTGATCTCGCACGGGGCCGGTTTTCCTGAAGACAATCCTTGGGGTGACCGTCAACTCGCCATTCCCGACGCTACGTTGAAGCAGTGGGTGAAAAATGGAATTCCTTTTTCGACGACGCCCGACACCGCCTTCGAGTATTCAAACTATGGGTTCGCGCTGGCGGGGCAGGTGGTGCAGAAGGCCTCCGGCATGGCCTATCGCGAGTATGTCGAGAGTAAGATCCTGAAGCCTTTAGGGATGGCTTCATCTTCGTTGGAACCGGCCGCTATCCCCGCCGCCGTGCGGGCGATGGGTTATGGACGCCGGGGCGACGAATTTGTCGAAGTCCCTTCCCTGCCCCACGGAAGTTTCGGGCCGATGGGGGGCTTAGTCACCACCGTGCCTGATTTGGCCAAATGGGTGGCCTATCAGCTTTCCGCCTTTCCTCCGCGCGATAGCGACGAGGCCGGACCAGTGCGCCGCAATTCCTTGCGCGAGATGCAGCGCCTGCAGCGCCAATCGAATTTTATGGTGGAACGCACGCGGGCCACGTCCGGTGGCTATGGCTATGGACTGGGGGTGAGTACGGACTGCCGCTTCGCGCACATCGTGGGCCATGGCGGCGGCTTACCCGGGTTCGGATCTTACATGATGTGGCTGCCCGAGTATGGCGTGGGAATGGTGGCGATGACGAACCTGACTTATCAGGGCCCGGCCGCCTTCCTGAGCGATGCGGTTGACTTACTCGCTAAGACCGGCGGTCTGGAGCCCCGCGAGTTACCACCGTCACCCGAATTGGTGTCAATGCGCGACGCGATCGGAAAGTTATGGAGTAAGTGGGATGGCGGCGCATTGAGCCAGTTGGCGGCGGACAATTTCTTGCTGGATGGCACGCTGGATGAGTGGCGGAAGCAGATGGAGGCGGTGCAGGCCCGGGCCGGCCATTGTGAAGCGCCGGGTGCTATTGAGGCCGAGAATTTGCTCCGGGGGAAATTCCGGATGAAGTGCGAACGGGGCGAGGTGGAAGTGGCGTTCACGCTGGCACCGACCCAGCCTCCGGCCTTGCAGATGTGGCGGATGTTCGCGATTGGCACGCCGTCGGAGGCCATCCGCACTGCGGCAAATGAATTCGTCTCCCGGCCGCGGGACGGCATGGGTGCGTGCCGGTTGGGGCCCGTGTTGTCGGGCGACGGCACCCGGCAAAGCCGCTTCCAACTGAATTGCGAGACGGGCAAGGCGTCGGTGGCGTTCTCGATGAACAGCAGCGGCGTGGTCGACGCGGGGCCTTGGCAGCGCGCTCCCGGCGCTCGCTGCGCTCCTTCGCTATAATTCAAGCCTCATGCTCACTCTGCGTTTCGCACTCATGGTTAGTCTGGCTACCGCTTTGTTCTCGCAGGAGAAGGTCCGGGTGATCGCCTTCGGCGCGCATCCCGATGACTGCGACATCGGAGCGTCGGGGCTGGCGGTGATGCTGGCCAAAGCCGGTCATGCCGTTAAGTTCGTATCGGTGACCAACGGCGATGCGGGCCATCAAACGCTGGGTGGAGGCGCACTGGCGAAACGCCGCTATGCGGAGACGCAAGAAGTGGCGCGCCGTCTAGGCATTACTTATGACGTATTGAGTAACCACGATGGTGAGTTACTGCCAACGCTGGATATTCGCCTGCAGGTGATTCGTAAGATTCGCGAATGGAATGCCGATATCGTGATCGCGCCCCGGCCGAATGACTATCATCCAGATCATCGTTACACGGGCGTGCTGGTGCAGGATGCGGCTTACATGGTGGTGGTGCCGAATGTAGCGCCGGATACTCCACCACTGCGTAAGAATCCCGTCTTCCTTTACTATCAGGATCGTTTCCAGAAACCCGCGCCTTTCCGCCCTGACGTCGTGGTGGACATTACGCAAGTGTTTGAGCAGAAGGTGCGTGGGCTCGATGCTCACGAGAGCCAGTTTTACGAGTGGTTGCCGTGGGTGGATGGCCAGCTGGATCAGGTACCGAAGGACAATGAGGCCCGTCTGGCTTGGCTGGCGAAGCGGCGCACGCGGGTGATGACTCCGGCGATCCAGCAGTCGCTGGCGAAGTGGTACGGCGAGGCGCACGCGGCCCAGGTGCAACACTATGAGGCGTTTGAAATTTGCGAGTACGGTAAGCAGCCCACGGAGGCCGAGTTGCGGCAGATGCTGCCCTTCCTCAAGCGGCAATGAATAAGTCCGATAACGACGATCTGAAGCGTTTCGGCTACGCGCAGGTCCTGCTGCGGGAGATGGGCGGATTTTCGAACTTCGCGATCTCGTTTTCGAATATTTCGATTCTTACGGGCGCGGTGACTCTGTTCGGGTATGGCTTCGATCAGGGCGGGCCGCTCGAAATGTCGCTCGCTTGGCCACTGGCGACAGTACTTACGCTGGCCGTCGCGGCGTCGATGGGTGAGTTATGCTCGGCCTTCCCGACGTCCGGGGCCCTGTATCATTGGGCGGCGGCGTTGGGCGGCGCGCGGATTGCGTGGTTTGTGGCCACGCTGAATGTGGTGGCCTGTACGGCTAGCTTTGCGGCCATCGACTATGCTTGTGCACAGTACTTACTGCCATTCGCGCGGATCGAGCCCACGGCGTTAACGCTCTTCGCGGCGTTCGCCCTGATCGCGATGACGCAGGGCGCTTTAAATGTCTATGGCGTGGGGTTAGTCGCTAAGTTGAACGATGCTAGCGTTACCGTTCATATTCTTGGCACGTTGGTGTTAGTGGGAGTAATTTTCTGGGCGGCGCCATTGCAGCCGGTTTCGTTTCTATGGACGGCGGTAAGTCCGATCGGGACGAAGCCGTATTACGCGGCTTTTACCTTAGGCCTGCTGCAAGCGATGTGGACTTTTACCGGTTATGACGCTTCGGCTCATCTGGCGGAAGAGACGCGGGACCCTCGGCGGCACGCGCCGTGGGGTATGTTCCTGTCCGTGGCGCTATCCGGGTTGATCGGTTACCTGATGCTGATCGCCCTGACGTTGGCCGTACGCGACCTATCGCGAGGACAAACCGCCATATCCATTTTGCAGAATGCGTTAGGCGAACGCATGGGCAGCGCACTGTCGGCGATGGCCGGCGTGGCGATGTGGTTCTGCGGGCTTTCGGTTCTTACCAATAGCTCGCGGGCCTTGTTTTCGCTGGCGCGGGACCAGGGCACGCCGTGGCCGGAATGGGTGGCCTGGGTCGACGCGCGGCACGGCACACCGGTGGTGGCGATTTGGGGTTTGGTGGTGGCGGCGGTCGCGTTGCTGATTTGGTCCGGCACGCTGCCGATTCTGGCGGCGGTCTCAACGGTCGCTTGTTACTTGTCCTACGGCATCCCGATCTACTTGGGCTGGCGGGCGCGGCGCACCGGTTGGGTAAGTGAAGCGCCCTGGAACCTGGGCCGCTGGGGCGGTTTGGTCAACGTGGTAGCCATCTTATGGGTGATCGCGATTTGCGTAATTCTGATGCTGCCGCCGAATGAACTAGCCGCGAAGACGCTGGCTGGGGTGACGGTGTTACTCGTTATCATCTATTACTCAGGGGCCATCAAGCGTTACGATGGGCCGGTGTTTTCGAGGAAGGTGGTTGGTGGGGCTAGTCATCCCCTCCCTCACGGTGAGGGTTCGTTGAGCCTGACGAACCCCGACCGTGAGGGAGAGGATATTCCGAAGTAAATTTACCGGGTGCGGGACCAGGCCGATCGTCGCATAGTTGAGGGAGACGAGCTCGATCTGGCAGCAGTCGTTAACTAAATGTAGCTTTGGCGTGTTTTGGGAAACTTTTTGCGAACCCGGGCGGGGGGTGGTGCGTATTAGCTGCCAGGATGTTACATATGCCGCGTTTGCTCCTGCTCGCTCTGCCGCTCTTGCTTTCTTCTTGCGAATTCGATGGAATGCAATCCGACCGCTTTCGCGAAGACTTTCACATGAACTACAAGCTGGAGCCCGGCCAACGGGTCTCCGTCGAAAATTCGAACGGATCGATTGAAATTTCGGGCTGGGAAAAGAACGAGGTGGACATCAGCGGAGAGCGGTACGCGCCGACCGAGGAGTATTTGCGCCAACTGAAAGTGGACGTGCAGGCTTCGGCGGCGGCGGTGCGAATTCGAACGGTGAAGCCTCCGAAAATGGGTTGGCAAGGCTCTAATGGCGGCGTGAAGTACTTGATTCGGGTGCCGAAGCAGACGCTGCTGGATCGCATCGAGAGCACCAATGGCTCGCTGCGGGTGGACGATGTGCAGGGCAATGCGCAGTTGCGCTCGACGAACGGGTCAGTGAAGCTGTACCGGTCGCAGGGCCGCTACGATGTACTGACAACGAACGGTTCGATCGAAATGTCGGTGCATGTGGGCGACGTGAAGGCGCGGACGACCAATGGAGGGATTCGGGTGGACGATCTGCAGGGAACCTTGACGGCCGAGACCTCGAATGGCGGGATTCACGCGCGGTTGACCGGGACGGCCGCGCAGGCATCCACTTTGGAAACCACCAACGGGGCGATTGAAGTGACGCTGGAGAAGCCGGCCGGGATACGGGCCAGCACGACGAATGGTGGCATTACGGTGAGGTTGCCAGCGGAACTGAAGGCATCGATCCGGGCGAACGGCTCGTCGGTTAGTTCGGAGTTTCCGGTGGCGGGGGACGTCGAGAAAAAGCGGGTGCGCGGGACGATTAACGGGGGTGGTCCGCTGTTCGATTTGAGCACCAGTAATGGGCGCATTCGTCTGGAACGTCTTTAACTTTTTGCCATCCAACATTTTAACCACCGCTGGGAATGAAAATTGCTGAGGTTTTTGCGATGTTTTCCGGTGGAATTCCCTTTGAACCGGCCGGCCGTGCTGTAGCATCCAAGCGGCTGTGCACTTACTGACCGTTTTTCTCGCCGTTCCGGCGCTGTTGAGCCAAGTCCCTCCGCGATCATCCCTGCGGCTGATGAGCGAGCAGTTTGAGGCGCTCGCCGCGCGGGCCGATCATTCGATTGTCCAGATTGTCACGCGTGGGTATGCGCCGGGAAATGAAGGGGGCCCGCCGATGCTTCAAGCGCAGCGTGGGAGCGGGTCCGGGGTGATTGTGGACCCCGCCGGTTACATTATCACCAACGCCCATGTGGTGGGTTCGATGCGGCGTGTGCAGGTTTTGCTGCCCCAGGCATTCGATAAGGACGTGGTACACAGTGTGGTGAAGCCGAGCGCGAAGGTGCTGAGTGCCACGGTGCTCGGTTCCGACCGGGAAACCGATATTGCCGTTCTTAAAGTGGACCCTCCGAACGGCCCCCTGCCTCACCTCGCCTTCGGCGACTCGGAACAGCTGCGGCAGGGCCAACTCGTCTTTGCATTTGGGAGTCCGTTTGGCCTCGAAAACTCGGTCACGATGGGCATTGTGAGTTCTGCGGCGCGACAAGTGCGTCCAGACGATCCGATGATCTATATCCAAACCGATGCTTCAATCAATCCTGGCAATAGCGGTGGCCCGCTGGTCGATACGGAGGGCCGCGTAGTGGGCATCAACACGTTTATCGTGTCCCGGTCCGGCGGTAGCGAAGGCGTTGGCTTTGCCGCACCGAGTAACATCGTGCGGAACGTCTATGAACAGATTCGTCAGTTAGGACGGGTGAGGCGAGGGCAGATCGGCGTGGTGGCGCAGACGATTAGCCCGGCATTGGCGCATGCGCTCACTCTTTCGCAGGACTGGGGTGTGGTGATCGCCGATGTCGTGCCGGACAGTGCGGCAGCGGTCGCCGGGCTCGAGATCAAGGACATTGTTCTATCGCTGAACGGCAAGGTGCTGGAAAACAGCCGTCAGTTTGGGGTGAACATCTACCAAAACGCGGGCCAAACAGTGGCGCTCGAAGTGATCCGTGGGACGGAGAAGCGCCGAATTCAAGTGGGGGTATTGGAGCGCCCGCGCGATCCGGAACGAGTACTATCGTTGATTACCGAAGATGGCAATATGGTGGCCAAGTTGGGTATCCTCGCGATTGATCTCGACGAAAAGGTGACGCCGCTTATCCCGGCAACGCGCCGTTTGAATGGGGTGGTGGTGGCCGGTATTGTGGCCGATGTGTCGAGCCACGATGAGCCGCTGCTCGCCGGCGACGTGATCTACGGGGTGAACAATATACCAGTGCGTAGCCTGGCAGGCTTGCAGGAGGCGGTGCGCGATCTGGCCCACAGACGACCGGTGGCGCTGCAGATTGAGCGCCAGGGACAATTGCAGTTCCTGATGTTTGAGATCGAATGATATTCTTTAGGGTTGGCCCACCCACCACTTACCGTTCGCGTCAATCCGCTCGATAATGTGGCGATTGCGGTGAGCCCGGATGGCTTGGCGCGGGGCACGATGCTGCCGGAGGGCGTCACTTTGCGCGAGGCAGTTCCGCAGGCGCATAAGGTGGCCTTGGCCACGCTCGAAGCGGGCGCGGCCATTGTTCGCTATGGGCAGGTGATTGGGCATGCGGCGCGAGAGATTCCGGCGGGTAGCTGGGTGCGCGAGGATGTGATTCGGATGCCTGCAGCGCCGGATTTGGGACGGATGCGGTTGGCGACCGATGTGCCTCTCGCCGAGCCGCCTTTGACCGGCTATACGTTCGAAGGCTATCGCAACGCCGACGGCAGCGTGGGCACCAAGAACGTCCTGGGAATTGCGACAACAGTGCAGTGTGTGGCGGCGACGGTCGATTACGCCGTGGCTCGCATTCGTGCCGAGTTACTGCCGCGCTATCCGCACGTGGACGATGTCGTTTCGCTAACGCACACTTATGGATGCGGCGTGGCGATTGACGCGCCCGATGCGGCGGTGCCGATCAGGACGCTGGGCCATATTAGCCGGCACGCGAATCTGGCGGGCGATCCGCTGGTGGTGAGCCTGGGTTGCGAGAAGATGCAGCCATCGCGGCTGTTTCCGCTATTTGAGAGCGCGCCGCCGGAGGTGGTCCGGTTGCAGGACTACGCTGGTTTTGGCGAGATTATTGCCCGGATTATGGAGTCGGCGGAGCGCCGCCTGGAGATTCTCAATGCGCGAAGGCGCGTGACATGTCCGGCAGCGGACTTAGTGGTCGGTTTACAGTGCGGGGGCAGTGACGCATTTTCTGGAGTTACTTGTAACCCGGCGGTGGGGGCGATGGCCGACTTACTCGTCCGCGCGGGCGCGACCGTGATGTTCTCTGAAGTGACGGAGGTGCGGGATGCGGTACACCTACTGACGCCGCGTTGCGCGACCGAGGAAATCGCGCGCGACTTAATTCGCGAAATGCAGTGGTACGATGCTTACCTCGATCGTGGACGAGCCGACCGTAGTGCGAACACCACGCCCGGTAATAAGCGGGGCGGGCTCGCCAATATTGTGGAGAAAGCCTTGGGCTCCATCGCGAAAGCCGGTTCGTCGGCATTGATGGGCGTGGCGACCCACGGTGAGAAAGTGACGCGCAAAGGCCTTATTTTCGCGGCCACGCCGGCCAGCGATTTTATCTGCGGCACGCAGCAGCTGGCTTCGATGAATTTGCATGTCTTCACCACCGGCGAAGGCACGCCCTACGGGCTGGCGCTGGTGCCCGTGGTGAAGGTGTCGTCGCGAACGTCGCTGGCCGAGCGCTGGCACGATCTGATCGATTTGGATGCGGGACGCATTGCCACCGGCGAGGCGACGATCGAACAAGTGGGGGAGGAATTATTCCACTTGCTGCTCGAGGTGGCCAGCGGACGCAAGAAGACGTGGGCCGACCATTGGAGGCTCTACAACGCGCTGGCGCCTTTCAACCCGGGTCCGGTAACGTAACGCGAAAGGACCTATACTTACGCCATGCGCCGAATTTCCCTATTGATCTGTCTCGCTGCGCCGCTGTATGCCGTGGTCTCCGGCGTGGAAGTGATCAAGCGCGAGGACGCCGGCGCGCGTTATGAGCGCATCCGGGCCAAAGCTCACTTTACGCTGGACCCCAAATTGGCCGCCAACCAACTCATCCGCGACTTGGAATTCGCCCCCCGCAACGGCAAAGGCCTGGTGGAGTTTTCGGCCGATATTGAAGTCTTAAAGCCGCGCAATGCGGCGAACGGCAACGGCACGTTGTTGCTGGACGTGGTGAATCGCGGTGGGCAAACCATGGGTATCTTTACGGAAGCATTTCTGATGGAGCAGAAGTTCACCGTCGCCTGGGTGGGCTGGCAATGGGATGTGCCCCAGGGTGCGGGGAAAATGCGAATGTATCCGGCGGTGGCCAAAGGCGTCGAAGGGATGGTCCGGGCCGAGTTCACCATCCACGACGCCACCACGGTGATGAACCTGGCTGACCGCGATCATCAGGCCTATCCGGTATCGAACGCGAAGGATCTCGAACTTACGGTGCGCGAAGGGCCGTGGGGAAAGCGGTCCCCTGTCCCGGCCGCGCTGTGGAAGCTGAATGGCGCGCAAATCGGGATGGCTTCCGGCTTCAAGCCTGGACAGACCTACGAGCTGGTTTACCCGTCAAAGGATCCCGCCATTTCCGGGCTCGGGATGGCCGCTATTCGCGACTTCGTTTCGTTTATGAAATCGGGCGGCCCCGGCAATGTCCTATGGGCCGACCCCAAGAACGTCCTGAAGCACGCCGTGGGATATGGCAGTTCACAGAGCGGACGTTTTCTGCGCACCTTTCTCCACGACGGTTTGAACGCGGATGAGAAAGGCAAGATGGTGTTCGACGGCGTGTGGGCCAACGTGGCCGGTGCCGGCCGCGGCAGCTTCAATCAGCGGTTCGCGCAGGCTTCGCGCGATGGCCATCCTACGATGAACTTTCTCTATCCCACCGACATTTTCCCCTTCACCGATCTGCCCGGGAAGGACGCGGCCAGCGGCCAAATTGCGGGCCTTTTGCCGGACCCCGCCAAGGCCCCCAAGATTTTCTACACCAACGGCAGTTATGAATATTGGGGGCGCGCCGCCTCCCTGATTCACACGACGCCCGACGGCAAGCAGGATGCGCCTTTGGCGGAGAATACGCGCGTCTACTTTGTGGCAGGGACCCAGCATGGGCCCGGTCGCTTTCCGCCCACCGCCATGAAAGCCGCCACCAATCTGCCGAACTCGAATGACTACCGGCCGCTGTTCCGCGCGCTGCTGATGGCCATGCAGGAATGGCTGACGGACGGTACGGCTCCGCCCGAATCCAGCTATCCCCGGCTCGAAGAACGGCAACTGGTGCCCGTCACCAGTTGGGGCTTTCCGAAGCCGATCGCGACCGCCGTGCCCACCCGCGCCGCCAACGGCCAACGGCTCGACTATGGCCCGGACTTTGCCACTAAGGGCATCGCCGCCAAAGAACCGCCCAGCGTAGGCGAACCCTATCCCGCGCTGGTGCCGCAGGTGGATGACGATGGCAACGAGACGGCCGGAATCAAGATGCCGCAAGTGGCCGTCCCCTTGGCCACCTACACGGGTTGGAACTTGCGGCAGGACGTGCTGACTTCTGAGACTTACAATATGGTGGGCTCCACCATGCCGTTTCCGAAGGCCAAAATCGTCGAGAAATACGGTACTCGCGAAGAGTATCTGGAGAAGGCGAAGAAATCTATTAAGGACTTGGTGGAACGGCGGCTGCTGCTGGCCACGGAGGCCGATCAGCTTGAAAAGAACGCCGCCGCGCAATGGGATTGGTTCATCGCCCGCTAATGCTGCCGCTGATCCTCGGTATCGAGACTTCGTGTGACGAAACGGCGGCGGCGGTGGTGGAAGAGGGCGGCCGCATTCTCTCTTCGGTGGTGGCGTCGCAACTAGAGACGCACGGCAAGTATGGCGGGGTGGTGCCGGAACTGGCCTCGCGCGAGCATTTGCGGGCCATCGTGCCGGTGGTGCGCGAGGCGATGTCCCGCGCCGTGCTGTCCTGCGGCGGGGTGAAGTGGGATGCCCTGTCGGCCATCGCCGTCACGCAAGGCCCCGGCTTGACGGGCGCGTTGCTGGTGGGCCTGACTTATGCCAAAGCCTTGAGCCTCACCACCGGACTGCCGCTGATCGCGGTGAACCATCTTGAAGGCCACATCCATGCGGCCGTGCTGGAGTCTGCCCCCGCGCTGCCGGCGCTGGCCTTGGTGGTGTCGGGCGGACATACGCACTTATTCGAAGTGCGCGAGGGCTGGCAGTATCGCTTGCTGGGCCGCACGCGCGATGACGCGGCCGGCGAGGCTTTCGATAAGGTCGCCAAGTTACTTGGTTTTGGCTATCCCGGCGGTCCGCTGATCGATGCGCTTGCGCCTTATGGGCAGGCGAAGGTCTTCGCGAGCCTCTTCACGGTGCCCCGGATCAAGGGCGCGTCGCAGGACTATAGCTTCAGCGGCTGGAAGACCGCCGTGCTCCGCTGGACGGAGGCTCGCGACCTATGCAGCGAAACCGTCGCGCGCAAAGCTCTCTTTGCCCGCCGCCCGCGTGCCACTTTGGAGGAGTGGCTGGCGGCCACGCCGCAGCCGACGCTGGATTTGCTGGCATCCTTCCAGCACGCCGTGGTGACGGAGTTGTTGCGCCGGGCGACGCGGGCCGCCGAAAGTATCGATGCGCAGTCGATGATTGTCAGCGGTGGCGTGGCCTCTAATTCCGAACTTCGCCGGGCGGCGGCGGCCTTACGCGTGGGTTACCCGATTTACTTTCCGGAGGCGAAGCTCGCCACCGATAACGCCGTCATGATCGCTGCCGCCGCCTTTCCGAAACTCAAACGGCAGGACTTTGCCGACCTCACTTTGCGGCCCCAGGCGAGTCTGCAACTGGCACAATAGCGAGAGAGGCTTTATTTGGATACCCGTTCGAAAATATTGACCCTGGAAGAGGCGGCGGGCCGTGGCGTGGAGACTTTAGCGATTGGCTATTTCGACCCCGTGGTAGCCGCCCATGTTTCGCGGCTGTTGGCCTTGAAAGGGCCGCTGACGGTGAGTTTGCTGGATCCGGCGGAGGAGATTTTGCCCGCGCGGGCCCGGGCGGAACTCGTGGCGGCGCTGGGCTGTGTGGAGACGGTGATCATCGGCGACGCCCGGGGGAAAGTGATCGCCAAACGCACGGTCGACTTCACGGCGGCCGACCTCGACACGCGCCAGGAACTGGTCGAACGCATCAGGCACCGTTCAGAAACATGAACATTCTCATCGTTCGCCTCGGGGCGATGGGCGACATTCTGCACACCTTGCCCGCCGTCGAAATGCTGCACCGCAATCTGCCGGAGGCCCGTATCTATTGGATTGCCGAAGAGCGCTGGCATCCTCTGCTGACGGGCCATCCTGCGCTGGCCGGGGTGCTGCCTTTCGATCGCCGCTCATGGACGGCTTTGAAGGCGACCCGCCAGTGTCTGCGGGCCCTGCGCTTCGACCGGGCCTACGACTTTCAAGGGTTGATGAAGTCGGGTTTGGTGGCTTGGCAATCGGGCGCTACGCGTGTCGTGGGCGCGGCCCGCACGCGCGAGAGCTTTGCCGGCTGGTTCTACACCGAACGGGTGACCACCAGCGCGGCGCACATTGTGGACCAGCATTGCGAACTCGTCAAGGCTCTCAATATCGAGCCGGTTTGGCTGCCCGAAGGAGTAACCGAAGGCCAGTTGCCCGCCGGACCCTTCGTGCTCGCCAGCCCCTTTGCCGGCTGGACTTCCAAGCAGTGGCCGCTGGAACACTACGCCACGCTCGCCCAGATGCTACCCTTACCGCTGGTGTTGAATGTGGCGCCATCCCAAGCGAGCATGGTGGCCGGGATGGGCCATGTGCATGTGTCGTCGCTTGGGGGGCTGATCCACGCCACCCGGCGGGCGCGAGCGGTGCTGGGGGTCGACAGCGGTCCACTGCATTTGGCCGCCGCGTTGGGGAAGCCGGGAGTCGCGCTGTTTGGCGGGACGGATCCGGCGCGAAACGGGCCCTACGGTGGCTCGATCCAGGTTTTGCGTCATCGGGACGCCGTGACGAGTTACGAAAGAGGAGATACGCTCGATCCGCTGATGCGCGATCTGACGCCCGCCCAGGTCTATGCCGCCATCGCGCCCCACTTGGTTTCCTAAACCCTACGCTGACGCCGTCCAACGGATGCGAGTGCCACTCGGCTTTGCGCTGGTGGGTGCCTTCGCCTGGCTCGCCGCGCCCAGCCCCGTTTCACTCGCCGCCGGACTTCCGTTGGCCCTGATGGGCTTGGCGTTGCGCGCCTGGGCGGCGGGCTGCTTGTATAAGAACCAGCGCCTCGCCACCGGCGGACCCTATGCGCTGACGCGCAATCCGCTCTATCTGGGTACCCTGACGGTGGCGGCGGGTTTAGTGCTCGCCACCCGGCGCTGGGAACTGGCATTGCTGTTCGGCGCGGCGTTTTTCCTGATTTACTTTCCTACGATTGAGCAGGAGGAGCAGCACTTACGCCAGCTGTTTCCTGCCGACTTCCCTGGCTACGCTGAACGGGTGCCCCTGCTGTGGCCGCGCTGGGGCACGGGTTTCACGGGCGAGCCCTTCGGCTGGAGCCAGTATCAACGCAACCAGGAATACAACGCGGCTGCGGGATTGCTGTTGGGGTCTCTGATCCTGTTAGCGAAATTGGCTTGGCGCTAGGCACTGGGTTAGCTGACCATGGCGAGAATCGCGGCTGGGTCGGGGTCTTGTTCGTCAATGCGGATCACGTCCATGCTGGCCACGCCTGAGGGCTTCCAGCGATGAAAGAAGCGGTCGTTCACCTCGCCCTTAAAGAAGATCATCAGCGGCACCGCGGAGGCGGCGGCCGCGTGGCAGCCCGCCGAATCGTAGCCGACGTACAGCGTGCTTTGACGGATCAAGTCGGCAAACTGGGCGAAGCTGCCGCGGTGGAGTTCCACCCCCGCGATTCCCGCCGCGGCGTGCTCCACCCGCTCAGCTTCTTCGCCGCCGGGGCCGCGATCGACGATCACCGGCAAACCCCGCCGGGCCAGCTTCTCTAACAGCCCGCGCTCGAACGGATCCCGCACCCGCTTGGCCGGATTTTCCCCCACCCCGAAGCTCACCGTGATGAACTTGCCGCTGCGCACCTTGCGCAGCGGTTCGATGTAGGCTTTGGCATCCACGCCAAACGTCTCCCGCACCCAGCGCGCCGCCAGCACTGGCAGCGTGTCATTGGTTTCGCCACCATAGGCCCGGCTCTCGAAGAAGTAATAATTCTCCTCGGGACAAACCGGCAATAAGCCCAGCTGACTCAAACGGCTATCGGGGTCGACCACAATGCCCGTCTTCAAATTCATCCGCTCCATCAGGTTGACGTAGAGCGGCGCACCACGCTTGAAGGCCATCGGAAAGAAGCCCACGCGCGGATCGTTCTCAAAGAGCTCATAGGATTTGCGGTCGCCAATCAGCCAGACGGTCGCGTTGCGAAAGCGGCGCTTTAGCCCGTCAATCATCACGCTGGTGACGGCGATGTCGGCACCCAAAGTGACCCGTGAAAGCACGTAAGCATCGCGCACGGCCTCAGGATTCTTGCCCGGATAAAGGCGGGGCCGCCGGACACGGCGATAGCGGTCGATGAGATCCTTCTCGTTCAGGTCGCGAGTTTCTTCGGCCAGCACCCAGGCGAACATGTCGGCGTAGATCTCGCACAAGCGCGGATCGAAGCGGTCGGCGAGCCCTTCGGCCACGGTGCGAATTAACGAAGCGTCGCTGCGGATGGCATGGACGTCTTCTTTCGACCAGCGGTGCCCGGCGACGCACTGTTCGAGGACATGCCCGGCAATCGCATGGGCGGGGTTAGACAAGGTACTTGCCAATGAGCAACTCCAACTTCTGTTTGGTTTGAGCGGGGATGGTTTTCGGGTCGGTGATCAGCGCGTGCGCCAAAGCCTTTGAGCACTTGCAAGTGCGGTAGCGACCGGTATCGAGCCGCTCCACGACGTGCTGCACCAGCTTGGTGGCGTTGGCGGCGTTCTTGGTGAGGTTGGCGATGATGTCGGCCACGGTGACCGCATCGTGCTCCTCGTGCCAGCAATCGTAATCGGTCACCATGGCCACGGTGACGTAGCAGAGCTCAGCCTCGCGCGCGAGCTTCGCTTCCTGCAGATTCGTCATGCCAATCACGTCCATTCCCCAACTGCGGTATACGTTACTCTCGGCTTTGGTGGAGAATGCCGGGCCTTCCATGCAGAGATAGGTGCCGCCCATCTTACTGGCGATGCCCAGGCCGTCGCAACTCCCCTTCACCACTTCCGCCAGTTCGTTACAAATAGGATCGGCAAAGCTGACGTGGGCCACTAGGCCATCGCCAAAAAAGGTGGAAATTCGGCCCATGGTGCGGTCAAAAAACTGGTCGGGGATGACGAAGTCGAGCGGCCGGTGCTCTTCCTTCAATGACCCGACGGCGCTCAACGAGAGAATCCACTCGACGCCAAGCGATTTCATGCCGTAGATGTTCGCCCGGTAGTTCAATTCCGAGGGCGACAGGCGGTGCCCCCGCCCATGCCGGGGCAGAAAAGCGACATCCTTACCCGCCAACTTGCCCACCATGTAGGCGTCGGAAGGCGCGCCGAAAGGGGTCTCGACCACGACCTCCTCGTGCAGCTCAAAACCAGGCATCGAGTAAAGCCCGCTGCCGCCAATAATGCCAATCTTTGCTTTTGCGCTCACCGGGACTCCACCAATTCAAGAAGTACGCCACCCGTCGACGACGGATGGACAAAAACATAACGATGACCGCCGGCACCCGTGCGCGGCTCATTCAAAACACGGCTGCCCGCAGCGCGCAGGCGTTCCACGGCGGCGGCCAAATCCGGTACGCGCAGCGAGACGTGGTGCAGCCCGGGGCCGTGTTTTTCGAGAAATTTGCCAATCACCGAGTCGGTTTCAGTGGGCTCCAGAAGCTCGATGCGGCTTTCGCCAGCCGCCAGCATGGCGACGTTGACTCGCTCACCGGCAATGGTTTCGCGATGGGTGACTTCGAGCCCCAGTTGGTCGCGATAGAAGTGCAACGCCCCTTCGAGCGAAGAGACCGCGATGCCGAGATGGTCAATCGGAAATTGGCTTCCCATTTTCAATTCGTTCTATCCATTCGGCCACCACCGAATAAGGGTCGCGTTCGCGCGCGGCCACTCGTTGCGCCGCTTGTTCGATCACTTCCGCCGGAAAACGTTCCAGCAGTCGCTCCCGCAGCATCTGGCGTAAGCGCCTGGACCAAGCCGTGGCCTGGTCTCGCTTTCCGAGCCGCGCGAACTCCCGCGCCTTTTCGAGGGCCGCATTTACGCCGGTGCCCTCATGGGCCACCGTCCGGATGACCGGCGGTTGCCATCTATCCGGGCCATCCGGGCCATCCGGGCGATGGGCCAGACTCTGCAGAAATTCGATTTCCCGCTCTAACTTTTCGATGCCCGGCTGATCAGCCTTATTCAACACAAAGACGTCCGCGATTTCCATGATACCCGCTTTGAGGGCTTGGACGTCATCACCCATGCCCGGAACTAGTACTACCAGCGTGACGTCCGCTAAGCCGGCGATTTCCACTTCGTCCTGGCCGACGCCGACGGTCTCAATCAGGATTGTGTCGAAGCCGGCGGCATCCAGCAGCAGCACCAGGTCGAAGGTGGCGGCGGCGAGGCCACCCAGATTGCCGCGCGTGGCCATGGAACGGATGAAGACGCCCGGGTCAGCATAGTGCGACTGCATGCGGATGCGGTCGCCCAGAATCGCGCCGCCCGAATACGGACTGCTGGGGTCAACGGCGATGATGCCAACGGTGTTGCCCTCGGCCCGCAGCAGGTGAGTGAGTTGATCGGTGAGCGTGCTTTTGCCGGCACCGGGAGGGCCGGTGATGCCCAGCACCAGCGCTTTTCCGGTATGGGGGAATAGTGCGGCGAGCAACGCGCGCGAGGCGGGCGAACGGTTCTCGATCAGCGTGGCCGCGCGAGCCAAGGCCCGCCGGTCACCGGCGACGATCTGGTCAGCGGGAGCCAACGCTACCGTTGCACGCGGCCGGAGCCGCCGCCCGTGATTAAGGCCTCCACCTCAGCGGCGGAGAAGCGGTTGAAGTCGCCGGGAATCGAGTGTTTGAGGCAACTGGCGGCCACGGCGAATTCGAGCGCGGCCTGATGATTATCTTTGGTGAGCAAGCCCCAGATCAGGCCGCCGGCGAAGCAATCGCCGCCGCCCACGCGGTCGACAATGTGGGTAATCTCGTAGTGCCGGCTGAGCAGAAAGTGCTGCCGGTTATGCAGGCAAGCGCTCCAGCCATTGTGCGACGCGCTCTTACTTTCGCGCAGCGTGATGGCGATCGTCTTTAGGTTCGGATAGGCCTGCAAGACGGCTTCGGCCAGCTTCTGGTATTGGGCATGGTCGAGCTGGCCGGAGTGTACGTCGATGTCTACCTTGACGCCGAGCGCCATTTGGCAATCTTCTTCGTTGGCGATCAAGACGTCGGTGAGTTCAGCCAAACGCGGCATCACGTCGCTCGATTTCTTGCCATATTTCCAGAGGTTTTTGCGAAAGTTGAGGTCGCAGGAGACGGTGAGGCCGTGCTGGCGCGCCTTCTGCATGCCTTCGACGGTGAGGTCGGCCGTGGCCTGGCTTAAGGCGGGCGTGATGCCAGTGGTGTGGAACCAGCCGGCACCTTTTAGGGCGGCATCCCAATCGATAGCGCCGGGTCCGGCTTGCGAGATGGAGGAAAACTCGCGGTCATAGAGGACCTTCGCGCCGCGCTGGTTGGCACCGGGTTCGACGAAGTAGATGCCAAAGCGGCCGGGTCTGCGGACCATGAAGGATGGGTCGACATTGAATCGTCGCAACTCGCCGATGAAGGCATCGCTGATGGCGTTCTTGTCGGGCAACACGGAGATGTAACGCGCCGGATACCCGAAGCCGCCGAGCGCGACGGCGACATTGGCCTCGCCACCGCCAAAGGTGGCCAGGAACTGGGGAGATTGCAGGAAGCGCTCAAAGCCAGGCGGTGCGAGGCGGAGCATGATTTCACCAAAGGTGACGACGGGTTTCATGGGGCAGCTTTGATTGTACTGGGTTGGGCAATGACGGGGGAATGGCGCTCGCCTCTCGACGGATGGGTCATACTTATCCTTGATGCGTTCCGACTCTGAACTCGAGCAACTTATGCAAGACCTGGAACTTGACTGGGTCGAGCGCAAGGAGTCTCTTCCCAAAGACAAGGATAGGATCCATCAGGCGATCTGTGCATTCATGAACGATATGCCCGCTCACGGGCATTCTGGCCTGATTTTCATTGGTGTCGCCGACGGCGGGGAGCCTTCCGGCTTGGCCGTTACGGACGAGTTACTCACTACCCTGGCACAGATGCGATCGGACGGCAGCGTTCAACCGATCCCCGATCTTGAAGTCCAACCACGAATGCTTCGAGGTGTCCGGGTCGCCGTAATGGAAGTGCATCCGGTTTCGCACCCTCCCGCCCGATTTAGAGGCCAAACTTGGGTCCGAGTGGGTCCGATACGAGCCATCGCTACCCAAGATCAAGAGCGGCGCCTGACGGAAAAGCGAGTTTCCGGTGCCCAGACGTTTGACCAGCAACCTTGCCTGCACGCGTCGCTGGCCGACCTTCACCTGGTACCCTTTC
This sequence comes from Bryobacteraceae bacterium, assembly GCA_031367405.1. Taxonomy (GTDB): domain Bacteria; phylum Acidobacteriota; class Terriglobia; order Bryobacterales; family Bryobacteraceae; genus JALHNI01. The sequence continues at coordinate 34,584 of JANLPT010000027.1, forward strand.
GCGACGAGTATCTCCCGCGTGTCGTCAGCCCTGAAGTTCTGGTGGAGAACAATCGGACCGTAACACAACAACTCGCCTCCCTGCGATTCTTCGATCAGGCGCGCGGTGTGCCGACCTATGCCGGTTTGCTTGTCTTTGGCGTCGATCCCCTGAATTTCTTGTCTGGAGCCTATGTCCAAGTTGTAAGATACAGCGGCGCTCACGTAAGTGACGATGTAATCGACCAGAAGCAGATCTCCGGTAACCTCGCTACGCAATTGAGGATTCTCGACGAGTACCTCCCCCTGCTGATTCAGGAACCTCAACGGCAAACCAGCACCTTCCGGCAGGAAGTAGTGCCTAACTACCCACGGCTGGCCTTACGCGAACTTACTTGGAATGCGCTCCTGCATCGGGATTACCAAAGTACGGCTCCCATCCGCATCACGATCTTCACCGATCGCCTCGAAATCCAAAGCCCCGGTGGACTTTACGGATCCGTTACGAGTAACAATTTTGGCCAGACTAGCGCGTATCGCAATCCAGTCATCGCCGAGGCGATGAAGGGCTTGGGCTATGCGGAGCGCTTTGGGACGGGCGTGCAACGCGCACGATCCGCTATGGAGAAGAATGGCAATCCTGCTCCCGAGTTCGTTTTTGAAAATTCCTATGTCGGTGTAACACTGAGGGCGCGCGTATGATCACCATCGCGCTTTTTAATAGCAAAAGTGGCGTTGGAAAAACTACGCTGGCCTACCATCTGACTTACATGTTTCAGCGCCTCGGCTACGGCGTTTTGGCCGTGGACCTCGATCCCCAGGCGAACCTCACCTCGGCCTTTTTCGACGATGATACCTTGGAGAAAGTTTGGGACGAAAAGGTTTTTGGCCAAACGGTACTGACCTGTGTTCAGCCCATTCTCGACGGGACCGGTGATATCGCGCCCGCTGTGCCGCTACGAATAAATCCGGTCGACGTCCTGTGCGGTGATCTGGGGCTATCGCGTTTCGAAGACAAGCTGTCTGAAAGCTGGCCCAAGGGTTTCGCTAACGACCAGGCTGCCCTGCGGGCTACTTCGGCGTTTTACCGGATGATTCAGGACGCCGGCGTTCGCACCCAGGCGGATATTGCCCTCGTTGATGTGGGCCCCAACCTCGGTGCGATCAATCGTTCGGCGCTATTGGCAGCTGATTTTCTCCTGGTTCCCCTGGCCTCCGATCTGTTCTCCCTGCAAGGTCTCAAGAATCTGGGCCCCACCGTTCGCGATTGGCGAGCCATTTGGAAAGACATGCTGGCGAAAGCCAAGGTCAACTTTGCTCTACCGGAAGGGCGCATGCAACCGCTGGGCTACGTGATGTTGCAACACGCGGTGCGAGCCGACCGGCCCGCGAAATGGTACGGGAAGTGGCTCCAACGCGTCCCCGGCGTCTATCGCGAAGCAGTCCTCGGCGAAGGTGCGCAAACATCGCTTCCGGGTGAAGACCACTGCCTGGGGACGTTACGTAACTATCGGAGCCTCATGCCCATGGCCCAAGAGGCCCGAAAACCCATGTTCGACCTTTCCCCAGCCGACGGTGCCATCGGCAGCCATGCCCAACTGGTCCGCATCTGCGAACGCGATTTCCGCTATTTGGCTGAAGCTATCGCCAAGGCGTGCGGCCTAGCCGGAGCCCAGGCAACCGCCGATTAGGCAGAGAGAGGTTTTGACCCCAATGCCCTACGCCGGATCCGGCTTGCTTACTTGCCCACTACCAAAATCGAGAAGGAATCGGCCACTAAAGGTCCTCGCCCAGGACGCCCACCAGGCTGCGCTGGCGGGGTCGGAGCACCATATTCTGCGGCAATTAAGAGGATATGGCCCGTCTTCGTATCCATCGTCATCGTCTTAGCCGTGCGCATGGTTTGCACCGTCTGTAACACCTCGAAACTCGCCGGACCGTTCTCTTTGACGATTGTCAGCGTGCCATCGCCCTGCGAACTAAACGCCTCCCTCGTCTTCGGGTTAAACCCGGCGCCATCGGTGCCCACGCCCAGCGGCAGCGTGGTAATCACCTTGCCGCCGGTCGCGCTCAGCATCACCATGTTCTGCGGATTGCGGCAGGCCGCGAAGAGAATGTTGTTCTTGGCATCGAGCGCCAATCCCGCACACACTCCGCCTTTGCCCTCGATGTCGTAGTGCGCCGTCACCTTCATGGTCTTCGCGTCCACCACCGCAACATTCGATTTGTCTTCGATATCGATATAAATACGGCCTTTGCCGTCGCTTACGGCCTGTTCCGGCATGCCGCCGAGATCGATGTTACCCAGCACGGCCCCGTCGGCGGCGTCAATTACCGTCGCGTTCGGCGCACGGTGGCTGAATACATAAACCCGGTTGTTGAAAGGGTCCCACAAGATGCCGTCCGGCCCGCCTTCCACGTCAATATTCTTGAGGGGAGCCAGCGTCTTCGTGTCGAACATCACCACCGGCTTGCTGCTGGTAAATCCATGCCCGGACTTCGTCGACACCGCCACCCCGCGCGCCGCCACGTTAGGAATCTCTCCCGCCGGTGCCAGCGTATCCAGATCAAAAACGCTGATCCGGGCGCCTGTTCCCGAGCGCGGGATATAGAGTCTTCGTCCCACTGAGTCCGCCGTCACATAGTCGAAGCCGCCCACTCCGCCTACCTTGACGGTTTTCAAAACCTTGTACGGGCCCGCTGACTGCGCGAATCCCATCGAACCCATCGCCAGGAACACGACCACCGCTAACGCATGTCGAAGTCTCATTGATCTCCTCGTTTCCGTACCGTCCATGAGTATATAGCTTCGGATAGTCGCTGGCCGTGTATTTAATGCGGGCAATCCCGTAAATCTGATATCCTCCCCTACTGAGGGAGTAATCATGTCCAACGAATCAACCCGGCGATTCTTTATGGGAGCCGCCGCCGCCGCTTCCGCACTGCGCGTCTACGGTGCCAACGAGCGCCTCAACGTCGCCATCGTCGGACTCGGCGGGCGTGGCAGCAACCATCTCAGCATTTACTCGCGTCTCGCCGAAGCTAGAGTAGTCGCACTTTGCGACGTCAACCAGGCCGCCCGCGAAAAGTCGCAGGCCACGCTCCTCAAGAATACCGGCGAAAAAGCCAAAGAGTTCGAGGATATGCGCGCCGTCTTCGCTGACCCCACCGTCGACGCCGTCTCCATCGCCACGCCGAACCACTGGCACGCGCTCGCCGCCATCTGGGCCATGAAGGCCGGCAAGGACGTCTACGGCGAAAAGCCGGCCGCCTACAATATCTACGAAGCTCAGAAGCTGGTGCAGGTGGCGCGCGATACCAAGCGCATGCTGCAAATCGGTTCGCAGCACCGCAGTAACCCCTTCAAGATGCGCGCCATGGCCGCCGTGCAAGGGGGGTTGATCGGCAATGTCTATCAGAGTAAGGGGCTCTGTTACAAGCGCCGCGCCTCCATCGGCAAGAAGCCCGACGCTCCCACGCCCCCCGGCGTCAACTGGGACATGTTCCTCGGCCCGGCCCCGCTGCGCGCCTTTAACGAACTCCGCTTCCGGTACAACTGGCACTGGTTCTGGGACACGGGCAACGGCGACATCGGCAATCAAGGCGTGCATGAATTGGGCATTGCCCGCTGGGCCATGGGCGACCCTGAATGGCCCAAAACGGCAGCGGCGCACGGCGGCAAGTTTGCTTACGACGACGACCAGGAAACACCCAACACCCTCACCGCCAACTTCGATTTCGGCGGCCGGGAACTCGTCTTCGAAGTCCGCGGCTTGCTTACCGGTGCCGAAGGTGCCGTTCCTCGCGGACGCCGTCCTGCGGCTGCCGCAACTCCCGAGGCCACCGCGCCTAAGACCGCCGCCCCCCTCAATGTGATGGTGGGCAATCTCTTCTACGGCACCGAAGGGTGGGCCGCGATGAGCGATGAAGGCTTCCAGGCCTTCAAAGGCGAAAGCAACGAACTCATCATGGAAGAACGCGCCGAGCGCGGGCCCGGCAACGACCCCACTGGCCTGCACATGCAGAACTTCCTGGCCGCGTGTAAATCGCGCAACTACAAAGACCTTCACGACGAAATCGGCATCGCTTATTTGAGCGCCTCCATGTGCCACTTGGCCAACATCAGTTACCGCGTCGGCCGCAAGCTCACTCTTCAAGCCGGGCCCAAGTTCTTGAACGATCCCGAAGCCAACAAGCTGCTTACCCGCGACTATCGCAAGCCATACGTGGTCTAACCGCTTTGGCAAAACTGGCGGTCGGCCTTCTCTTCAGCGCGCTCTTGTTGAACGCCGGTGAGAAACGCAAGTTTACTGCCGGGCAAGGTATCGCCGGCGATCGGGTCGCCGTCCAGCGAGGGTGTGCCTCCAGCGCCAAGCCATTTAGCTTTTCTGCCGATGCGGCCGAGGGCAACTATCTGGTGACTGTTACTCTCGGCGGCCCTTCGGAGACCACTATTAAAGCCGAGCTGCGGCGTTTGATGGCTGAATCGGTCCGGGTTGCTGCGGGCCAGCGCAAGAAAGTCTCATTTGTCGTGAACATCCGCCAACCCCGGATCGCGGGAACCAACGCCGCGGTCATCCTGAAGGATCGCGAAAGGACCTTCGAGGCCATCGCTTGGGACGACCGGCTCACCCTGGAATTTACCGGAACTACACCGGCGGTTTGCGCCATCACCCTTCAACCGCTCCTTCGGGTGCCCACCCTGTTCATTGCCGGCGACTCGACGTCCACCGATCAGCCGCGCGAGCCCTTCAATAGCTGGGGCCAGATGCTGACGCGGTTTTTGAAGCCCTCCATTGCCGTGGCGAATCACGGCGAATCCGGCGAATCGCTCAAGGGGTTTCTGGGTGCCCACCGCTGGGATAAACTCCTCAGAGTCGCCAAACCGGGCGACTGGCTCATGATTCAAATGGGCCACAACGACCAGAAGGAGCGCGGCGAAGGGATCGGTGCCTTCACCTCCTATCGCGCCGATCTTGAGCGGCTCGTCGACGACGCCCGTGCCAAGGGCATGCATCCAATTCTGGTGACATCCATGCACCGGCGAACCTTCGACGCGGCGGGCAAGATCACCAACAGCCTCGGCGACTATCCAGAAGCCGTCCGCCGCGTCGCCGCCCTAAGAAACGTTCCCTTGATCGATCTCCACGCCATGAGTGCAAAGTTTTATGAGGCCTTCGGCCCGGAACCCTCGGTTCAGCTATTCTCCTCGCCCCGCGACGGCACCCACCATAACAACTACGGCAGCTACCAACTCGCCAAGTGCATCGTCCAAGCCCTGCGCGACTCCCACCTTCCCCTAGCCAAGCATCTCATCGACCTGCCGGCCTATGACCCTTCCCACCCTGACCCAATCGAGAACTTTCACCTTCCGCCCAGCCCGCATTGAGCCCGAAGGAGGCTTCCCTGGCCACTCGAAGCTACTGTTTGGTTCGCAGGCAGGCCAGGACCAAGCTCACTAGAAACGGCGACGAGAAGAGAATTCGTCTTTGGACGACGAGGGTTCGCGGCCCGCTTCTTTCCGGTCGCGGCTAGAGCGGCTAGGCGGGTACTTCAGCGCATGAGTAACTCACTAACTTCAGTTCACCCTTGCCCCACACGGTCTGCCGGCCCACGCCGGTGTATTCGCCAATCTGGAGATAAGGAATAAACTCGGCGAGGTCGCCTGTGTAGGTCGCGCGCCCCACGAAGCCGGAGAGTGGATGCGTCTGGCCCGTGCGGCTTGACCTTCGTTCGGCCTCCACATGCCGGATGTCAGATTCCGCGAGCCGGACACCGCTGGCCCGCGCGGCCAGGGCTAGAAAGTCGACCGTCAATGGGCCATCGCCATATTGCTCACCGAGGTTCGAGATCCGGTCTCGCAGGCGGGCAATCAGAGGCTCGAAGAAGGGTTCGGCGATGAGGCGATCGGCGGCCTTGAGTTCGGTGGGCGTCACAAAGTCGACTGTCACGCGATCCACGAAAGCAGGAGGTGGATTCAGGCTAAATTCTAACCGGGAGGCCGTCATGCCTTCGAACAGCGCGCGCCCACGACCGGGCCCCATCCCTTGGGTCGCTAACTTGGCAAACGTGCCTTCGAAATAGGGCAACGGCCAAGCGTCCTGAGTGAACAGGTTCGCGTCAAAGTGAAAGCGTTCGCCGGGGGCCACGCGGCGGCCATCCAGATGATGGGCGCGGATCACAAATGGGCGGGGAAGGTCGGTGAAGCCAGAAGGTGCCAGACCCATCGATTTCGGCTCGAAGATTCGGGCATAGGGACAGTTGCCCTCATGGCCGGACAAGCAGCGGCAGGCTAGCTCGCGAAAGACCAATCCAAAGGCACCGCGCAGGACATTGCCCGGCTTGTGCGCCGGAAAAAAGATGGGGTCTTTTGCGAGAAAGCGGAAGCGGAGGGGACGCACGATGAAGGTCATGGCCCCGGCGACTCCCTAGACCCGCACCGCGCTGGCCGCCAATTGCCGCAGCACGAAAGGCAGAATGCCGCCGTTGCGATAGTAGCCGGACTCCACCGGCGTATCGATGCGGACCTTTACCTGGAAGCTCTTCGTGGACCCATCCTTGGCCGTCGCCGTGACGGTAGCCAGGTCCGCGCCGCAACTCGAGACTGCCGAGGGAACGCCCACAATCGAGAAGCTCTCCAGCCCGGTGAGGCCCAGACTCGCGCGCGTTTGCCCATCGACATACTGCGCCGGCAGCACGCCCATCCCGACCAAGTTGGAGCGGTGAATCCGCTCGTAGCTTTCGGCAATGACCAGTTTCACGCCCAGCAGACTGACGCCCTTGGCGGCCCAATCGCGCGACGAACCGGAGCCATACTCCTTGCCGGCCAGAATCGTCAGGCCCACGCCCGCCGCAGTGTACTTCATGGCCGCGTCGTAGATGAACATCTTTTCGCCGGTGGGCACATAAGCCGTGTAAGGTCCTTCACTGATCTCTCCATTGGGGGCTTCCACCATAACGTTCTTAATTCGGATATTGGCCAGTGTTCCGCGGACCATCACTTCATGATTGCCGCGGCGCGCGCCGTAGCTATTGAAGTCGATGTTGGCGACGCCTTCGCTGTTTAGATAACGCGCCGGGGGCGAGTCCTTGGCAATCGAACCAGCCGGTGAGATGTGGTCGGTGGTGATGGAGTCGCCCAGCACGGCGAGGCAGGCCAGTCCCGAAAGGTTTTTGACAAAGGTAGCCGGATCGGCCATTTCATCGAAGTAAGGTGGACGGCGAATGTAAGTGGACTTTTCATCCCAGGCGAACCGATCGCCCGTCGGCACTTTCATCTGCTTCCATTGAGGCGTGCCTTCAAAGACGGCACCGTATTCCTTGGCGAACTGCTCGGCTTTCACGAAATTACGGACGGCGGCTTGTACCTCGTCGGTGCTGGGCCAGATGTCGGCCAGGAACACCGGCTTCCCGTCGGAACCAATCCCCAAACTCTCAGTGGAAAGGTCAATATCCACACGGCCGGCAATGGCGAAGGCGACACAGAGGGGCGGCGAGGCCAGGTAATTAGAGCGCACATGCGGATTTACGCGGCCTTCAAAGTTACGATTGCCGCTGAGCACGCTGGCCACATTTAGTTTGTGGGTAGTAACTGCCTCGGCAATCTCGTCGGGTAATGGCCCGGAGTTACCAATGCAGGTGGTGCAGCCGTAACCGACTAAGTGGAATTTGAGGGCCTCAAGATACTCCATCAGTCCGGCTTCGATCAGATAGTCGGTGACTACTTTGGAGCCCGGTGCCAGCGACGTCTTCACCCAGGGCTTCACCGTTAAGCCGCGCTCGACGGCTTTCTTGGCGAGCAATCCAGCGGCCATTAGCACTGAGGGGTTGGAGGTATTGGTACAGCTGGTGATCGCCGCAATAGCTACCGCGCCCTCACGCAAGTCGAACGTGCTCGTCCCCATGGTCACTTCGACTGACTTGGGCTCGCCGGTCAGCGTCGCCATAAAGTTGGCTTTCAAGCCGGGCAGTTCCACGCGATCCTGCGGACGCTTGGGGCCCGCCATGGAAGGCTTCACGGTCGTCAGGTCAAGCCCCATGGTTTCGGTGTAAACCGCGTCGGGAGTTTCATCCGTCAGGAAAAGCCCCTGCGCGCGGCAGTAGGCTTCCACTAACTCGATCGTCGCGGCGGGACGATTCGTCAGCCGCAAATAATCCAGCGACTTTTCATCGATCGGGAAGAACCCGATGGTGGCCCCATACTCGGGCGCCATATTCGCGATCGTCGCCCGATCGGCCAGCGAAAGGGCTTTCACTCCGGGCCCATAGAACTCGACAAACTTATTGACGACACCCTTCTTCCGCAAGATCTGGGTCACGGTCAGCACTAAGTCAGTCGCCGTGGCGCCCGCCGCCAACGCGCCGGTTAACTTAAAGCCCACCACGTCAGGCAGCAGCATCGTCACCGCTTGGCCCAACATGCAAGCTTCGGCTTCAATGCCGCCGACTCCCCAGCCGACGACCCCTAAGCCATTGATCATCGTGGTGTGCGAATCGGTGCCGACCAGCGTATCGGGGTAAGCCTCGCCCGTATCCGAGTTACTAAACACCACCGGTGCCAGATACTCGAGGTTCACCTGATGCACGATGCCTGTGCCGGGGGGCACGGCGCGGAAGTTACGTAAGTTACTCTGCGCCCAACGGAGAAGAGCGTAGCGTTCGTGATTGCGCTGGAACTCCAGCAACATGTTCAGGTCAAAGGAGTCCTTTTGCCCGAAGTTATCCACCTGCACCGAATGGTCAATCACCAGGTCGACCGGGATCAGCGGATTGGCTAAAGTTGGATCGAGCCCCATGGCCGCCAGCGCGTCGCGCATAGCCGCCATGTCCACCACGCAAGGAACACCGGTAAAATCCTGCATCAGCACGCGGGCCGGCATGAAAGCGATCTCCTGCTTGGCACGGGCGACGTCCCATTGTGCGACGTATTCGATGTCACTCTTCCTGACGTTCAGGTTATCTTCCTGACGCAGCAGATTCTCGAGCAGGATCTTGATGGAGAACGGCAACCGGTCAAGATTGTAACCGGCTTGGGTGAGTGCTTCTAAGCGATAGATCGTATAGGACTTATCACCGACCTTCAACGTGGAACGGGAAGCGAAACTATTCTGGGAACTCATTTGAAAACTCATCTTAGTGTAACCGGAAATTCGCGCCGGCCACGAAGCGCGGCGGGGGCCTGGTTCCCTCGCCAAGAAATCACCCGTACCGGTATCGGGTACTGGAACCACCCGGGGCCTGGTACTGGTACAAAGCTGCTCGATCGCCTATCGTCCTCACGAATCCTGGGCCGTACGCTGATAACCAAGTGATCATTCATACGCCCGCTCTCGCTCCACAGAACGTTCGCTTCCCATCGTCCGCCAGTACGTTGTACTCGAAGGTGAAGGACGAGCGGATCAATGTGCTTTTCGTCTGCCTGGGCAATGCCAGCCGCAGCCAGATGGCCGAGGCCTTTGCCAAAGCCTACGGGCCCGACGTGATGCGCGCTTCGAGCGCCGGATTGCTACCGGCGCGCCATGTGCTGAGCACGACGCGGATGGTGATGGATGAAAAGTCGATCTCTTTGCGTGGCGCGGTGCCCAAGAGCCTGACGCAGTTTGCGCTGGACGAGTTCGACTTGGTGGTCAACATGAGCGGGCATGCGCTGCCTAAAACTTCCTCTCCCGTCGTCAAGGTGCTGGTGCGTGACCCGAATGGCAAGGACGAAACCGTTCACCGCCACGTCCGTGACCGCGTCGAAGCGATCGTCGAGGAATTAGTGCATATGCTACGCCTCGCGCGCTTGGAGCAATATGGATTGGCCAAAGACCTGGCTCTGGTACCGCTGATGCAACAGGCGAGCATGGTCGCCAGGGCGAGTTAAAGCGCCCAATTCAAAACCGAAAGCTTGCGATGGCTTTCCGCCAGATCTTCCGGAATCACTCGCGTCTCGCCGACAACGGTCATGAAATTGGCATCGCCTGGCCAGCGGGGCACGACGTGGAAATGCAGATGCTGTGCGACGCCAGCCCCGGCACTCTCGCCAATGTTGAAGCCCATGTTAAGTCCCGCGCACTTATACGCCAGACGCAGATTTATCTCTGCGAGGCGGGCCAGCAGGATCAGTTCTTGAAGCGTCTCGGGCGGGGTTTGCTCAAGCGCCGGAACATGCTCGTAAGGGACGACCATCAGGTGTCCGCTCGCGTAGGGATAGCGATTCAACACCACGAGGTTGAGTCGCGCGCGATGGACTACCAGTGACAGAGCGTCGTCGGCCGACGCAGCCATCTCGCAGAAAATGCAACCTGCCGGTTTAACGGCGGTGACATAGCGGTAGCGCCAGGGGCTCCAAAGGTGGTCCACCGGCTAGAGAGCGGTCGATTCGCCGCCATTCACCAAGTCCTTCAATTCCTTGCTGGGCTTGAAGTAGGGGATGCGCTTGGCGGGCACTTCCACCCGGGTGCCCGTCTTGGGATTGCGTCCAATGCGAGGCTGGCGTTGGCGGGTGCGGAAGCTGCCAAAGCCGCGGATCTCAATCTTGTCGCCAGTCCGAAGACTTTTGACGACTGAATCAAAGATCGCTTCGACAATGACCTCCGAGTCTTTGCGGGTCATTTCGACGACCCGGGAGACTTCCTCAATGAGATCGGCTTTCGTCATAAGTTCCTAATTTAACACCATATTAGGGGCAGGCACGCAAGCCTGTCCGGCTCACTCAGGTTCTACCCCATCGCTGGCGGTCTCCAAACCGGGCTCGACCGGCGGCTTGAGAATCGCGCTCTCCACCTCCGCTGACGCATGTTCGGCCCGCGCGTGATAGCTCTTCATCCGCTCCAGATCCTCTAAGGTGGCCATCTCTTTGAGGCTGAGGCCGATCTTCTTATCGGTTTCGTTCATCTTAATGATCTTGAAGTCGAACTCAGCACCGACGGGGAGGCTGGAACCAGAGTCACCGGTGGGCGAACGTTGCTCGGCGCGAGCATTCATGCCGCCCATGCCCGGTATTTCGGAGTTGTGGCACAAGCCTTCGACGCCCGGCGCAATCTCCACAAAAACGCCGAACGACGAAGAGCGCACCACTTTGCCATGCACCACGTCGTTCACGAAGCGGGTTTGGAAAAAAGTCTCCCAGGCATCGGGCTGCAACTGCTTCACGCCGAGGGACAAACGGCGATTGCCGGTGTCGATGTTGAGGATTACCGCCTGCACCACTTGCCCCTTCTTGATCACTTCGGAAGGGTGCTTGAGGCGTTCAGTCCAGGAGAAGTCGGAGATGTGAATCAGCCCGTCCACGCCTTCTTCCACTTCGACAAAAGCGCCAAAATCAGAGAGCTTACGGATGCGGCCTTCCACCACCGAACCAATACTATAGCGATCCTGGATGGTCGTCCAGGGGTCGGCTTCGAGCTGCTTGATGCCCAGCGAGATGCGGCGGTCGCCGCCTTTGATCTCCAACACCACGGCCTCCACCTGGTCGCCCGGCTTCACCACCTTGGAGGGATGCTTCATGCGGCGGCTCCAGGTCATCTCCGAAATATGAATGAGACCTTCGACGCCGCTCTCGAGTTCGACGAAGGCACCATAATCGGTGACGCTCACCACGCGGCCAATGACACGCGTGCCGGGGGCGAAACGTTCCGCTACCGTCTCCCAAGGGTCGGGCACCAGTTGCTTTAAGCCCAAACTGACGCGGCCCTTTTCCTTGTCGAGCTTCAGGACGCGGCAAGTGATCGTATCGCCCGGCTGAACGATCTCTTGCGGATGATTTACCCGGCCATGGGACATGTCGCTGACGTGCAACAGGCCATCGAGCCCGCCCAGGTCGACGAATGCGCCATAGTCGGTAAGATTCTTTACGGTGCCCGTGACAACGGAACCTTCCTCAACGTCGCCCAGCACCGCATCCTTGCGCAGGTTGAAGTCGTCTTCGAGGACGGCTTTGCGGGAGACCACCACGTTGCCGCGCCGCCGGTTGAGCTTCAGGATTTTCACCTGAATGTCTTGCCCCGTGTAAGCGTCCAGATTGTGGATCGGCCGCATGTCCAGCTGCGAAGAAGGCATAAAGGCTTTGACGCCCACCTCCACCTCCAACCCGCCTTTCACCCGGCCGATCACGCGACCGGTGACGATCTGACTGTCGCGATGGGCGGCTTCCAGAACATCCCAAATGCGGTGCCGGTTGGCACGCTCGTAGTTGAGCAGCACGTAGCCGTCTAAGGAGGCATTGTTGCGATCGGGCACCACCTGAATGGGGTCGCCGGGCCCGAAAGGGAGGGTGCCATCGGGTTGCTGCACCTGCTCAATCGGCACGAAACCTTCGAGCTTGGTGCCAATGTCTACCAGCAATCCTCGTTCGCTGACAGAGACGACATGGCCGATGAGGCCCTGTCCGGAGCCGGGCGGCGCGGCCGAGTTCCGGTTCTCAAGCTCGAACATCAGTTCGAAGTCTTCGTAGCCTTCTTCGCCTGGCGTCTCTTCGCCGGCAGGCATGGCGACCGGGGCTCCGGGCACCCCGTGTGCCGGTTCGGGACGAGAACCGACCGAAGCCGGCCGGGCTGGGCTCGGATGGACGTCCGAGGTTTGAGAATGATTGCCGTCAGCGGGAAACGCCATTTGCCATTTTCTCCACGCGCCATTTTCCGGGCAACCGGCAATTTTGGGTTGCTCCCGGCATCGTGGCGGGGAGGTTGGTACCCTTCCTGGTGAAGCGGAATTTATCTTGACCAGGAACAGGAGAGAATTCAGCCCTTGCGAACTAAGTCCTCTTTTAACAACGCGTTACCGTCAACCCTGAGAAAGCGCGGTATGTGGAAATACTACATGAGGTCCGGGAAGAAGTCAACCCCCCAGCCGGTAGACCGCGTCCACCTCAAACCAATTGCAAGCAAAGCACTTCGTGGTCCGCCAGAATCCGGCGGGCCCGGCATAGTAGACTCTCTGTATTGCGCTATTTCTTCCGCCGATACACCCCGCATTTGCGGCGAGTCCTGCTCGTCGAGAGCGGCTCCCGGTTTGTACTCGAAAAGTTCCTGGCGAGCCGCGAATCTGGCGGCACCTTCAAGCCGGACCTGGTGACCTGCTACGCCGGTTCTCCCAAGATGTTTGGGGGCGACATCTTTCGCGTCCAGGATTACACCACGTCCGATGCCCGCTCCGCCCTCATTCGCGAATTGCAAAACAACCGTTACGACGTCATCGGACTGCTGTGTACCGGCGAAGCCATCATGACCAAGTGGAAGTGGCTGCTGGCCGCCCGCATCCCCGCCAAACTCTTCCTCATCAACGAGAACGCCGACTGGTTCTGGATCGACTATAGCCACGTGAACCTGATGTGGCACTTCTTCAGTTTCCGGGCCGGTATGTCCGGCGCGGGGGCCATCACCACGCCGCTGCGCCTGCTGCTGTTTCCCTTCACTTTGCTCTACCTGGCCCTGTTCGCGGCCCGAATTCACTTACGCAGGAAATTAGGATTCTCATGAAAGCCATTCGTGTACACACCCCCGGTCCCGAAGAAAACCTGGTGCTTGAAGACGTCGCCATTCCGCAACCCGGACCCGGACAGGCCCTGGTGAAGATCGAAGCCAGCGGCGTCAACTTCATCGACATTTACTTCCGCACTGGGCTATACCCCACGCCGGAAAAGCCCTTCGGCCTCGGCATGGAAGCCGCCGGGACGGTGGTTGAGGTGGGTCCCGATACTGAACACGTTAAGGCCGGCGACCGCGTCGCCTATGCCATGCAGCGCGGGTCCTACGCCGAGTATGCCGTCGTCCCCTCCTGGATGCTGGTTCCCGTGCCCGCCGCGCTTGACCTGCCCACGGCCGCCGCGCTGATGCTGCAGGGCATGACCGTTCACTACCTCACCCATGCCACCTTTCCGCTCGCCGCCGGGCAAACCTGCCTGATCCACGCGGCCGCCGGCGGTGTTGGCCTGATCCTCACTCAAGTCGCCAAGCTCTTAGGTGCCACCGTCATCGCCACCACGTCGACGCCCGAGAAAGCCGCCCTCGTCAAAAGTGCCGGGGCTGACCATGTGATTGGCTACGACAATTTCGCCGCCGAAGTGCGCAAAATCGCCCCCAAAGGCGTCCATGTTGTCTATGACTCCGTCGGCGAGGCCACTTTCAAGGGCAGCCTCGATTCGCTGTCTACCCGGGGCATGATGGTCAGTTTCGGCAACGCTTCCGGCCCCGCACCCGCCGTCGAGCCGTTACTGCTGAGCCAGAAAGGCTCGCTTTACCTGACGCGGCCTCGTCTTTTCGACTATTGCCTCAATCGCGAAGAGGTGCTGGAACGCGCCACCAGCGTCTTCAACTGGAAGCTGAACGGGCACCTCCCTGTCTTCTCTATGCGAACGTACGCGCTAGCGGATGCTGGCGTTGCTCAACGCGACTTAGCCTCCCGCGCGACCTCTGGAAAACTCATCCTCAAGATCGGCTAGCCTGTGGAAAATCAAACCCATTCGCGCGCCATGCCGGGGTTTAGTACCAGTCAGTACTCGAACAACCAAAGGTACTATCCCATTCACCCAAAACCGGCTACAATCGAGAGCACTCCCAGTTCGTTCACGGGCGCGAAGAGATCATCGTTTGACTGATTATTCCCAGCTTTACCTTGTTTGGCCGCCCATCGCGATCCTGCTGATCGGCTTGGCTGCGGGCTGGTTTCTGCAACGCCACGTGCTGGTGCGGCAAATGGAAGAGTTGGAGACCCAGCACCTTGACTTGCTGCGATCCGCCGAGGACGAGATTCACGCCTCGCGCGACGAGGCGCGCTTGCAGAGCCAAAAACTGGACGAGGCGCAGATGGCGATCACCCTCGGCTATGAACGGCTGACGCTGCTTGACCGGCGGCTGCAGGAAACCGGGAGGCCGATTGCTGCTCCGGATGACGAAGTGCTGCGCTTGCGGCAGCAGTTGGCGGATCAAGAGACTTTCGCGACTCGGCTGAACGAACTGGAGCGTGACCTGATCGCTGACAAGGGTGCCGCCGTTCTGGCAGCCGGTGACGGGCATCTTCAACGGACATTGAACGAACGCGAGGCCACCATCAAGTCGCTGCGCTACGAAGTGGCCGTGGTGGAGGAACTGCGCCTGCGCCTGTCCGATATGGTGAGTGAACTTGGCTTGGCGCAATCGCAGGTGGCGCAACTGAAGCGCGAACGGGCGGAGCGGGCGCCTGTGCCTGGCGTCGCGCCGGTCGTCGAGCCAGGCAATGAACTGGTACGCAAGCTCGCCGACGCGATTGCGCGGCGTCAGGAAGTGGAACTCGCTTTGGGTGAGGCGAAGCAGCGCGTGATCGCAGCCGAATCCGCACGCGACCGCGCGTTAGCTGCAGCACCGTCTGCCGTTCCCCGGGTGCCGTCTGCCGTTCCCCGGGCGATGGCTGCCGCCGCCGGCGCGGGCTCGAGTATGGGCTTTTCGGTTAGCAATTGGCAGGCCGCATTCCCTCCCCAGCTCATCCCGCTGCCGCCCCCGGTACCGCCCCCCGCTGCACCGGAACCACCGCCCGCCGCGCCCCGATTGGACGACCCCGATGACGGCTATGTGGCCCCAGCCTTCCCGCTGCTCTCGCCCTCGCAGTTAACGGGCGGAGTGAGCCAATTGTTATTCGAAAATCGCATCCAATTTGCCCCGGATCGCGCCGACATTCTGCCCGGCTCCAAGCTATTACTGGAGGACATCGCCGGCCTGATCCTATCGAGTGACCCGGTCCGGCTGGTGGTGGAAGGCCACACGGAACGCGGCGATGCCCGCGCCAGTTTCTACCTCAGCGAGCGCCGCGCGATGGCGGTGCTGGAAAGGCTCGCCAAGCTAGGCGTCCCCGAATCGCGCATGTTGAGCGTCGGCTACGGCGACACGCGCCCCATCGACGAAAACTCAAGCTACGAAGGCCGCATGAGAAATCGCCGCGTCGAGATCCGCATTCTGGGCCGGGCTTAGCTGGAAAAATCGCCGCCGATTAGCTTCCCGCAGAACTCGCGCGGCGCGATTCGTGCGTGATCCATCCTCGGGAATTATGGCTCGCCCGCATCGAGCAGGCTTTCGAGTTCAGGAATCACCAACTGATCTTTCACACGGCCGGTGGCGCGTTTGGCCTGAATCAGCGAGGGAAGATCCAGGGTTCTGACGTGGCATCCGTACGCCTCTACCTCGATTGAGTGTCGCATTGCGTCGTCATACGAACCAAGGCCAGTGACCTCGGCAAGCAGGTCAATTTGCCCTACATCGGTATCGAGGGTAAATATGTTCCCGTGACTTAAAGTTCGTTCGTCCCAAACGAAGGGAAGTCCGGGAGGAAAGTCTCTTGGCCTGGGGTGGAAGGGGGCGAGCGCTGCGGCGAGTCGCCGCAGATTGGCGGCCGACCGAGAGTAACAAACATCTAAATCGAAGGTGATTCGAGCACTTCCGTGGAAGGAAGCCGACAATCCGCCGATAATGACGAACTCGACGCTGGCACCGGCTAGAGCTTGTACGGCTTTGTCGAATTCCATTAACGGCGCCGGCGGGCGATGCCCCGTACTTGTTCGATGGCGGTGGAGGCGACTTGCAATTTGCGCGCGCGTTCGTCCGGGGTAAGACGCAATTGTGAAACGAGAAGCGTCAGATCGATGCCGAACTTAGCGGCAGCTTCGATCCTGCTTCCGGCCGGCGGGTTCAGCAAACGATCTCGAGCCTTAGCAAACTGTTCCGGCGTTAGTGGTTCCAGCTTGCGCATGCCTTGATCTTAGCGTCAACGGAAACGAGGTGCCTTGATGAGGCGCGCTCGCACGTCCTATAATTTCAAACAGAAAAACCCACTCGAGCCGCGACCGGAGGGAGCGGGCCACATTTTAGCGAAGGGGATTCCGCCCGCTTCCTCCGGTCGCGGCTCGATGCGATTTATTCCTCTCAAATCGCCTCGAAGTAACGCTCCAGCTCCCAGTTCGTCACCGACTTTTCATACTGCCGCCATTCCCATTCGCGGGTGGCCGCGTAGTGGTCAACGAATTCGTCGCCGAAGGCTTGACGGGCGAAGGCGCTTTCGCGAAAAAGCCAGGTGGCTTCGAGTAAGTTGGACGGCAGCGGCCGGGCGATGCCGGTTTTGTAAGCGTTGGTGACGGGCTCGGGCGGGGCGAGGCGGCGAGCGATGCCGTCGAGGCCGGAGGCGAGCGAAGCGGCCATCGACAGATAAGGGTTCATGTCGGCTCCGGGGAGGCGGAGTTCAACGCGCCCGGACTTCACACCGCCCGGAAGCGCACGCACGGCGACGGTACGGTTATCGATGCCCCAGGTGGCGTTGACGGGGGCCCAGGTTCCGGGCCCCGAGGTTCCAGCCACAGTGCGCTTGTAGGAGTTGACGGTGGGGCAATAGAGCACCATCAGTTCGGGCAAATGGTCCAGCAGGCCGGCAATGTAATAGCGCATCGCGTCGGCCATGGAGCCATCGGGCTTCACGAAGACATTCTGGCGGGTGGTGGAATCCCACAAGCTTTGATGAAGGTGGCCACCGGAACCGGGCAATGCGGCGTTCCATTTGGCCATGAAGCAGGCCATGAGCCCGTGGCGCATGGCAATCTCCTTGACAGCCGTCTTGAACAGCGCGCCTTTGTCGGCGGCGGCGAGGGCGTTATCGACAGTGATCGCCGCTTCGTAGACGCCTGGGCCGGTTTCGGTGTGCAGACCTTCGAGTTCGATGTTGAAGGCGCCCAATTGGTCCAGCAGGTCATGCATGAGGGGCGCTTGGGCCGATGAACGCAAGATGCTGTAGCCGAACATGCCGGGCGAGAGGTGGCGGAGGCCGGTGAAGTTCTTCTCGCGGACCGAATGCGGGGTCTCTTCAAAAAGGAAGAACTCGTATTCGGCAGACATGCGGGCTTCGAGGCCCTGGCCGGCGGCGGCGTGGATCACCCGTTGCAGGACGTTGCGCGGGGCGAGCGGCAGCCGTTCTCCATTGGCCGTGAACAGGTCAAGCAGGTAGAGTTCGGTGTCGCTTTCCCAGGGCACGTTGCGCTTGGTGGAGAGGTCAATGCGGGCGTGGGTGTCAGGATAGCCGGTGTGCCAGCCGGTATAACGGACGTTGTCGTAGAGGGCATCGGACGAATCCCAGCCAAAGATGACGTCGCAGAAGCCGAGGCCGGATTGGGCCGCCGCTTCGAATTTATCGCGGCTGACGTACTTGCCGCGCAGGACGCCGTCCAAGTCGAAGACGCCGAGTTTAACGTGAGATGCCATGGGTGATTACCTCGAATCGGGTCAAGCGTGAACCAATGGCCCGGGGGGGTGGCTTGAAGATCGTTGAAAATACAAAACGGGGCGGCATGGTGGTTCGCGTGCTTGCTTGAAAGTACAGGATAACAACGTTGCCCAAGGTTAACAGCGATGATTTGTCGATTTCGTGCGCCTTTCGATACAATAGGAGTTATATGCCCTGCAAGTTTTTGATGGCGTTGGCCGGCTTGGCCAGTTTTCTGCTGGCGGCCGATGTGCAGACCGTGGAAGAGATCATCGCGAAGGTGAATGGCGACATCGTCACCCGAGGCGAGATTGAGCGCACCAAGCGCCAAGTGGAAGAGATGCTGAAGACACGCAAGGTGACCGGTGCCGACGCCGACCGGGTGCGTGAAGAAGCGGTGAAAAACGCGCTGCGCGACCGCATTGACTCTTTGCTGCTGGTGAACCGGGGCAAAGAGCTGAACATCAACATCGACAGCGAAGTGAGCAAGTACGTCGCCGACCTGATGAAACAGACCAAGGAAGTGGATCCGGATAAATTCGCGGCCATCGTGCGAGGGCAAACCGGCCAAGCCTTTGAGGATTGGAAGAGCGAAACCAAGAACAGCATGTTGACGCAACGCGTCATTGGGCAGGAGGTAAACCGGAAAATCAACGTGAGCAAAGCGGAGATCGAAAAAGTTTACAACGAGAATAAAGAGAAGTTCATGCGGAAGGATCAGGTTTTTCTGCGCGAGTTGTTTCTCAGCACCGCCGGGAAGACGCCTGCGGAGATGGCGGCGATTGAGAAAAAGGCGAAAGACCTCGTGGCGCGCGCCCGTAAGAACGAGAAGTTTGGCGATTTGGTGCGGGATAATTCCGAGGCCGAAAGTACGGCAGCGGGAGGCGACATTGGCGGTTACGAAAAGGGTCAGTTGGATCCGGTGCTGGAAGCGCTGATCTGGGAACAGAATAAAGGCTATGTCACGGAGCCGGTGCAGCGGCCGAATGGCTGGCTGATTTTGCGGGTGGAAGAGCGATTCAAAGCCGGGCAGGCGACGCTCGAAGAAGTCGAAGGCGAGATTCGTGACCGGCTCTACGGAGAGCGGATGCAGCCGGAGATTCGCAAGTACTTGACGGAGTTGCGGGCCAATGCCTTTCTCGAAATCCGGGAAGGTTGGATCGATTCGGCGCCCGCTGAGGGAAAGAGCACGGCTTGGAGCGAACCGGCGACGTTAAAGCCGGAGACGATCACCAAGGCAGAGTTGGAAGCGCGGACGCATCGCCGGCGTCTGCTTTGGGCGATTCCGATTCCTGGCACGTCCACGTCGATGAAGAAGGGCGGCGATACGGCCGCTGCGGCAGGTGCCGTAAAGGGCGGCACGTCGAAGTCGAAGGCTGTTAAGCAGTAGTCCATTTTGAAGAACCCCTATATTTCTGATTTACAGCCCGACCAAGTGGCGACGGGCCTGTTTCTTGTTTCGGCCAAAGACATCCGGCAGAAGAAGTCGGGTGATCCGTTTCTGTCGCTGATCCTTTCGGACAAGTCCGGGGAGATCGACGCGAAGATGTGGGACAACGTCGTCGAAGTGATGGACGCCTTCGAGCGTGACTCTTTCGTACGCGTCCGGGGCCTGCCCCAGATCTTCCAGAACAAACTTCAGCTCACCATTCACAAGATCCAGCCGCTGGCCGATAGCGAAGTGGATCTGGGTGACTTCTTCCCCGCCTCGACCCGCGATGCGGGCGAGATGTGGGCCGAACTGATCGCGCATATCGACGGCATGAAGAATCCGCATTTGCGGGCGCTGCTGAAGGCTTTCATGGACGACCCGGAAATCGCGCGCCGTTACCGGATCGCGCCCGCCGCCAAAAGCATTCACCACGCGTGGCTCAGCGGGCTGATTGAGCATGTGCTTTCGCTCTGCGCATTGGCCAAGGTAACCTCGGCGCACTATGTGGGCATTGATGCGGACCTGCTGCTAACGGGCGTGATTTTGCACGACATCGGCAAGATTTACGAACTGGGCTATGAACGGTCGTTTACGTACACGACAGAAGGCCAGTTGTTGGGGCATATCGTGATCGCCATGCGGATGATCGACGAGAAGGCGCGGCTGGTGCCGGGCCTGCCGCCCAAGCTCCTCACCTTGGTGCAGCATCTGGTGGCATCGCACCACGGGACGCTCGAGTTTGGCTCGCCGAAGGTGCCCAGCTTTCCCGAAGCGATGCTGCTGCATCATCTCGATAACTTGGATTCCAAGATGGAAACGATGCGCGGCTTGATCGCGAAGGACGGGCGCGTGGCCGGGCATTGGACGGGCTATAGCCAAGCGCTGGACCGGTCAGTGCTGAAAAAGGACCTTTACCTGAAAGACGAACCGCTTCCAGTTGTTTCGACGCCCGCTGTGCTGTCGGCTGGGCCGGCGGCTTCGCGCGCCAATAGTTCGCCGTTTGCGGACAAACTCAACCAAGCCCTGCACGTCAAGCCCACGGTCTGAGTGACTGGTCTGAGTGATTGGTCTGAGTGACGGCGGGCATCTACTCATAAAACGAGATGACATTGTCGCCTTGGCGCATCTCTCTAACGCGGGATAATTCTCCGCAGACTTCGGGCAAATTCAACCGGATGGAGTGTTGCACCAGCAGTAACTTGGCGTCGCTGATAGCTTCCATGGCGAGGGTGTATTCGGATTCGCGGTCGTAGGGCGGGTCGAGGAAGACGATGTCGGCGGGTTGGGTTGGGAGGGCTCGGCTGACGGCGGTGGCGATGACGGTGGCTCGGTCGCTGAGGCCTAGCGAGGCGAGGTTGGCTCGGAGGGCGGCGAGGGCCTTGGGGTGCTTTTCGACGAAGATGGCTCGCTTGGCTCCACGGGAAAGGGCCTCAATGCCGACCGAGCCGGAGCCGGCGTAGGCGTCCAGGAAGACGGTATCTACGACACGGTGGCCCAGAGCGGAGAAGAGGGCTTCGCGCAGGCGGTCGGGCGTGGGGCGGGTCTGGTCGCCTTCGGGGGCGACCAAGCGGCGTGATTTGAAGTCTCCGGCAATTATGCGCATAAACGCTCTCCCCCCTCACTCCCTCATACGGGGGTAGCTGGGGTCGGTGGGGGAACGACCCCATTTCATAAGATGCTTTGAATGAGTGACTTGAAATTTTGAGTTTTGCAGAATTACCCCCATGCTTAGCCCTTATCCGACCGCGATGAGTCCGTACCGCCGTTGCCAATTATCGCGAAGGTAGGCCATGGCGCGCTTGAATTCTTCGTCGGAAGGCGGATGGCCGATGAAGGCGACCGCTTCATCGCGCGCGACTTCCAGGATGTCCTGGTCGCGAATCACATTGCCGAAGCGCAGTTCGGGCAGGCCGCTTTGCTTGGTGCCGAAGAACTCGCCGGGTCCGCGGAGCTTCAGGTCCACTTCGGCAATGTGGAAGCCGTCATTGGAGGCGACCATGGTGCGAATGCGCTCGCGGCTGATGTCGCCGAGCTTCGAGGTCACCAGGACGCAATGGCTCTGGTTACCGCCGCGTCCCACGCGCCCCCGCAGCTGATGTAACTGGGCCAGCCCAAAGCGTTCAGCTTGCTCAATCACCATTACCGTGGCGTTGGGCACGTCGACTCCCACTTCGATGACGGTGGTGGAGACGAGGATGTCGGTCTCGCCGCGCTTGAAGGAGTCCATGGCGCTTTGCTTTTCGGCGGACGGCAGCTTGCCATGCAGCAATCCGACCTTCAGCTGCGGAAACACAATCGTCGATAAATGTTCGTGCATCTGCTGCGCCGCTTTCATAGCGGCCGTCTCGGACTCTTCAATGACCGGATAAACCACGTAAGCCTGCCGCCCCGCCTGCACCTCCTGGAGGACGAAGCTCCAGACGAGTTCGATGCCGTTATCTTGCACGTGGCGCGTGATGATGGGTTGGCGGCCGGGCGGCATTTCATCAATGACGGACGTGTCGAGGTCGCCGTAGATGGTGAGGGCGAGCGTGCGCGGGATGGGCGTGGCCGTCATCACCAATACGTCGGGGTGGACGCCCTTCTTCATGAGCTTTAAGCGCTGCATGACGCCGAATCGATGCTGCTCGTCGATGATGGCCAGCCCGAGCTTTTGGAAGTCGACGTCCTCTTCCATCAACGCGTGGGTGCCGACGGCGATGTTGATCAGGCCGAGCGACAGCATCTCCTTAATCTTTTTTTTCTCGCGCGCTGTCATGCTGCCGGTAAGCGGCGCAACGACGTAGCCCAATGGATCGAGGAGGCGTTTCAAGTAAAGATAATGCTGCGTCGCGAGGATTTCAGTGGGCGCGACGAGGCAGACTTGATAGCCGTTTTCAATGGCGATGATGGCGGCTTCGGCCGCAACGAGCGTCTTGCCGCTGCCGACGTCGCCTTGCAGGAGGCGGCTCATGGGATAGGGTGCCGACATGTCGGTGGCGATTTCGCCTAGCACGCGCTTCTGCGCGCCCGTAGGACGGAAAGGGAGCATCTGCTTGATGCGATCGCGCACCCGGTCAGTCAGCGCGAAGGGGATGCCATTGGCTTTGCGGGCGTGGCGTTTCTTGAGCTGCAACCCGCATTCGAGCCAGAAGAATTCTTCGAAAATCAAGCGGTAGTGCGCCGGTGAACGGGCGGCGTTCAGCAAGCGGAGGTCGGTGGTGGGTTCAGGGAAATGCAGCGCGCGCAGGCTGGTCCATTGGTCAGGAAGCTTTAATTTGTCGAGCAAAAACGGGGGTAACGGGTCGGGGATTGGCGGAAGCGAGTCGAGAATATTGCGCATGATGCGCCGGAAGATTCGCGCCGTCACTTTGCCCGCCGCTTCATAAATCGGTACGATGCGGCCAGTGTGGAGGGCGTTGTCCTCGTCATCGTCGGCGTACATGATCTCGTAGTCGGGATGCATGATTGAGAGCTGGCCGGTGTAGCTGTCGAACTCGATTTTGCCAAAGAGAGCTACGCGGCGGCCCGGCGTCAGCACCTCATTCAAATAGCCGCCCTTAAACCATTTGCCGACCAGCCGGCCTTGCGATCCGTCAACGAATGTGGCTTCGAAGAGGGCCAAATCGCGGCGTTTCAAGCCCACCATGCGCGTTGACCGGACCTCCACCATCACGGTGGCCATCTCACCAGGGGCGAGTTGCGCAATCGTTTTTAGATTGCTGCGGTCTTCGTAACGGAAGGGGGCGTAGGTGAGCAGATCCTCTACCACGCGCAGCCCTTTATTTTCGAGCTGCCCGGCGCGGGCCGGCCCCACGCCCTTCACATACATGAGGGTCGTTGTGAGGTCCACCTACAAGTCATCGTACAATGCGGTCGATGCCCCGTATTCTTTTCACTAGCGTATTTTCTGTTTTTAGTTTGTTCGCCGCCGATCTGCGGATCGGGATTATTGGCACCGACACGTCGCATGCCGGCGCGTTTACGTCGATTCTGAACGATCCGGCCAATGCCAACCATATTGCCGGTGCGCGGGTCGTGGCGGCCTATAAGGGCGGCAGTAAGGACGTGAAAGAGAGTTGGAGCCGCGTCGACAAGTATGCCGGCGAGCTCCACACGAAATACGGCGTTGAGATCGTCGCCGACATTGCCACCCTGCTTTCGAAGGTGGATGCGGTGCTGCTGGAAAGCGTCGATGGCCGGCCGCATCTGGCCCAGGCCAAGCTGGTGATCGAAGCCGGCAAGCCGCTTTTTATCGATAAGCCGCTGTCCTCGACGCTCGATGACGCGCGCGCCATCGCCAAGCTGGCTGAGGCCAAGGGGGTGAAATGGTTCAGTTCGTCATCCTTACGCTATGCCGATTTCCTGATCGATCTGAAGAACAAGGGCCCGGTGAAAGGGGCGATCGTTTGGGGCCCGGGTCCGCTTGAGGAGCATCATCAGCTGGACCTCAGCTGGTACGGCGTTCACACCGTGGAGATGCTTTACGTGCTGATGGGCAAGGGCTGTGTCGAAGTGTCGCGCACTTTCTCAGAGGATGCCGAGATCATCACCGGCAAGTGGAAAGACGGCCGGGTAGGGACCATGAGGACACTGAAACCTTATGGCGATTTCGGAGCCGTGGCCTTCTATGAGAAGGGGCTGGCGCAATCGCCCGAGAAAACCAAGTTCAGCTATTTGTCGCTGCTGCAACAGATCATTCCGTTTTTTAAGACTGGCCAAGTTCCGGTGGACAACGCCGAAACGCTCGAAATGTTTGCTTTTATGGATGCCGCCCAACGATCCCGGGCAGCCGGCGGCAAGCCGATGCCGTTACGCTAAATAAGCCATTTGCATTTTCCCCAGCACTTCTTGTACAAGGGTGTTGGAACTCATTTTCAGGAGCCATGATTCATGCTGTGTCCCAAGTGCAATAGCGCGCTCGACTTCGAGGAAGATGAAATTGATATCGGTGACGAGTTCACTTGTGAGGAGTGCGGCGCGAATATCGCCGTTACGGACACCGATCCTTTAGAACTCGAACTCTCCGACGCCGATGACGAGGAAGAAGAAGACGCCGACTTCGACGAAGTGGACGGCGAGGAAGACGATGCCGAGGAGGAAGAAGACGAGGAAGAAGAGTGGTAATCTTCCGCGCCGCCTGGCTTTTCTGCTGGTTGTTGCCAGGGGTTATGGCGCAGGACACCTACGCGCTGATCGCCGGAAGCGTGTTCCGGCCCAGTGGCACGGCCTTGCCGTCGGTAGAAGTGGTGCTCACCCCCGAGCTTGACGATCAGAAGGCGAAGAAACCCAAGGCCCAGAAGCAAACGTCTAATTTTCGTGGAGAGTTCACGTTTCGGGTTCCCGCCAAGGCCATGCGATATACTTTGAGTGTTCGATCCTCGGGATATAAACCGTTGACGAAAACGGTGCAGGTGGCGGGCGACGAACGCCAGGACGTATCGCTCATGCTAGAGGCTGGACAATAACTCATGAAGACCAACTCGTTTGCCATCTTGACTTTGCTGGTGTCGCTCGGCCTTTTGGCGAGCCTGGTTTCCGGGCAAGGGCAGTACGATTCCAATAAGCCGCCGCCTTTTTTTAAGGGCGAGAAGAAGAAGGGCGACGGCAGCGTGCGCCTGCTGCAGGGTACCGTCAAAACCCCGGACGATTCCGCCATTGAAGGGGCCGTGGTGAAGATCAAGGACGTGAAGACCTTGCAGGTGCGCTCGTTTATCACCAAGCCCGACGGTTCATATTCCTTCGGCGGACTTTCCACGAACGCGGACTACGAAATCTGGGCCGATCATCAGGGCAAGTCGAGCGAGACCCGCACTTTGAGCGTCTTTGACTCTCGCAAAGTCGCCATTATCAACCTGAAAGTCGAACCGAAGAAGAGCGAGAAATAGGCATGATGCAACGATGGCCGCTGGTATTGGTGGCTGCGGCGAGCCTGTTCGCCCAGGAGTTCAAGGTCGGCGGCAAGGTGGCCGACTTCCATGTCAACGATCCGATCGGGCGGCCCGTAAAGTTCTCGGCTCTGCGCGGCGACATTACGGTGGTGCTGTTTACTTCGGTGCAGTGCCCTATTTCCAACGACTACAACGAGCGCATGGTGGCCCTGTTTAACGACTATTCGGCCAAGGGCATCAAGTTTGTTTTCCTGAATGCGAACGCGACCGAGTCGCCCACGCAGATCATGGATCACGCCAAGCAGGCCGGCTTTCCGTTTCCGGTCTATCGTGACGCAGGTAACGTGGTCGCTGACCGGTTTGCGGCTTCCGTGACTCCCGAATCTTATGTGATCGACAAATCCGGCACGCTGCTGTATCACGGGGCGATTGACGATGCCCGGAATCCGGTGCGGGTTACGGCGAAAGGGCTGCGGCTGGCACTGGATGCGGTGATCGCGGCGAAGCCAGTGGCGACGACTGAGACGCGGGCGTTCGGCTGCACCATCAAGCGGGTACGGAAAACCTCATGACGCGACGAATGCTGCTGACGGTTCCCGCGTTGGCCTGGCAGCCCGATAAGCTGATTCCGGTGGATGAGCTTGGCTACGCGAAGCTGGTGGCCGGGCAGAAGGGCAAGGTCCTGCTCGTGAACTTCTGGGCGACCTGGTGCCAGCCTTGCCGTAAGGAAATGCCGGCGTTGGCGAAGTTGGCGGCGCGGTTAGCCTCGAAGGGGATGGTGCTGGCGACGGTGTCGGCGGATGAGCCGGAAGACGAAGCCACGGCGCGCGCTTTCGTGCGTGAGGCCGGCGTCAAAGGGCCGACGTACTTGAAGCAGGTGAAGAATGACGACAAGTTCATCGCTTCGCTCGACCCTAAATGGAGTGGTGCCCTGCCCGCCCTCGCTCTCTATGACCGCACCGGGAAAAAGGTGCGCGTGTTCATCGGGGAAGCCGACTTGGCCAAGCTCGAGGCCGACTTGTTGAAGCTGCTGTAGTCTGACTATGGTGACACTCCTAGCGCGGCTAGCCTCCTGGCCCGCCCAGGGCATTCTTCCATGCCGCTGCTGATCCGGCGAGGACTTTACCTGCTGCTGGCCGTAGCGGCTACGCTCGCCTTGGGCACCAGCGGGTTCATGTGGATCGAAGGCGCTGAGGCCTTCGACTCCTTCTACATGGCGCTCATTACGATGACCACCGTCGGATACGCCGAAATGATCCCGTTGAGCCATGCCGGGCGCGTCTTCAATTCGATCTATCTCCTGATTAGTGTCAGTTTGCTGTTTGCCTCGATTGGCTTTTTCACCCTGACCTTGGTGGAACTGCAGTTGGGCGACCTGCTGGGAAAGCGAAAGGTGCGCAAGATGATTAATTCTCTGGAGGGGCATTTCATTGTCTGCGGGTTGGGGCGGGTCGGCCGGGGTGCCGCCGAGGAACTGGAACGTTCAGGCGTGCCCTTCGTGATCGTTGACCGCAGCGATGAACGCGTCGAGCGGGCCATCAAACTGGGGATGTTGGCCGTGTCCGCCGACGCCACCCGCGACGAGACCCTGCGCGAGGTGAAAATCGACAAGGCCCGGGGACTCATCGCGGCGCTGAGCTCCGACGCCGACAACCTCTTTCTCACGCTCTCAGCCAAGACGCTGAATCCTCAGGTGGCCGTGTCCGCGCGAGTGAATGAAGAGGAGGCGGAGAAGAAGATCCGCCGCGCCGGGGCCGACGCCGTCATCGCACCCTACAACTTCACCGGCAGCCGGTTGGCACAATCCATTCTGCGGCCGCATGTGTCAGAGTTTCTGAACTTCGCCACCCAAGGCTTTGGCGACGACGTGGCGATCGAACAGGTGCGCGTCGAGGAGCATGCCGAAATGGTGGGCAAAAGCTTACAGGAGCTCGGCCACCTGAGGAAGGATCTGGGGCTGATGGTGCTGGCGATCAGGCTACCAAGCGGGCAGATGTTGCTCAACCCACCCGCTGACCACGTCATTCGGGCACGGGATTTCCTCATCGTGATGGGTGAGCAAGCCAAGTTGCGCAATTTCGAGCAGCTGATGGCCGAACGCCGGCGATAGGTCAAAAACTCCCCGCTACACGGCGAGCCCGAGAATCGTGCCCAACGTTTGCCGTAATCGCTCCAACTGCTCGATCAGCGCCCGGACTTCGGCGTCGTGGATTCCGGCGAAGGCCGCTTCCCCCGCGCGATCAATCGGGTCGTCGATCTGGGCCAGCAGATCCAGGCCCCCTGGTGTGATCCAGCAAAAGACTTGCCGCCGGTCGCGTGAGCTGCGCTGCCGCGTGACCATCTTTTTCACTTCCAGCCGGTCGAGCAGCCGGGTAATGCCGGGCGTCTGCTCAATCATCCGCTCGCCGATCTCGAGCGTGGGCAGGCCCGCCTCGCCCGCGCCGCGCAGGATCCGCAGCACGTTGTATTGCTGGATGGTCAAGCCGTGCGGTTCGACAAAGCGGCTATAGTTGCGCTGGATGAGGTCGGCCGTGCGCATCAGCCCGATCCCCGCTTCGTGCGAGGGGCTACGAAATGGCTTCGTTTGGCGAATTTCGCGCAATAGTTGGCTGTTCGGCACTTCTAAAGCCTACCTTGCATTGGTTGATCAGTCAATATATTGCCTGGCGACCTAACGAATCGCTTCCAATTGGCGCTTCAGGTAGGCCAGCAACTCGCCCGGCATACTCAAGGCCGGAGCCACCACTCGCAAGACGCCCGCCGGCGTAAACTGCGCTTGGGGCGATTGGCGCACATACTCCATCAAGCGCATGGGATCGATCTGCGCCCGCTCATGAAACTTGATGTTGAAGAAGCCATGGCGGCGGTCAATGGCCTCGACGCCGATTCGCTGGGCGAGCACTTTCAAGAGCGCAAACTCCACCAGCGTCGTCAGCCCCGGCGGCGTGGGCCCATAGCGATCGGCCAACTCGGCAATCAGTTTTTCGCCCGCCGCCGCATCCTTCACGTCGGCGATCTTCTTATAGGCCCGCAGACGCTGGTTCTCGTCGGAAACGTAATCCGCCGGAATCCGCACATTGAGGCCCAGGTTCAAAGTGGAGTGGATCTCAAGCGGAACCTCTTCGCCTTTCAGCTCCTGCACGCTTTCCTCCAGCAGCCGCAAGTAAGTGTCGAAACCAACAGCGGCAATCTGCCCATGCTGTTCGCCGCCGAGTAAGTTGCCCGCGCCGCGTAACTCAAGGTCGAGCGCGGCAATCTTAAAGCCCGCGCCTAAGTCGCTGAACTCCTTCAAAGCGGCTAAGCGCTTCCGCGCCACCTCAGTTAACTCCGTATCGGCCGGTACGAGTAAGTGCGCGTAGGCACGCCGGTTCGACCGGCCAACGCGCCCCCGTAACTGGTAAAGTTCCGAGAGCCCATAACGCTCGGCGTTTTCAATAAAAATAGTGTTGGCCAAGGGAATGTCGAGGCCATTCTCGGCGATGGTGGTGCAAACGAAAACGTCGTAGTCGTGCTTCATGAAGCCGAGCAGCACGCGTTCCAGTTCCGCGTCGGCCATTTGCCCGTGTCCGACGCCGATGCGGGCATTCGGGAGTAACTCCTGAATGGAGGCCGCCCGCATGAAGATCGTATCGACGCGATTGTGAATAAAGTAAACTTGTCCGCCGCGGCTAATTTCCTGTTCGATGCCATCTTTCACTCGCTTCAGGTCAAAGTGCGCGACGACCGTATGAATCGCCAAACGGTCCTTCGGCGGGGTCTCGATCACCGACATGTCGCGAATGCCCAGTAGCGACATATGCAAGGTTCGCGGAATCGGCGTCGCGCTCATCGCCAGCACATCGACGTTGTGGCGAATCTGTTTGAGCGCTTCTTTGTGGCGTACGCCAAAGCGCTGCTCCTCATCGACGATCAGTAACCCGAGGTCGGCAAACTTGACGTCCTTCGAAAGGATGCGTTGCGTGCCGATGACGATATCCACCTTGCCGGATTCCAGTTCCTCCAGCACGCCCTTAGTCTCTTTCGCCGACCGGAATCGCGATAAGTGCTCAATGCGAGCTGGAAAGGCGGCGAAGCGGCGTTTAAAGCTTTCGAAGTGCTGGAACGCCAGCACCGTGGTGGGCGCGAGTAACGCCACTTGTTTGCCGTCGCCGAGGGCCTTGAATGCGGCACGCATGGCCACCTCGGTCTTGCCGAAGCCAACGTCGCCGCACAGCAGGCGGTCCATCGGTTGCTCGCCTTCCATGTCCCGTTTGATGTCGCGGACGGCAGTTAGTTGATCTTTGGTCGCGGTGTATTCAAAAGAGTCCTCAAACTCACGCTGCCAGTTGGAATCGGCCGAGAAAGAAAAACCACCGGCCAGCTTACGGGCGGCGTAGAGCTTGAGTAACTCGTCGGCCATATCGACCATGCGGGCTTTGACGCGCGCTTTGGTTTTGGTCCAGGTAATGCCGCCCATGCGGTCAAGCGGCGGGGCGGAGTCGCCGGCACCGCGGTATTTGGAGATCAAATCCAAGCGGGTGAGCGGTACATACAGCTTCGCCTCGCCCGCGTATTCGAGTAACATGAAGTCGCCCGATTGGTCATCGCCCTGCTTGATCTCGCGGACACCGATGAACTTAGCCACGCCGTGAGTAACATGAACCACGAAATCGCCGGGACGTAAGTCGGCCACATCCATGGCAAACGCGCCCAGGTTGGTCCGGATCTGCGGCGGCGGTGCCAAGCCGCTGGAATCGAAGATATCGTCGATGCCAAACATCGCCAGCTGCGCGTCCATAAAAGTAACGCCGCGGCGAATCGCGCCTTTTACTAAGTAAGTGGACGCCATCTCGCCTTGATAGGCGCGGTCCGCCAGCATCTTCGGGGTGGTCTCACTCGTCACAATGCCGAATTGATAGGGCAACTCAAATTGCTTGAAAATGTCAGCCAAACGCTCCACTTCGCCCGAAGCCGGCGCAAAGAATATTGAGCGTCCGCCTTCGAAAGCGAAGCTACGGGCCTCGCTGATGGCCTGGGTGACATTGCCGCGGAACGTAAGGGCGGGTCTGGTGGCGATGGAGATCGCATCCTCTCCGGAACCCAGGCCTAACTCGCGCAGAGTCAGTTGCGGTAAGCCCTCGGCTTGGCCGTGGAACTCGCCCCATTGAAAGAAGTTGGCCTCCGCCAGCTCCGGATCTTCGGCCAGCCGCTTGGCATAGCGTTCGGCCGCGCCGCGCGTTTGTTCGGGCTCATCCCAAACGATGAGGGGTTTAGCGAGTAAGTGGAAAAGAGCTCGCGAACGCGGGTGTTCCCGCGCGCGACGGAACTCCCAACCCGAGCGCTGGGCCGCAATCTCTGCGGGGCGCGGAAACTCCACCAGGGGCAAGATCAGGACGCTTTGCACCTTGGCCACCGAACGTTGCGTAGCAATATCGAAGCGCCTTAAGGAGTCAATCGTGTCGCCAAAAAACTCGATGCGAATCGGCCGTCCTGCCTCGGGAGGAAAGATATCCACCATGCCGCCGCGCACCGAGTACTCGCCCACCATTTCGACGGGCTCGCGCGGCTCATAGCCAATCGAGTGTAAGTGCTGCACCAAGGTTTCGATCGGTACTTCGTCATCCACCTTTAGCTGCAGCGCCAGTTGCCGGTACTCCTCGGCCTCCGCCACGCGGAACATGGCGCTCGCCGCCGGCGCAATCACGATCGGCACCCGCTGGCTGGCTTGCCGCCAAAGGCCGACGGCACGTTGCTGGCTAATATCGTCATGCGGGGAAAGCGCCTGATGGGGCAGCACGTCGAAGGAGGGCAGCAGCAGTGGCGCGATCTCACCTTCGGGCATCAGCATCTCGAAGAAAGTCTTGAGCGGATCGAACAGCGCCTCCGCCTGCTGATTGCCGTCGACCACCACCAGCAGTTGGCGGCCGGTCGCCTGCCAGAGATGCACCAGGTAGAGGGCTTTGGCCGTGAGGGTTAAGCCGTTCAATTCGACCTGAGCGGCGGGCTCGTTCAGAAAACGATGGATCACTTGCGCGAAGCCGGGGTGGCGCGCCAAGGACTGAATCAAATCGCGGACGGCGGGATGCGTCATTACGAGCGCGCGTTCACCA
>JANLPT010000065.1:0-11106 GCA_031367405.1 Bryobacteraceae bacterium
GGGTTTTCGAAGCCGCTGTATATGCACCAGCTATCCGAAGGCACCTTGCGTTTCTTATGGCTGACAACGCTTCTCCAGAGCCCTGGACTTACGGCACTTACTCTTCTAGATGAACCGGAAGTAAGTCTGCACCCTGAGTTACTGAGCCTGTTGGCCGACCAATTGCGAGAGGCATCCCAACGCACGCAAATCATTGTCGCCACACATTCCGACACCCTAATTCGCTTCCTTAAACCGGAGGAAGTAGTCGTTCTTGACTCCACCGAAGAGGGTATGACCACGCTGACCCGCGCCGACGAACTCGACTTGGCTGATTGGCTCAAGGACTATTCCCTCGACGAGCTATGGCGAAACGGCCGCCTTGGAGCGCGAGCTTGAAGATCACCATTATGGTCGAGGGGCAAACCGAGCGCGCCTTCATGCCGCATCTGCGCGAATTCCTCAAGAACCGGCTGGATGATCGCATGCCTAACCTCGATCCATTTCCGTGTAATGGACGGGTCTACAAAGGCGAGAAGCTCCGTCGCACCGTCGAGGACTTACTCGGAAAGGGAAAGACGCCGTCCGACGCCGTGATCGCGCTGACCGACGTGTATACCGGGACCGACGATTTCACCAACGCCGCCGATGCGAAACAAAAGATGAAAACGTGGGTGAAAGATAACCCCCGATTCTATCCACACGCCGCCCAGCACGATTTCGAGGCCTGGCTATTGCCTTACTGGAGTGATATTCAGAAAATTGCCGGACACAACAAAAAAGCACCAGCCGCGCATCCCGAAACTGTGAACCACGGAAAGCCGCCTTCATACCACTTAATCGAAATCTTCCGGATCGGGACCTCCAAGCGCGAATATTCTAAGACACGTGATGCCAAGCGAATTCTGCAAGGGAAAGACCTCACGGTTGCTGCCGCCAAGTGCCCGGAGTTGAAGGCATTCTTGAACACCATTCTCACGCTCAGCGGCACCGATCCCCTACAATAAGGGCTCATGCCCCTCGACCCCAAACTCGAATGCCCCGGACGCCTCCGCAGCCGCAATTGGTTTGACAACCTCGCCAACCCCGGCATGACCGCTCTTTACATGGAGCGCTTCCCCAACTACGGCCTCACCCGCGAAGAGCTGCAAAGCGACAAGCCCGTCATCGGCATCGCCCAAACCGGCAGCGACCTTTCCCCTTGCAACCGCCACCTGCTTGAGCTCGAAGGCCGCCTTCGCGACGGCGTGCGCGATGCCGGCGGATTGCCCTTCGTCTTCCCCGTCCATCCCATCCACGAAGGCTGCCGCCGCCCCACCGCTGGGCTTGACCGGAACTTGGCTTACTTGGGTTTAGTCGAGATCCTCCATGGCAACCCCATCGACGGCGTCATCCTCACCACCGGTTGCGACAAGACCACGCCCGCTTGCCTAATGGCCGCCGCCAC
The DNA here is from genome assembly GCA_031367405.1 of Bryobacteraceae bacterium. GTDB lineage: Bacteria > Acidobacteriota > Terriglobia > Bryobacterales > Bryobacteraceae > JALHNI01. The sequence goes on from JANLPT010000065.1 coordinate 1,427, forward strand.
CGTCAACATCCCGTCCATCGTCTTCTCCGGCGGCCCCATGATGGACAGTTACTACGACGGTAAGCTAGCCGGCAGCGGTATGGCCATTTGGGAAGCCCGCCGCCTGTTCGCCGCGGGCACCATCGACTACCAAGGCTTTATGGAGATGGTGGCCGCGTCGGTGCCGAGCATCGGTCACTGCAACACCATGGGCACGGCCCTTTCCATGAATTCGCTTGCCGAAGCGTTGGGTATGTCCTTGCCCGGCTGCGCGGCGATTCCGGCGCCGCATCGTGAGCGTGCCCAGATGGCTTACGAAACGGGCCGTCGCATTGTGGCTATGGTGCGCGAGAATCTGCGGCCCAGCCAGATCCTGACGCGCGCCGCTTTCGACAACGCCATTGTCGTTAACTCGGCCATTGGCGGCAGTACGAATTGCCCGCCCCACATCAACGCCATCGCCCGCCACATTGGCATCGATATCGAGATCAAGGAATGGGAGACCATCGGCCATGCCGTGCCGCGGTTAGTCAATTGTCAACCGGCCGGCGAGTAGTTGGGCGAAGGCTATCATCGCGCCGGCGGCGTGCCGGCGGTGATGGGCGAATTAATCGCCGCCGGACTCATCAAGCAAGAGGCACTTACTGTAACCGGCAAGTCAGCCGGCGATAACTACGCCCGCTCGCGCAGTCTGGATACGAAAGTCATCCGGCCCGTAAGTGATCCCCTGATGCCCAACGCCGGCTTCCTCGTCGTCAGTGGCAACCTGTTCGATTCCGCCCTCGTTAAGACCTCGGTGATCGGGGAAGAGTTCCGCCAGCGTTACTTAGCCAAGCCCGGCTCCGAAAATACTTTCACGGGACGCGCCATTGTTTTTGAAGGCTCAGAAGACTATCACGAGCGCATTAACGACGCCTCGCTGGCTATCGACGAGACTTGCATTCTGGTAATTCGCGGCGTGGGTCCGGTGGGCCAGCCGGGGGCGGCCGAAGTCGTCAATATGCAGCCGCCGGACGCCCTCATTCGCATCGGCGTCAACCAAATGCCCACCATGGGCGATGGCCGGCAGAGCGGCACTTCGGCCAGCCCCTCTATCTTGAATGCCTCACCCGAATCGGCCATCGGCGGCAACTTGGCGATTCTTGAAACGGGTGACCGCATTCACGTCGATCTGAATGAGCGCCGGGTGAATGTGCTGATCTCCGATGAAGAGATCGCCGCGCGCCGCTCGAAGATGAAGATCGAGAATCGGCCCCACCAGACACCGTGGCAGGAGATGTACCGGACACATGTGAGTCAGCTTGAAACCGGTGCGGTGCTGGAGTTTGCGGTCAAGTATCAGGACGTGGGCCAGGACATTCCGCGCCATAATCATTAGTCGATAATTGAAGCTATGGAACTCAAAGGCAAACGCATCGCCGTCCTCGTTGACCAGGCCTATCAGGAGATGGAGGTCTGGTATCCCATCTACCGCTTCCAGGAATCCGGTGCCGAGGTTGTCACCGTTGGCCCGTCCGCTGGCCAGGTGGTCACCAGCAAACTTGGCTATCCCGTCAAAGCCGATCGCGCTTACGCCGATGTCAATGCGAAAGACTTTGACGGCGTGGTTTGCCCTGGCGGTTGGGCCCCGGACTATATCCGCCGCAGTGAAGCCGCTATCAAGTTTGTGAGCGAAATCGGCCAACAGGGCAAGCTGCTCGCCGCCATCTGCCACGGCCCTTGGATCCTCTGCTCCGCCGATGTGATTCGCGGCCGCCGGGTGACCTGCTTTCACTCCATCAAGACGGACGTCGTCAACGCCGGCGGCCTTTTCGAAGATGCCGAAGTCGTGGTGGATGGCCACATCGTCACGTCGCGCAAGCCCGAAGATCTGCCTGCCTTCATGCGCGCCTGCATTCATACCGTTGCTCATGCCGGTGCCCAGCAGAAATAAGAAGGCGACGGTCGAGCAGCACCTGGCCGCTCTGCACGAACTGCGTCACGCCGACCCTCTGCCGCTCGACGAACTGCGTGCCGCGCTCGGCCATGCCTCGAACGCCGTCGTCGCCAAGGCGGCCCAGATCGCCGGTGACCGCCTGGCCTCCGCACTCGCGCCGGACCTTGCTGCCGCCGCCGCCCGCTTCTTTACCAAACCCGACCTCCAATGCATCGCCAAGATCGCCTTACTGAGAGCCCTCAAAGCGATAGAACATTTGGAGCCCGAAATGTTCTATCGCGGTCTGCGCCATGTTCAGATGGAGCCCTCCTGGGGCGGCTCCGCCGATACGGCCGCGCCCCTCCGCGCCATTTCTGCCCTCGCCATTTCCGAGTGCCACGCCATCCCGCCCCGCGATGCTCTGCGTCTCCTGATCGACGCACTGCCGGATAAAGAGACGCTCACCCGTGTCGACCTCATCCGCGCCATTGGCCAAATAAATTCGCTCGAAGCTGACGTCGTCCTCCGCACCAAAGCCCGCTTGGGCGACCCCGATGCCGAAGTCATCGGCCAATGTCTCTTCACCATCGTCGAGCGCGAATCCACCGCAGCCTTTCCCTTCGTGGAGAGCTTTCTGACGAATCCTGACCTCCGCATCGACGCCGCTATGGCCATCGCCGCGCAGCGCGGACCCGAAGCGCTCGCCATCCTCACCCAAGCCTGGCAACGAACCCGCGAACCCGAAATTCTGCTCGCTATCGGCACGCTGCGGACGCCGGAGGCTGTCGCCTGGCTGCTACCGATGCTCGAAAACGAACGCGGCGTGCGCGACGCCCTCGAGCCCTGCCGCCACTTCCCCGGAGTCGAAGATGCCCTGGCCGAATCGCGTTAACCCCTTCGGCGAATTCGAAGCGGTCCCCGAACGCGGCACCATCATGGGCAACCGCGGCTGCCTTATCAACGCTAAGCGCGAGCTGATCAAGCCCTTCCAACTCGAACGCTGGATCTGCTGCGTGCTGGAGTTCAAAGGTCGAAGGCACCCCATCATGACACCGGGCCTCTGGACTGAACTTTTCTTTCTCGACGAAGCCACCGCCCTCGCCGCCGGCCATCGCCCCTGCGTCGAATGCCGCCGCGCCGCCGCCCATAATTTCCTCAAACTCTGGAACCAGGCCAACGGCCAAAACATCACCCGCTTCCCCGACCTTGATGCCGCTTTGCACGCGGAACGCCTGCAGACAGACCACCCCCTCACCCTCGCCAACGGTGTCTTCGTCGCGGAAGGCGATCAAGCCTTCCTCCACCTCTGCGGCCGCTACCTCCCCTGGACCCCCGCCGGTTATCTGGCCCCCCAACCCGCGCCTCTGAATCCTCGCCAACTCACCCCAGCCTCCATCGCCCGCACCCTCGCCGCCAATTACCCATTCTTAACTCATCCGTCTTGTCAAATTGACTTTTTGTAACGCGATTGATACATGGAGTTAATCCGTCTGTGACTTCCACTCACTAGCCTGAAAGGGTGCCCTCGCGACCCGCGAATGATCGTCACTAAGTTCGGAACCCGCGCCTTTACCGCCCATCAACACACATTGGAGTTTTTTTCATGAGATATTCTTGTCTGGTCACGCTGACGGCTCTCGTCCTCAGTGCGCAAACTGACCAAGCCCGATTCACGGGAACCATTTCCGACCCTACGGGTGCCGTCATCGCCGGTGCCACCGTCAAAGTAACCAATCTAAAAACCAACCAGGAACGCCGCTTCAGCACCAGCGAGACCGGCGTCTTCTTTGCCCCGGGCTTGCTGCCGAGTTCTTATCGCGTCGAGGCTTCGGCCACCGGTTTTGGCAGCAAGACCGTCGAGGGCATTGAGCTCGAAATCGGTCAAGTCCGCACGCTCAACTTTTCGCTCGCTGCCGCCGGTGTCGCCACGGAGATTACCGTTTCGGTCGGCGATCTGGCTGAGGTGGATACCAGTTCAGCCCGCATCGGCGTCAACGTCAGCGCGCGCGAAGTGAAAGAACTGCCGCTGAATGGCCGGCAGATTTCGCAGCTCTACTTATTGGCCCCAGGAGCCCAGACCGCCGGCGGTGGCACTTACGATAACATCCGTTTCAGCGGACGGGCCAACCAACAAAACGCCGTGCGCTTCGATGGTATCGAAGGCTCGAGTATCATCGACGCCTCACCCGGTAACTTGAATGGCCAAACGTCTTCGGCCTTCCGTCTGCAGGCCAGCCTGGAAACCGTGCAGGAATTCCGCGTCGAATCGAGTAACTACCCGGCGGAATATGGCACCGGTACCGCCGGCCAGATCAGTATCGTTACCAAAAGCGGCGGGAACGATCTGCACGGCAGCTTATTTGAATATATTCGCAACGACGCCTTCGACGCGCGCAATTTTTTCGACGGCACGTCAAAGAGCCCGCTCAACCTGAATCAATACGGCGGCTCACTGGGCGGCCGTCTCATTAAGGATAAGTTATTCTTCTTCGGCAGTTACGAAGGTCTGCGGCAGCGCGCAGGCTTTAACTTAGTCGGCCAAACCCCCAGTGCCAACGCGCGGCAAGGCTTGCTGGCCGGCGGACGCACCGTTACGGTGGATCCGGCCATTAAGCCGTTGCTGGGTGCTTACCCCGTAGGCATCCGTCCCACTTCGAACCCTGATTTCGACATCGCCCAAATTCTCGCCAAAACCAAAGTGGACGAAGACGCCGGCAATTTTCGCCTCGACTATAACCTCAACGACAAGTATCGGGCTTACTTACGCTGGTTCCGCGACGACGGCACCAGCACTTCGCCTTTCGACGTTTCGGGCAGCGCCTTCCTTTCGAAAGCCACCTCGCAAAATATGGTACTGAGCGTCCAACAAATTTTGGCCGCCACCGTCATCAACGAGACGAAGATCGGCTATAACGGGCCTAAGACGCGCACCAGCGGCATCGCTCCCATTGTCGCGGGAGCCGACCTCTCCGATAAGACCATCAATATCTCCGGTGCCACGGTATTGGTCGGCATCGGCGGCCAGGGTGCCAACGCCGGCGTCGCCATTCCCAGCGGACAAGTGCGCGCCAGTTCCGCCACCAATGGCCGGGGCCAACCGTACACTAACTACTCCCTTTCCTTCATTGATAACCTCTCCTGGATCCGTGGCAACCATAATTACAAATTCGGTGCCGAAGCCCGCCTGCTGCGCATCTATACTGACCGGTTGGGCGGTACCACTTACTCGTTCACGAATCTCGAAAACTTCCTGATCAACAACCCCAGCGGCGCGGCGATCAACGGTGATTTAAGCGCGCCCAGCCCCTTCAATCATGGCGTCACCGGCAATCGGCTGGGTAAGTACGAAGCGTTCAGCTTTTACGGGCAGGACGAATGGAAGCTGAGCCCTGAACTTACGCTGAGCTATGGCTTGCGCTATGAATATTACACGCCGATGCGCGAAGACCAGAATCGCGTGGTGCTCTATAACATCGTCACCGGCGGCCTGGATGCCCCCGGCAGCCGGCCCTTCTATCAGACTTCGAAACTCTCGTTCGCCCCGCGTTTGGGCATGGCCTATGCGCCGAAAGCCCTGGGCGGCAAGACGGTTCTGCGCATCGGTGCCGGTTACTACTACGGCCCCGGGCAGGGCGAGGATTTGATCCAGCCCATTGAGAGCGACCGCGTGTCCTTCTCTTTGTCGGGCGCAGCGGCCAGGTATCCGGTGGATTCGCTGACGGCGATTAAGAACTTCAATATCAATACCGCCACCGGCATTGGCGTGCGCGCCTACGCGCCGGGCTATACCGTGCCGGAGAAAGTACTCAGTTACACGTTCGGCATCCAACAAACTCTACCCGGCCAAGCCGTCCTCAGCGCCGCCTATGTCGGCAGCCAAGGCCGTAACTTATTTCTCCGCTCCATCGCCAACAAAGTGGTGGGCGTGACGGCCAACGCTACTACGGGTGTCGGTGCGGCGGTGCGTGAGTTCGGCTTGCGCTTCGGCGAAATCGACTACAAGACCACGGGCGGCACCGACCATTACGACTCACTGCAAACCACCATCAATCGGCGCTTCTCGAAAGGCTTGACCCTGGGTGGCCAATGGACTTACGCCCACTCCATCGGCAACACCGGCGGCTCAAACGAAGCGCAGACCGCGCACAACCCGTATAACTTCGGTTACGACCGCGGCAACAATGCGTTCGACGTCCGCCACAGCATGAATGTCACCGCTCTTTACGAGTTACCCTTCGGCAAAGGACGCCGCTACGGCTCCTCGCTGGGCCGGGCGGCGGACTTAGCTCTCGGCGGCTGGGACGTCGGCGGCATTGTAAATGCCCGCTCCGGCCTACCCATTGATGTCCGGATCACCCGCCCGGACATCGTCTACGTCAATTCCGCCACCGGACAAGTCTTCAACAGCCCGGTGCTGGTGGGGGGCGTGCCCGTTACTCAGCCGGTGGTCAATGTGCCGGGCGGCGGTGCCAGCCGCGACGTCCGCCGGCCCGACGTCGTCGCCGGCGTCAATCCCTTCATCACCGGTGCCGGCAAAACGGTTTACCTGAACGCGGCTGCGTTCTCCACGCCCGCGCCCGGCACATTCGGTAACCTGGGGCGCGGTGCCCTCCACGGCCCCGGCATCAGCCAGATGGATTTGACCCTGTCGAAGCGTTTCGCCATCAGCGAACGGATCAATGTGCAATTCCGTGCGGAAGCCTATAACATCTTCAACCGCGCGAATTTCGACTTGCCCGTCGCGCGTTTGAACAACGTCCTCGGCACGGCGACGAATCAGTTACAACCCGGCCAGCCTTACACCAGCGGTGCCGGCGGAACTTTCGGGCAGATACAAGGCACGGTGGAGAAAGTGGTCGGGCTCGGTGCCAGCCGCCAGTTACAACTGTCCTTGCGTCTGAATTTCTAAGTAACTTGGCCACCCCGATCCTGGCTCACGCGCCTTTACCCGCGTGGGCCAGAAGTTTTTTGTGGGGAGAACCTCCCAGCGCTTCGCCATCGGTTTGTCGAAACAGAGCCTTCAAATGGCTGCTGGGTTTGCCACATCCGGTACAAAAGCGCTAATTTTCGCGTGCCGCCATACCGCTATCTTACAAGGCCCGCAGGACCAAGGCGGTGAGGTCGTCGTGTTGGGGAGTGTCTCCGGCGAAGCGGTCGACGTCGGCGATGAGGGCCGTGAGGGATTCAGCGGCAGGGAGGGTGCCGAGACCGATTGCGAGTTCCGCTAAACGGGCTTCGCCGTATTCGTCGCCGTCAGCGGCGCGGGCTTCGGTGATGCCGTCGGTGTAGAGGATGAGCCGGTCGCCGGGGGCGAGGGTAAATTCCACTTGTTCGTAAGCCGTCTGGCGCGTGAGGCCGAGGGCGATTCCGGGAGGCCGAATCCACTCGGCGGAGCCGTTTCGCAGCAGCAGGCTGGCGTTGTGGCCGGCGGAACAGAGGCGCATTTGGCGGGTTTGGGTGTTGTAAAGGGCGTAGACGAAGGTGGCGAAGCGGTTTTTGGGCGTGGCGTCGTAGACCAACGCGTTGAGCTTGGCCATAAGTTCTCGCAGGTCAGTAATGCCGCCGGCGGTGAGTCCGCGGAGTGAAGCTTGCAGGCTGGCCATGAGGAGGGCGGCGGGAACGCCTTTACCAGCGATGTCGCCGAGGGCGAAACCGATTTCGCCGCTGGGGGTCTGAATATAGTCGAAGTAGTCGCCGCCGATGGTGAGGGCGGGGCGGCAATGGCCGGCATAGTCGAGCCCTTCGATGCGAGGGCCGCCACGGGGCAGGAGGCGTTCCTGCACTTCGCGGGCGATTTCGATTTCGCGATGGATGCGCTCGCGCTGGGCGGCTTCTTGGGCCACTTCCCTCGTGAGGCGGCTGTTTTCGAGAGCGAGTCCGGTGTGGTTGGCGACGGATTCCAGCAGACGGAGGTCGCCGCCGGAGTAGGGCTCCTCAGACTGTTTGGGGCCCAGGCTCAAGATGCCGAGTAAACGGTCCTGCGCGGCGAGAGGCAGGAGGAGTTCGGTGCTGAGGGTGGCGAGGGTGGCGAGGTCGGCGGCGGGGGCGAGCAGGCGGAGTTCGCGGATGGTTTGGACGCCAGTCTTGACTTGCTGGACGGTGTAGCTAGAGGAAAGCAGCGTGACGTCAGCGGAACAGCCGATGGCGTGCGCGGCGACATAGTGGCCATTGACGGGCACCAGAGCGGCGACACAGGGGACGTGCAGCGCCTGGGAGACGCGGACGGCGACAGTTTCCAGTAATTGACGTTGGTCGACAATACCGGTGATTTGCGAATGGAGATCGCTCAGGATACGCTCGCTATCGAGGGCTTCGCGGAAGAAGCGACGGTCCACCCAGGCGAGCAAGGGGACGAAGGCGCGAGAGAGCAAGGCGGCGGCGGCGATGGCGAGTGAAAAGCGGGTCAGCCGCTGGGGGGTGTTGAGTGCGGTGTCGCCGCCGATTGAGAAGGCGAAGAAGAGCAGCCCGGCGATGATGAGTCCGCGAATGGCTTGGACGCCGCGGGTGGCTACGGCGTATTGGAGGCCTTGGCGGAGGACGACGCCGACGTCGAAGGCGCGTTCGACAAGGACGACATAGGCGAGAGTGAGGGGCAGGAAGCCAAACATCAGTAAGCCGGGGATGAGGATGGGCTGGGGAATGTCGTCGAGGGTCTTGTTGGCGATAAAGGTATAGAGGAGCATCAGGCCGAGGGGCAGCAGGCCCAGGTTGATGCCGGTGAGCAGGAGACGCAAACGGCGGCGCTGGTCGGAATGGCGTTCGCCAAAGAAGCGATCAAAAAGTGCGGCGAAACTGAGGAATATCGGGCCGTAGCTAAGCAGGATCGAGGTACCGGGAGGCAGATACCCGAACAGGAACTGCCAAGGTGGGTTACTCGGATGGGTAGCGAGCCAAGCCGACGCTGCTCCTCCGAGCAAGCCCAGGGCGACCGCGGGGATGATGAAGAAGAGACGAGCGACATGAAAGAACGAAGGACGGGGGCGGCCATCGGGGAAGTCGACGCAGAACCAGAGCCAGGCGGCGGGCCAAGCGGTGCCGACGAATCCTTGCAGGAAAAAGGCGGCGATGCGCAACTCATCGCTCCAACCCCAGCGCATCCAGTCGTTGGAATGCACCATTTGGGACCAGCCGAGCAGGGCCAACAGGAGCGTCCCGGAGCGGAGTTCGGTGGGCCGTTGCCAAGCGATGAAGAAGCCCAGCAGGATGCAGAGGGCGGGGATGAGGATGTTGAGGATGATGGTCAGCAGACCGCCCCAGAAGTTTTGGTACCCGTCCCGCTGGGGAGTGACTTTATAGGGTCTCAGGAAGCGTGCGGCACCGCGCGCCAGAGTAAGCCGGTTTTCGCCTAAGGGGGAGCGCATCACTTCGCGATAGAGACTTTGACGGTTGACAACGGGTTGACCGTTGAACGCCACGATCTGGTCGTTCGGTTGGGCACCCAGGATGTCCGCTCCGGCCTGGTTCAGGTGGAGCGGGCCGGAGACGGTATTGATGAGTTCGGGGCTGTTGAAGGGCAAAAACAGCACTTCGATTGTCGAGACGGACCAGCGCACCTGAACCGCGACGACGATGCAGAAGAAGATGGCGAGGATGGGTCGGCGGGGGTCGGGCATCGCTCAGTTATTATGCGGCACGGGCTGTTACAATGCTACTAAGCAGGTCACCGGTCTACTAGACTGGGCCTGTTTCCCGATTTTTCCCCATAAATGAGATTGATTTAAGCCATGGCGCTGATTGAAGGTTGTCAACACGAATTAGAGTTCACCATCCCGGCACACGAGGTGGA
>JANLPT010000091.1:0-31097 GCA_031367405.1 Bryobacteraceae bacterium
CCAGGAGCTATTCAGAATCGACTACAAGGCAAGCGACAAGGACTCGATTTTCTTCCGCGGTACCTTTTTCAATACCGTTAGTGAGGGCTACAATCTGACCAACTGGGACTTCATCAAGGTCCAGCAGACCTTCATCAACAAGCATGCCTCGCTTGGATACACGCGAGTGATCACCTCGTCTATCGTGAATGAGCTGAACCTCGGCGTTCGCCGTCCTCAGGAAAGGCTTCCTTTCCCCGATGCCGCCTCGGATCTCGCGAAAACCAGACGTCCGACCTCCGGGTTTGTCGTCGGCCAGCTTTACCCCCAGGCTAATCCTGATCAGATCGTCCCGCAGGCTTCTTTTGGCGGCGTGCAGAATGCCCCCAACTTCGGAAGCTTTTTCGCGACCCGTTTCCCCCAGTTTGAAGACGATATTAACTGGAGCATCGGGAACAATCTGAGCTGGATCAAAGGACCTCATAACTTCAAATTCGGTATCTATGCCGAACGGGACCGGGTGACCACCGGCTTTGGATTTAATGTGCCGTGGATGGGCAACTTCAATTTCGGTACGGGCGGCAACAACCCCGGCGACACCGGCAATCCCTACAGCAACGCGCTCACGGGGGTCTTCCAGAATTACTCCGAAGCTCAGCACCCCACCAAGCCGTCCGCTGTGGCGGTCAACATCGACTGGTTCGTCCAGGACTCGTGGAAGGTCAGCAAGCGACTGACTCTTGAACTCGGGTTGCGTGTTGCCTACTTCACGCCCTGGGACCAGACTGACGGCTTACAGTCGTCTTTCGCACTCGGCCGCTACCAGCGCTCCGACGCCCCCCTCCAATACCGGCCCGCGCTCGTGAACGGCGTTCGCGTGGCCGTGAACCCGCTGACCGGTGCAACCCTGAATCAGGTCTTCGTGGAAAAGTTCGTGCCCAACACCGGCAACCCCGGCAACGGCTTTGTCACCACCCGCGATGGAAATTACCCGGCCGGATTTTATGAGAAGTCGCCTGAACTTCTGCAGCCGCGGTTTGGGTTCGCCCTGGACGTCTTCGGAAACGGCAAGACCGCCGTACGCGGAGGCTTTTCCAAAACCAACCAGCTGGTCCGCTACGAACCGCAGTCCGCCGGTGCGCCTATCTCATTCACCCCGACCATCTTTAACGGCAACCTGAGCACCTTCCTCGGAGCGGGCGGCGTTCTGTCTCCCGGCGGTGCCACGGGTCACGACCGGTTCCTCAAAGCGCCCGATTATTACAACATCTCGATCGGTATTCAGCAGAGCCTCGGTTTTGGTACCGTGCTCGATGTGAAGTACGTATCGGCGCTGGGAAGAAATCTGGCTTTGACGCGTGACATCAACCGAGTGCCTTACGGGGCTCGCTTCCTTCCGCAGAATCAGGATCCCACCAAGACCTTTAACGCGGCCACTCCGGCCGCCAGTGCTCTGCCCGATAGCTTCTTCCGGCCCTACCTCGGCTATGGCGGAATCACTTACCGCGAGTCGAGCGGCAGTTCAAATTATCATTCCCTGCAGGCTACCGCCAACCGTCGATATTCAAACGGGCTGCAGTTTGGCGTCACCTATACGTTCTCCAAAGTCATGGACTATGCCAATCTGCCCACCTACCGCTCCTTCCGCGAGTGGAGCTATGGCATGGCCGATTTCGACCAGACCCATGTCTTTGTCGCTAACTATAGTTACGACCTGCCGAAGTTTAGCAAGCTGATCGCGAACCGCCTCACCCGGGTGGCTCTCGACAACTGGCAGATCTCCGGTATCACGACGCTGGCTAGCGGCACCCCGCAGACCGTTAATCAGTCCACCACCACGGGCGTGGATTTTACCGGTGGCGGCGATGGCCAGCGCATCAATGTGACAGGGGATCCGCGACTGGCTCATGGTGATCGAACGGTAGACCACTTGTTCAACACCGCAGTTTTCGTAATGGCGGGCCTCAACGATGCCGGCAACGCAGCGCGGTCTATCTATCGCGGTCCGGGCCTGATTGTCTCTGACATGACTTTATTCAAGAATATTCCCCTCAAGAGCGAGAAGCGCGCGCTCCAGCTCCGTTGGGAGGTTTACAACATCTTCAACCACACCAACTTCTCAGCTGTCGACAATACGGCCCGGTTCAATCCGGCAACTCTGGCCCAAACTAATGCCACGTTCGCCAAGGCAACTGCGGCTCGTAACCCGCGGTTGATGCAAGTGTCAGTACGCTTCAGTTTCTAAGCTAAGGCGCCACTGGAACCTGGCCTTCAACCAAACCGTACCCGCCGCGTGAAGCCTACAGCGTCGCGCGGCATTTGCCTCTTGACTCGCGCTTAGTTGCATCAGTTAATAATCGTGCAGACCCAAGCGAGCCGGCGCGGTGATCCGCAAGCAAAGGGGCTACGGTTACGCTCCGTTTGCCTCCGGTGGGGTGATCAGAGGCCGGCGAGGCGTTGGTTGGCGTCGCCGAAGCGGTCTAGTTTCACTCCCATATAATCCATCAGCGATAAGTAGAGACTGCACGCTTTGCGATTCTCGTCGCCGCGTTGCATGTAGTTGAGGACGCGGCCACCCTCTAAGCCGGCATTCTTGCCGCCGGCCAGTAACACCGGGATCTCGTCGGCGCTGTGGGTATTGCCGTCCAATAAATTGGAGCTTAGCATCAGGATGGAGCTATCGAGCAGCGACGTGCCGCCCTCATCGATGGCCTTCATCTTTTGCACCAGGTAGGTGTACTGCCGCATGTGAAATTGATTCGTCTTCAGGTACATGGCCTCAATGTCGGGGGCGTTGCCGTTGTGCGTCAGGTCAAGATGTAGAGCGCCGCGCACGCCTTCGATGAACTTGAAATTCATCTGCGAAAGGTCGTTGTTGAGCATCAGGCTGACGACGCGCGTTTTGTCCATTTGGAAGGCGAGCACGGTAAGGTCGAGCATCAGCTTCATGTGGGCGGGCACGTCTTGCGGAATCTCGTCGGCCGGACGCGGCATGTCGGGCTGCTTCAAGGTGGGACGCCAGCCTTCGAGGCGCTCTTCCTTGGAGGCGCGTTCAATGCGCTTCTCGATGTCGCGCACCGACTCCAGGTATTCGTCGAGCTTCTTCTGGTCGCCGCCGGAGATCTTCGGCTTCAGATTACTGCTTTGCTGCAGGACGGCGTCCAGGATGCTGCGATCGAGCTGCCGGCCTTTGCCGTCGCCGACGAGTTGATCGAAGGTGCGCGCGGGGTAGATCTCTTTGGTGGCGGGCTTGGTGGGCGAGGCCCACGAAATGGCCGAACCATAGAGCATGGAGAGGCCATCTTCGAGGCGCAGTTCATTGGGCTCGATGCCGAGCACCAGGCTGGGAATCGGGGTGTTTCCGCCTAACTGTTTGGCCAGCACTTGGTCAAGGGACGTGCCGACGCGGATGTCGTTGGGGTCCAGGCTGACGGGCGCGCCGGAGAGCAGGTTCATGCGGCCGAGGTGAGGGCTTTTGGAGACAAAAGCCGACTGGTGGTACAGCCCCCGCAGGAACGTGAGATCTTCGCGGATGGCGGCGAGCGGCTCGGCGGCCTTGCCGAACGTCATGCCGGCACCCTCGCCCTTGGCCCACCAATGGATGGGTTCGACGCCGTTCGAAAAGTAGACAGTGGCGAAACGAAGCGGCGGCTTGTTGGAGGGCTTAGGCTTGTCGTCCGCACCCAGCAGCGGCATCGATTCGAGCCAAGGCAGCGTGAGCGCCACACCCGTGCCCCGTAAGAAATGACGTCTCGATTTCATGTTCATTGTCCACCTGCCGGAATTGTACTGCTGTTTCGGATTGCCAAAACCGTTACGGGAGCCTGCTCGCGCCCCGCGTGATGGCGGAATTGGCGGCTATTGACGATGGCCAAGGCCAGATCGGCAAACGTCGCGGTGCCGCCCAACTTCGACATACGCTCAATCAGCACTTCGTCGGAGGGCTGCACGGTACGGCCCAAGGCGTAGCCGGCCATCTTGAAGGCGACGGTGCGCAGCACTTGCTGGTCCTGCGTCTGTAAGTAATTCAGTAAGCCGCCGATGCCATCGATATGCGTCTTATCCACGAGCACACCTTCGTCGTCAATGGCATGGCCGTCGGCGTATTGGGTGCGATAGCGGCCTACAGAATCGTAACGCTCAAGCGGAAAGCCCAGCGGATCGATGCGGGTGTGGCAGCTCGCACAGGTGGCATTGCGCTTATGCGACTCAAGCTTCTGCCGCAAAGTCATCCCGCCAAAGTTCTTGTCATCGGCGGGAAGCACGCCGGCGTTGGCGGGAGGAGGGGGAATTTCGGTGCCGAGGATGCGGCGTAGCACCCAATCGCCGCGCTTCACGGGGCTGGTGCGCAGCGGGGCGGAGGTGGCGGTGAGGATGGCACCTAAACGCAAGAGTCCGCCGCGCTGGAAGCTGCCAGCGCCTTCGACGAGCTCGACCCGATCTTTCGAGGTGACGGGTTTGGTGACGCCGTAATGTTTGGCCAACGCCGTATTCAGAAAGGCGTAGTCCGCGTGCAGAAGCTCGCTTACCGGGCGCTGCTTGCGGATGACATGCTCAAAGAACGAGACGGCTTCGTCGTACATCGCTTCCTTCACTTCGTTGGTGAACTCCGGGAAGCGGCTGGTGTCGACACCGCGATGCTCATCGAAATGGTAGAAGCCGAGCCATTGTCCGAAGAACTCGGTGGCGAGACGCCGGGCCTTGGGTCCGGCCAACATGCGTTTTACTTGACCTTCGAGCAGAGACGGGTTGTTGAGTTCACCGGCCGCAGCGGCGCGGACGAGTTCGTCATCGGGGATGGAGGACCACAGAAAAAAGCTGATGCGGCTGGCCAGCTCGAAGCTCGAAAGCGGTTTGGGGGCGGCGGCGGCCACGTTTTGAAAGGGGGTGGTGAGAGTGGTGGCCTGCTCAACCCGGTAGAGGAATTGCGGTGCCACGAGGATGCGGGCGATCAAGGCGCGAACGGCTTTGCGGTGATCTTTTTCAGAGGCCAGTGCTTTGGCATAGAAGCCTCGTAGCTCCTGCTTCTCGGCGATGGTGAGCGGACGCCGCCAAGCGCGGCCAGCCAGACGCACGCAGTCCTCAATATGACCATGGCGAGCGGCGGCCCCGGCGGCTTGCGCTTCCTGATACTCGGAGAGCAGCGGCGGAACGTAGGGGCGCATGTCCGCCGGAAACGTGTCAATTTGCGCGCGGGTGAGCGTGGCGAGCCGCTGGCCCTTGAGGTCGAATTTGAAGTGCTGGGCCAGCATCCATAGATAGTTTTCGTGATAGTCGAAAGAGTTGTACAGGTCGGCCCAGGCTTGGTTGAGCCTGGTGCGCGAGGCATCGTCGAGCAGATTGTCCATGACGAAGCGATCGTCGCGAACGTACTTCACCTTCAGCAGGTACTCGTCATGTTCGGGCACGTTGAAGGCGCTATCGAAAGGCAGCGGCACCGGGTCCTTATCGGCGGGAGCGGCTTCGCCATGCGAGTTGGGGGGCAATAGCTTGGCCAGCTCCATCACGCCGCTTCTGAATTTTTGGTAGCCGGCGCTGGCGGGGTCGCCGACCAGGGCGCGAATGGGAATGCCCCGCGAGCCGCCGTCTTCGCGCTCCGAGAGCAGGATCCGGAAGACCTGGTCGCGATCCTGCCCGGCTTGCGCGTCCGCCTGGAACTCGACGCCAAACGCGCCTTCCGGCACTGTGACTTCAAAAAAAACCGTGGAGCCGGCGGCAAAGTCATCGGGGCCGATGGGTGCGCCATCGGGGCTGGAACCGAACTTGAGGCGGGCCGCGGTTTCGGCGCTGACGACGCTGCGCAAGGGCAGTGCGGGGCTGGGCGGCGGAGCGCCCTTCATCTGCGCCACCAGCGTAGTGGCTTGCGCGCCACGCGGGCCGCCGCCCATCCGGACGGCGATGGTGGGATTGTGCCAGACCACGACGGGCTTCGCGTTCTGACCCGGGTTGACGGCAACGACGTGCAAATAGATCTTTTTCGGCCCCGCCGGATTCGCGCCGCCGCGCAAACGCGCCCCCGTGTTGTAGACGAAATGGTGCGAGGCCGAGACCTTCAGCGAACGGTCATTAAACTGCAGCGGACTCTCGTCACCCGCGCCACCAGCGGCCACATCACCGCGGGCGAACAGCCAACTGGGCCAGGTGACGAGGTATTTTTGAATTTCGGCGCACTGAGTGTGGGCCTGTGTGCGGGCTTGTGCCCGGGCGGCCTCCGCATCGCCTTGAGGCGCGGGCAGCGCACGCCAGCGCGTCACCACTTCAGACAACGGAAAGCCCAAGGCGGCTTGGTTCACGACTGACCAGACGTGCTCCGCAAAGCGCGGGTTAAGGCCTTCACGCAAGGCGAGGTCATTCAAGCTGGCATTCGGCTGACCCAATGCGGCGCGATGCCGGAAGCTCCAGGTAACGAAAAAAGCCTTGCTGTACTTATCGAGGCCAAACGGAATGCCGCCTTCGCCAGAGACCGTGCGGAAGCCGTATTGGGTGTGAATATCGCGGATGCGCGTGATGGCCGACATCTCGAAGCCCGTCTTACCGGGGTCCACAAAAAAGGTCAATGGACCGGCACCGATGACGGCACGTTCGGCCACGCGCTTGGCGGCCTCTAAGTAGCGCTCGACGTTCGCGTCCTGCATAAATTGGACGTCGCCGAAGTTGGTGAAGCCTTCGCCGCCGGCCGCGTCACCCGACGCGCCGATACCGGTGTCGATGGGAACGCCGGTGAGGTCCTGGATGGTGTAACCGTATTCACCGCTCGTGAGGCGGCGCATCGTGACGCGCCCTGGTTCGCCGTCGTGCAATTTCGCATAGGCGCTGAGCTGGGTGCGGATGGATTGCACTAACTGCTGGCGTTCGCCGTCAGTCGGCTGCGGCATCTTGGGCGGAGGCATGCGCCTTTGCTCAAGAGCAGCAGTGACTTTTTGCCAGGCGCGGAAGCCGGGGCCGACGGAGGGGTCCGCTAACATTTTTTCGAGATTGACGCCGCCTTGGGCGGTCTTACCGTGGCACTGGACACAGTAGGTTTTGACGGTGGCGACCGTAGCCGGACTCTCAGCTGCGGCGGCTGCGGAAGCGGCGAGGCACAGAACGGCCATCGATAGAGGAGCGGCGAACATCATGAATTCTCCAGGAAAGCTAACTTTATCAAATCTGGAGGCCAGTGATCCCGAGCGGAATCCGCGAACGTAGCGAATAACCATACCCAGTAAGGACGAATGGTTTCTGAGCATGGTGACACCCTGGCGAGACTTATTCGCGAACGGAGTACCAAAACCCGAAAAGGGCTATTGCAATCGTGTGCACCATCGTGAATAATGAAATGGTATGCTTCCCGACTCTCTCGTTGCCCAGCCGCTTGCGTCCCTTGAAGAATGGGATGACCATGTCAGGGATCGCTATGATCCTGACAAGCCTAAAGCAGCTTTCCGCCAGTACACCGACGAGACGCCCGCTGGGGTCCGCGAGTTTTACCGGCAGAACCACACGCAACAGACGCTCGATTTTGTGTTGGCGAAGAAACGTGAATACGGTACGCTGGACCGGCGGCGGATGGGGATTTGGGCGGCGCTCGAATACTTGAACACGCTCGTCGACGAGAGCGACCCCGATACCGACTTGTCGCAGATTGAACACTGCGTGCAGACCGCCGAAGCGATTCGCGCGGCGGGTGAGCCGGATTGGATGGTGCTCACCGGCTTGATTCACGATCTGGGCAAGGTGCTGTGCCTGTGGGGCGAGCCGCAATGGGCCGTGGTAGGCGACACGTTTCCTGTCGGCTGCGCCTGGAGCCCGAAGATCGTCTATCCGGAGTTTTTCGCCAACAACCCCGACACCCAAGTGGCACAATATCAGAGTGCCAACGGCATCTACGCTGCGCACCAAGGGCTTGACCAGGTTCATCTTTCCTGGGGCCACGACGAATATCTTTCGATGGTGGTGCGCGACTATTTACCCGCCGAAAGCCTGGCCATGATTCGCTACCATTCGTGCTATCCGTGGCATCGGGAAGGTGCCTACGAGCACCTCACCGATGAACATGATGCCAAGATGCTGCCGTGGGTGCGCCGCTTCAATCCGTTCGACCTCTATACGAAGAGCGATTCGAGGCCGGATGTGGCGAAGCTTCGGCCGTACTATGAGGAGTTGATTGCCCGGTATTTTCCGGCTGAGCTGCGCTGGTAAGGCCGGTCCTTTTCCGCAGAATGTTAGACCGGCATCTGCCGGCGGATGGGCGTGAAGGTGGCCTTGACAAAATCAGTGGCGGTGGCCATGGCCCGGTCGATGTTGTTTTCGATAACGGGGACAATTACCCGGATCAGGGCGGAGTCGGTGCGGTTATCGCGCAAAGCGTCGATCATCACATAACCCTTAGCGCTATATTCGCTGGCGACCACCCGGTCGCGCGATTGATACCAATACAGGACTAGGCTCTTGGACTCGCCCTTTTGCACGACGTAGCGATTCACTTCAATCGGCTCGGCGCGACCTTCAATGGCGATCTTCGTGAAACCCTGCTCATTCTCCACCCAGCCGCTGCCCGGCAGGCAGTTCTTCGGTGAGTGCGGAGCCTTGCCGGTGCGTTGGGAACGGAAAAAGGCGATGAAGAGCCCGGTATTACCAGGAAATTGGGGAGAAATGTACGACCGGACGAGGGTGTCGTCCGCCTTCAGTACTTCCTGCACCTCTTTTTCCACCACGCCTTCCTGGATGGTGGTCCAGTTGCCCATCACCTTCGCCAGACCGGCGAGCGGGGGGCTGGACGGAATGACTTCGGCCCGCGAAAGGCCATAAAAAGCGACCGCTTGCGCCATCAGGATCGCGCTCAGGATTTGGCCGGCTCGGGTGAGGTTGAATTTCATGACGGATCCTTTTCAGTAAACTCTAGGGCAGCGCGGGTTCAGTACGCGCCCGGACAATAGTGCGATACAGCCAATTCACTACCTGGTGCAACACGCCGAGCATGGCAAAGGCGATCATGAAAATCACCCAACCTTCCAAACTATGGAAAACACCCTGGGCCATCTGCTTGTCATATTCGGAGATGATGCCCGTGACGGTGACGCGGGCCGCATTCGCGATGATCGCGATAGGAATCACGCCCACCAGCAACACGGGACGAACCCAGGACTTCTGATCGAAAAAATAACCGTAGACCAACGACAGGAAGGTAAGCGAGAGCAGCGAGCGGATCCCGCTGCAGGCTTCGACCACCGACAACGGACCGCTGGCCAAATCGAGGACGTTCCCCTCACGAAGCGTCGGAATGCCGATCAAGTTCAGGGCGACTTCCGCCACCGAACTGGCAAAGATCTGCAAGGGGAAAGTGATCCGATTGTAGATGACCGCCGGAATGGGAACCATGAAGATCAGCAGGCAAAGCGGAAAGCTCAGGATCCGCAAAATGCGCGTGCCACAGACGAGCCAAATGGCACCGACGATGGTGAAGAGCAAAGCGGTCCGTTGCAGAAACAACTCCGCGCCCAGGTTGCCGAGGGTTAACTGAAACGCCCCCCACAGCAGCAGCGGCACTCCCCAAGGATTGGGCTGCAATGGCTCCGCCAGCAGTCGATCGCGAAGTTGCCAGGCGATGTAAACCGCAATCAACGGCACGAAAAAGCCATGGCCCATATCTTCGTCGCCCGCCCATTGGCCGACAAGTCCCTGGAGCATTGGGAAATAGCAGATGGCGATCAGCGCAAAAAACCATGCGATCGGTGCCCAAGGTATCTGTCGGCTCATCGGCCGGACAATACCAGGGACAGCCACCTCCGAAGGGCTAACCGGTTGTACAGGACTAGTCATTAGAATTCTTTCCCTAATTCTACTCGATTCAAAGGGCCTACAATGAAGGCCGTGACCACTTGGCTACGCCCACCGTTGTTTTTCGGCCTCAGCACGCTTCTGCTTTATGGCCAAACTTTCATGCCGCTGGCTGAATTGAAGGCGGGGCAGAAGGGTGTGGGCCGAACCGTGTTTGCCGGTACGGCGGTCACCAACTTCGATGTGGAGATCTTGGGGGTGATGGAGAACACCGGCCCGAAGCAGAGTCTGATCCTGGGGCGGCTGTCGGGGGGGCCCCTCGCGTCGACGGGTGTGATGCAGGGCATGAGCGGCAGCCCGGTGTGGGTGAACGGCAAACTGATTGGCGCGGTGGCTTTTGCGTTCCCGTTTGCCAAGGAAGCGATTGCCGGCATTCGTCCCATCGGCGAGATTATCGCCAGCACCGGTAGCGGTTCAGGTAGCGGTACCGGTGCTGGCGGCGGTGTGCGCGCCCAGCGCGCGGCCGTCCGTTTTGGCGACGCGCAGCTGGAGGAGATCGCCACGCCCGTCGCCTTCGCCGGCTTCACGCAGCGCACGCTGGATGAGTTCTCGCCGCAGTTACGGGAATGGGGCTTCTCGCCGCGCCAGGCGTTGGGTGGCGGCCGGCCGCGGACCACGGGCGATCCCCGGCAATTGGAACCGGGCTCAATGATCTCGGTGCAGTTGATGACCGGCGACATGACCGCAGGTGCCGACGGCACCGTCACCTGGATCGATGGCAAGAAGCTCTACGCCTTCGGCCATCGCTTTTTGTCGGTGGGCGAAACTGAGCTTCCCTTTGCGCGCGCCGAAGTGCTGGCGTTGTTACCCAGCCTCACCACCTCGTTCAAAATTTCCGCGGCTCGCGAGTGGATGGGGGCCATCACCAGTGACCGTAACACCGCCATCGCCGGCGAATTGGGCCGCGCCGTGAAGCTGCTACCGCTGCGCATTTCCGTCAATGGCCGGCACCAGTACGCGCTGAATGTGGCACCGCACCGTTTTCTGGCACCGCTGATGGTGCAGATGGCGGCGTTCTCCGCGCTCGACGCGACGGAAAGATCCTTTGGCTCGGCCACCATCGGCGTTAAAGGGCAAATCGACTTCGAGGATGGCCTGCCGCCCTTGAAGCTCGCCAACCAATACACGGGCGACTTCAGCGTGCTGGGTGTGGCCTCGCTGTCGGCTGCCACGCCGCTGGCCACGATCCTCGAAGGCGTGCTGCCGGGGCTGCGGTTGAAGGGCGTCGATCTCAACTTTACTGTCACCGAGGAGCGCCGCCAGTGGCGAATCGACACCGCCTGGGCCGGCCGCCGGCAGGCCCTCCCCGGCGACACCCTGGAACTCACGGTCGCGCTGTCGGCCGAAAATGGCCGCGAGGAGCGCAAAAAGATTCGCTACATCGTGCCTACCGGTGCCAAGCCAGGCACCCTCTATTTCACGGCCGGCGACGCGCCCACTTTGAATGCCTTCGAGATGCGCAACTTGTTCTCCGGCGGCACGCTGGCCGGCAAGACGCCCGCCGAGATGAGCGCCCTGTTGAACCGCCAGCGTTCGAATGGAAACATCTACATTCGCGTCTGGCGCGCCGACCCCAGCTACAACGCGGGTCCGGTGGAACTGCCAAATTTACCGCCCTCGGCCGCGCTGCCGATGGCCAAAAGCGCGGGTACGCCGCCAGCCGCGACAGGGTCGGTGGTGGCGGAGCTGACGATCGATTGCGGGGCGGTGGTGGTGGTGGGGTCGAGGTCGTTTGAGGTGGAGATTCGTCCCTGACGCTCGAACATTAATCGCTTGAACTAATCGCTAGAATCGACGCCCATCTGGTCCAGCCGGTACCGCAGGGCATTCCGCGTCAAGCCCAACAAGCGCGCGGCTTGGCTCTTATTGCCATTCGCGCGCCGCAGAGCTTCCCGGATAATCGATTGCTCGTGCTCCTCCAAGGTCACGCCCTCGGGCAGAAAATCGGAGACGGCCGGCTTGGGCTTCGCCGATTGGTCGAGCTTGATATCTACGCCGCGGAGCGTGGCCGTGGGCGATAGCAGCAAGCTGCGCTCAATCACATTCTCCAGCTCGCGGACATTGCCCGGCCAGTGATAACTCATCAGCTTGGCAATGGCGTCGTCAGTCAACTGGCCCAGCTCGCCGCGGTGGCTCTCGCGGCTAAATTTTTCCACGAAGTGCTTCGCTAAGTAAGGAATGTCAGGCTTACGTTCACGCAGCGAAGGAATATTCAAAGGCATCACGTTCAGCCGGTAATAAAGGTCCTCGCGAAAGCGCCCTTGTTCCAGCGCCGCGCGTAAGTCGACGTTAGTCGCCGCCAGAATGCGCACATCGATGTGCCGCACCTTGTTACTCCCCAGCCGTTCGAACTCCCGCTCTTGTAAAATGCGCAGTAACTTCACCTGAATGGCCGGTGGCACGTCGCCGATTTCGTCCAGGAAAACGGTGCCCGTGTCAGCCAGTTCGAACTTACCGGGCTTAGTGATGTTGGCCCCTGTAAAGGCACCTTTCTCATAGCCGAATAACTCGCTCTCCATCAGATTCTCGGGGATGGCAGTGCAGTTGATTTTGACAAAGGGCTTGTCGCGCCGGGACGAATGATAGTGAATCGCGCGCGCAATCAGATCCTTGCCGGCGCCGCTTTCGCCGCACAGCAGCACCGTCGCGCGCGAAGGCGCAATGCGCAGGATGGTCTGGAAGATCTCCTGCATGTTGGGGCTGTGGCCGATGATGTTATCGAACTGGTAGCGCCGCCCGAGTTCTTCCTTCAAAGCCCGGTTCTCGTCGCGCAAGGCGCGGACTTCGAGGGCCTTCTCAATGATGGCGCTGAGATGGTCGAGCGAAAAGGGCTTCAGCAGAAAGTCGGCCGCGCCGCGCTTCATGGCCTCGACGGCATTCTCGATGGTGCCAAAGGCCGTCATCACAATCACCGGTGCCGAGGGATTGATTTGCCGCGCATGCGCCAGCACCTGCATGCCGTCCATCTCGGGGAGTTTGAGGTCGGTGAGGATGAGATCGGCCCGGTCCATGAAGCGCAGCCCCTCTTCGCCGGAAGCGGCGAGGTCGAGGTCATAGGTGCCCGAGAGTTGAAGCTCGATGACCCGGCGAAGCTTGTCTTCGTCCTCAATGACGAGCAATCGTTTTTTGGACATGCAGCCGCTATTGTCGCAGCATCAGGAGTACAGCAAGGGTTCACGGAGGACGACCGCATCTTAGTGCAGCTAGGATAATGTCTTATTGGTGCCCGGGGTGGGAATTGAAGGCAGGTGATGTCGGGCTGAAATACGAGCGCGGGCAAGGCGTCACTCGCGACAATGAAGAAGCCGTCCGATGGTATCGCATGGCTGCACAACGAAATCCTTCTGCGCAATTCAAACTCGGGCGCTGCTATCGAGACGGCCAAGGCGTGCCGCAAGATTACGTACAAGCTCATATGTGGATCAACCTCGCGGCATCGCGCGCAGGTGTGGACGACCAAAAGTTGTTCGCAGATAGCCGGGATATGATTGCCGCCAAAATGACGGCTGTCCAAGTTTCAGAGGCTCAGCGGCTTGCCCGGGAATGGAAGCCCTTGGAAGGAATCGAGTAGGAATTCAGCTTTCGAGCATCAGTTACTACCGGCGGGCGCAAGGATGCCGGACGCTGGGCCACCGAAGTGGAGCGCGACCGCGATTTGGCCGGAACGGGCGCGGCGGTTTTGTCGGTTACGACCCTTAAAGCAAGGACACTACACTAAAGAGGCAAGCAGGCCAAAGTCAGACCATGGTGCCCATTTCGCGGCGGATACCGGCGAACTCCCACAAGCCGCGCCCCGTCCGGTTCAACTGTCGTAGTGGCTCAGGAAGAGGGTCCGGTCGTAATCGACGATTCCCACGCGCGTCTGTTGCAGCCAGCCCCGCCTGCCGAGCACATTTCTCGTGAGGTGTTCATCTTCGTAGAAGTATGCGGTTAATTGATATTCGATTCCTACTACGTTCATCACGATATCGTGTCCAAACGCGACGAGCCGGCTATTCACGGTCGCCAACTCTATCCGCTCGCCCTCCGCGATGCTCAACCCCAGAATTTCCCCATACGAACGCTGAAACAAACAACATTCCGCGCCAGTATCAACTTTCGCATCAAGGCTGACCTGTTCAGAGCCATGCCTAAGGTCAATGGACACCGTAATTCCTATGGACGCATCTGGGTAGTCGGTTTTTCTCTGGAATTTTAGCGAGTGATCCACAGTATCTTTTACCAGCCAGCAAAAATGGGTGGCTCCTTAGCATCCAAATAGGCAATGTAGGGCGATGCGTCACTGTCAGCACGAGCCGCGCGATAGACCTCCACAGCGCTAGGGCCCGAGGCGAGGAGCCGATCTCCTTTGAGTGCAACCCAAAGGCCCGCAAAGGCCCTCTTGTTTTTGCTGATCCAATCTCTCTCCAGGGCTCGATCGAAATTGCGGCGGTCGACGCCCTCTGTCTTGGTGGTCCGCTCGGCAAAGATCACAACTTGTGGTCCATTCGATCCCGATTCGATACGAAACTTCAGGCGGGCGTTAGGTCCAAACATGGCTGTCGAGACAATTGCTCCCTGGTCGGTGATCCGGATTTGATCGATTCGGGGAATCGCATTGATACCGAAGGTTTGATCCTCATTATCAGGAATCACGTGATATCGCGTCTTGGCATTGGTCACGAGACGCGCCAGAGCTTTCTCGTAGTCATCCTGGCGCGGCTGGCCGGTCGGCATCACGTCGTGGGCATGGGAAAAGGGTAGCGGTGAATCTTCACGCTTCTTCACCAGCCTAGGACCAGGGCGATTCTGACCGGTGAAAGGAGTGAGCCGCCCAAGCTGGATCTGGTTAGTCATTGTGGAGCCACTTTCAGCGACAGGCGGATCATGGCTAGATATTCCCCATAATCTCGTCGCGCATGATCCACGAAGGTTGAGAGGGGCATCGGCCCGATGGGGGGGTAGGTCGCGGTGTAATCGATGAAAACTGCCCCGGGATATCGAAGAGAACGCGCAACTACGACGCGGCAAGTACCTACAAGGCTAGCTTCCAAAGACGCAAGATTGAGCGCAAATGCATCTGGAGTGACTCGCGCGTCGCCGATTGTAAAATACTCGCTCAGATATCCTGCGGCATCACCGTTTTCAAGTTCAAGGTGAGCAAATGACTGAACCGTCATTGTGCCCGGTCCTGCCGCCGCTTCAGGCATGAGGCATTCGAGCACAATACCTGCCATGGCCCGGGCTGCATCGTACATGTCCGCCGTGACGACTGGTACGAGCACTTCTAAACCTTCATATCCAATGCGCATTACGATGGCATCGTCTAACAGCGAAAGGATGACCCTGGCTTCGGACAGTTTAATGATCTGTCCAGTTGGGTTTTCAACACTGTACTTTTCGGCCCTCAAACCGGAGGGTGCCAGCCGCTCAAAAAGGTTCTCGAACTCCGTCGTGCCGGGGACGGGCAAGACGGAGAGAATCTTCCTGAACGCTAACTTCAAGGTCAGAGATGATTCCTTCACTAGATAATCGGGCACGCTCTTAGTGTATTCTGATCCGCCTGAGGGCAGAGTCGCCAGCACGGGCGGGCGCAAGGATGCCGGACGCTGGGCCACCGAAGTAGAGCGCGACCGCGATTTGGCCGGCGGTTTTGTCGGTTACCGCGGGCGACCTGCTGGATGATGTCTTGTGGGATTATCGGCTGAGCACCCGCCTTGCGGCTGGCGCGGCGGCGGCTACCGTGAGGCGCTGGCCCTCTTGCGCCGTGCGTACAACCTGGGGCGCAAGGCAAGCCCGCCGAAGGTGGCGCGGATGCTCAGTTTCGAAATGCTGGCCGAACAGAATTCGCGGCAAGGCTTTTTCGAGCATGAGGAGTATCGGGCGATTTTGCGCGAGTTGCCCGCCCACCTTCAGCCGATTCTGACGTTCGCCTATTTCACCGGCTGCCGGCGTGGCGAGATTCTGGGCCTGCAATGGTCACAGGTGGACCTGCAAGCGGGTATTGTCCGGCTGCCGCCGATGGCGACGAAGAACCGCGACGGGCGAATCATCCCGCTGACTGCCGAAGTGGTGGGGGCGCTCCAAATGCAAAAGACGCGGCGGGAGCTATTTCACCCTGAGGCGGAACGCGTATTCTGTTTCGACGATGGCCAGCCGGTCACGGGCCTAAGCTCGGCACGGCGCATTGCTTGCCGACGGGCGGGTCTTGTCGATGCGGCGAACAAGCCGACGAAACTGCTGCATGACTGCCGTCGGAGCGCCGTGCGGAACATGGTGCGGAACATGGTGCGGAGTGGAACCAGTGAAAAGGTCTGCATGGCGATTAGCGGCCACAAAACGCGGAGCATTTTCGACCGATACGACATCGTGAGCGAAAAGGATCTGATGGCGGCTGCCAAGCGGTTGAGCGACCACGTGAACGGTCCGGCAGATGTTCCGCAGGAGTCCGCCGAAAAGCCGATTCGGGCGCGCGATTCGGGCGCGCCAGTCACACTAGAGTCACAGTCACACTAGAGTCACACCGGCAAATTGGTGGGGACGGCCGCATTTCGCCCAAACATGCGGTTTTATTGGTGCCCGGGGTGGGAATTGAACCCACACACCCGTGAGGATAACGGATTTTAAGTCCGTTGCGTCTGCCGATTTCGCCACCCGGGCCCTCCGCTCTTAGTGTAGCGTTTTCCGCGCCGGTCCGTCCCGGTCGAAGCGAAGACGGCTGGTGTAGCGAAATTCTAAGAATTCCACCCATATTGGCGGATTTTCAAAGGGCCGTTCAAGATATGGAAAATCACTCTTCCAGGATAGTCGGGCATTCGAGCCGGGAGTGCGCGGAAAAGCCACTTGGAATCATTGGTTCAGCACCATGGGTGAGCGGGTCTCGCCGGGGGCCAGCTCTTCAGACGGCGAACCCGAAAATCTCTTCGAATGTCCACCGGTAATTGCCCAGCCAACTTATGCTCAGTTCGTGATCGCAACGAAAACACAGGAGGTAAGTTCAATGGGCGCACCACCCCCCCCTCTCGACCCGCCGCTCGGCTATTAGATGCTTCGGGCTCGCGGACTTTCCGCACCTTGAAGTTGCAAAAGTTTCAGCACCCGGCGTACCATAGCGCCGGGTGCGAATCATTCTCAGTCTCGCGGGTGCGTTGTTGCAAGCCGCCGCTATGGGACACCTTTGGCGAAAGAACCTTCTCCGCAATTTCCCCTTCCTGACCCTTCACTTCGCGATCACCGGCCTTTGGTTGGCCATCTACGCATTGCCCCTCACCGCACCTTTGTATTCTTCGATCTGGAAGGCCGGCGCAGTCATCACGACCTGCTCGCTGGTGGCCGCTTTCTTCGAAACCATCTCCCGATCCCTAGAACATTATCCTGGCCTGAGCCTCCGCGTCGTGCTGGGCACATGCGGCGCGATCGCCGCCGTCTCGGCGATTCTCGGCGCGCTGGAGCCGGCGCATCAGGCAGTCCGCTTGCTGCTGGTGGTGCAGCGGGTGTCGGGACTGGCCGTGGCCGCTGGCGCGATCGCGCTGGTGATGGTGCTGAATTATCTTGACCCACGGCGGCGGCCCAATGTCGTGCGTCACGAGCGCATTATGGCCGCCATGGCGGGGACGACGGCGCTGGCGGCATGGTTGTTGAATCACGACTATACCGCGTGGGGGATGAATCTGCTTTGTGCCGGGTCAATCCTATTCCCGGCACTTTGGATTTGGGCTTTGCGACCGGAGGGCGAAACCGATCCGCGCCCGCCGTCCGATCCGGCGGGCCGGCAGCAGGCTCGCGCCGCGACTCAGCAATTGCGGGAATATTATGAGGAATGAAGCTGCTGGAGAGCGGTGAGCGAACGGCCGGCACCGGACCACAAAGCTGGGAAATGCTTGGCTCCACGCAGCCGCGCTTTGACGGCCCAAGCGTACCAATGCACTTGCGCGACCTCCAAAACGTTCCAGTGATGGGCGGACCGGCAGCCGTCCATATAGCCCGTGACCAATTCGCTGATATGACGATCCAACATGGCCGACCACCACGTGAATTCGCCCGGCTGTTGGCTGGCGAGGGCCCGCGTGATCGCCACTTGGCAATTGCCCAAGGTGGCGGGAGCGTCGTGGGTGCTACCCCACAGCATGGTTTGGGGCAGCGGTCCGGCGGATTGTGAGAGCCGGAAGACACGCGGCGGGGACAGTGAAGGCAACTGGGGAATGCGATGGTTATTCGGCAGCATTACGACAATATTGTATGCCTTTTTGCCAGCGGCGCGGGAGGCCATAGGATTTGGGTTCAGGATTCGCTAGAATCACGGGAACCGATGCCGCTCGCGCTCCGTCGCCGCGCGGGTTCATCTTAAAGGAACCCTAAATGTATAAACTGTGGCTTTTGACGTTGATGGCCGCCACGTTGCAGGCGGCGGGCAAGACGGAAATTCTTTGGGACCGCTACGGCGTGCCGCACATCTTTGCCGACTCTCTGGATCAAATGTTCTATGCGCACGGCTGGGCGCAAATGCAGAATCAGGCCGATTTGCTGTTGCGTCTCTATGGCGAGTCGCGCGGCCGGGCCGCCGAGTATTGGGGCGCTCAATCGCCGGGGCACGATAACCTGGCACTGGACCGTTGGGTGCGTACGAACGAAGTGCCGGAGCGCGCGGCGAGGTGGCATCAGGCGCAGGACCCCAAATTTCGCGGCTATCTTGACGCCTTTGCCCGCGGGATCAATGCTTTTGCCAAGGCCCATCCCGAACACGCCAGCCCGGCCTTCCGGCAGGTGCTGCCCGTAAGCGGCGTCGACGTGGTGGGCCACACGCTGCGCGCGGTTCACTATATGTACATGGGCAGCCAGCAGCGACTCCGCACGGAAGCGGCGCTCTTACTGGCAAAAAAGATGCTCGGTTGGGCGCGCCCCTTAGAGGAGCCCATCGCGCCGGCGGGTTCGAACACCTGGGCCGTGGGCCCGTCGCGATCAGCGAGTGGTAAGCCGATGCTGCTGATTAATCCGCATCTATTGTGGGAGGATTTTTACACTTACATGGAAGTCCACTTAGTGGGTCCGGGTTATGACCTTTATGGGGCTCCGCAAATCGGCTTTCCGGTACCGGTGGTAGGTTTCAATCGGCATGCCGGTTGGGGGCGCACGGTGAATACAATCGATACGGTGGATTTCTACCGGTTGACGGTGCGGGAAGGTAAGTACGAATACGACGGCCAATGGCGTGACTTTGAACGGTCCACTAAGATACTCCAGATCCGGGAAGCGAATGGGAGTCTGCGCGAAGAGAAGCTAGAAGTGCGCCGGAGCGTACACGGCCCCGTGGTGTTGGACGACCAAGGCGTCACGCTGGCGATGCGCGTGGCCGGGCTCGACCGGCCAAAGATGTTGGAGCAGTGGTTCCGCATGGGCGGTGCCCAGACTTTGAATGAATTCGAGCGGGCGCTGCGCATGGGGTCAATCCCGATGTGGCAGGCGAATTACGCCGATTCCGCCGGCCACATTCTTCTCGTCTTCAATGGCCTGGTGCCGCGGCGGCCCACGGGTGACTATGCAGACTGGTCAAAAGTAATGCCAGGCAATACGTCAAAAACGTTGTGGACCGATTACTTAAAGTACGATGAGCTGCCTAAGTCACTTGACCCGGTTAGCGGATTTAATCAAAACGCCAATGAGCCGCCGTGGCAATTTACGATGCCGCCCCTTGACCCGGCGAAGTATCCCGCTTACGTCGCTCCTGGTAACTTGCGGCTCGCATCGTTCCGGACGAAGCGCTCGCTGAGGATGATTTCGGAAGACCCGTCAATCACTTACGACGAGTTACTCGCTTATAAGCATTCCACACGCATGGAACTCGCCGATGCGGTGTTGCCGGAGTTGATCGCCGCCGTGCGTAGCAGCCCCGATCCATTGACGCTCGAAGCCGCGAAGGTGCTGGAACAATGGGACCGGCAAACCGAAGCCGCCAGCCAGGGCGGGGTACTGTTCCAGCTTTTTAGCGATCGTTACTTCGGGACGGGCGATGGCATTGCGTCTCAGCTCCGCGTGAAATATGACCATTTGCGGCCGCTCGACTCGGCTTACGGTATTGGCGACCCTAAATCGGCGTTGGAGGCCTTGCGCGCCGCCGCCGAGGAATGCCGCCGCACTTACGGCCGCTTGGATGTGCCGTGGGGCGACGTATATCGTTTCGCGCGCGGCAAGCTCGACTTGCCCGGCAACGGAGGACAAGGCCGCATGGGCGTCTTCCGCACGATGCAATTCGGGAAGAAGATCGGCAATCGTTATTACCCTTCGCACGGCGAGACGTTTGTCTGCGCGATTGAATTCGGCGCGCCGCAACGCGCCCAGTGCGCGCTCGGCTACGGCAACGCGAGCCAACCGGGTTCGACACATATCGAGGATCAGTTACCGCTCATGCGCGATAAGAAGTTACATCCGGTATGGCGCGAGCGGGCCGAAATTGAGCAGAATCTGGAGAAGCGGGAGAAGCTATAGTTTTTTGCCGGCTCGGCACCAGTTTAGGGCAGTGCGATAATCTGGAGGTTGTCGAGAAAAAAGTATATCCGGCCAGCCGGCCTAATAGCCACGCTAGCGCTACTGGTCTCGTGCGGGCGAAACGTCACGGAAGTGAGAGCGGATTTGAAACCAGCCGCACCAGCCGCTACGGTGCCCGGGCGTGCCGTGATTGCCCCCGATTCGCCGCAACTGGCGAGAATTCGGGTGGAGCCCGTTGTCATGTCGATGGTGACCGTAGACACCGTGTCGTCACCAGGCAAAGTGGAGGCGAATGCCAACCGTCTGGCTCACGTGACACTCCCGTTAACCGGCAGAGTAACGGATATCTATGCCAAAATCGGCGATTTCGTTCGCCAGGGGCAGCCGATTTTGACGGTGGAGAGCCCCGATGCCGATGTGGCCGTGTCAAGTTCGCGGCAAGCTGAGGCCTCGCTGACCCAAGCCAAGTCGGCGTTAGCGAAATCGCAGATGGACTTGGACCGGCAGAAGGATCTGTTCGAGCATGGCGCGGTGCCGCAAAAAGAGGTGCTCAACGGGCAGGCGGTTGTGGTGCAGATGCAGGCGGCCGTGGAACAGGCGCAAGCTACGGGGGAACAGGCGCGCCGCCGGTTACAGATTCTGGGCGTCAGCACTTTCGGCCAGCGGATAACGGTGAACGCGCCGATCTCCGGCAAAGTTCTCGATATGTCAGTGGCCATCGGCGAGTTTCGCAATGACCTCAGCGTCTCACTGCTGACGATCGCCGATTTGAGTTCCGTGTGGATAACCTCCGACGTGCAGGAAACGTCGATTCGTCTGGTGCGGGCCGGGGAACCGGTACGAATTGAACTTTCGGCTTATCCGGGGGAAACGTTCCGGGGCCGCGTGACGATGATTGGCGATGTGGTCGACCCACAAACGCGAACTGTGAAGGTGCGCGCGGAGATGCCAAACCCCAACGGCCGTCTGAAACCCGAAATGTTCGGAAATGTGCGACTCGCCGAACGGAACGAGTTGTGCCCCACGGTGCCCGCCGCAGCCGTCATGGCGACGGACGGCAAGGCAGTGGTGTGGCGGGAGACCAGCCGCGGAGTATTCGATAAAGTGACGGTCACCCTCGGCGCACAAACCGAGGTCCGCGTGGCGGTCGTCTCAGGTTTAAAAGCCCAGGACCGGATCGTGGTGGACGGAGTGATGCTGCTCATTGCCTACTGAAACTCAAGGTGAACCAGGAGAGTCCTTTTGATTGCCCAACTACTTCGTTTCGCCCTGCGGCAACGGTTTATCTTTCTCCTGATCGGGCTGGCGCTGGTTGGAGCCGGCTGGTGGGCCTTTTCCCAACTGAAAATCGAAGCTTATCCTGACATTTCGGATACCCAAGTGGTGGTGATCACCCAGTTCGCCGGGCGGGCGGCCGAGGAGGTGGAACAGCAAGTAACCGTGCCGATCGAACGGGCTTTGAACAGCGCGCCCAACGTAATTGCGCGCCGCTCCCGCACAATCTTCGGCCTTTCGGTGGTCGAACTCACCTTCGACTATGGAACCAACGACTACTTCGCCCGGCAGGTGGTGCTGGAAAAGCTGCGCGACGCGGACTTGCCCGATGGCGTGACGCCCGGCCTGGGCCCGCTTTCGACACCGATTGGCGAGCTGTACCGCTATACCGTTTCCGGCGCTGGCTTGGACGCGATCAAGCTTCGCGAACTGCAGGATTGGGTGGTGACACCTCGGTTTCTGCAGGTGCCTGGGGTGGCCGATATCGCGCCTTTTGGCGGCTTGATCAAGCAATACCAGATTCAGATCGATCCATTAGCTCTTTCCAAATATGGACTTTCGATTACGCAAATCGCCGATTCCGTTCGCGCCAACAATGGCAATGCCGGCGGCGCGATGCTCGATAACCAGCAACAATCCATGGTGATTCGCGGCGTGGGTCTGATTGAGAATGTGAGCGATATCGAAAACGTGATGGTGATGGCAGCTAAGGGAGTGCCGGTCTTTGTCAAGGATTTGGGCAAGGTAGCGCTGGGGGCCGCTGCTCCCACCGGCATCTTCGGCGTCGGAAAACAGACTGGTGGTGTGGAAGGAATTGTCCTCATGCGGCGCGGTGAGAATCCCACCGAAGTGTTGAAAGCGATCAAGCTCGCCGTTGACGATCTGAACACCAACCGTTTGCCGCCGGGAGTGCGCATTGCGGCGATCTATGATCGCACCGACCTCGTGGACAACACCTTGCGCACCGTAACCCACACGCTCCTCGAGGGTTTGGGCATCGTCCTCATCGTGCTGTTCTTTTTCCTGGGCAGCGCCCGCGCCGCGTTACTGACGGCCATCACCATTCCGCTGTCCCTGCTATTTGCTTTCGTGTGTATGCACTTTTCAGGAATTCCCGCCAACCTGCTCAGTTTGGGCGCGCTGGATTTCGGCATCATCGTCGACGCGACGCTGGTGATGGTGGAGCATATTCTCCACACGCTGCATGAGCGGCAGGGCCAACCTGGCTTCTTGGCGAAAGGCGGGGTGATGGCGGCGGTACGCGATGCGGCTTTGGAGGTGGAACGCCCGATCTTCTTCTCGTTGTTAATCATCATCGCGGCCTACATTCCGCTCTTTACGCTGGAGCGCGTGGAACGCAAACTTTTTACGCCCATGGCCTTCACGGTCTCCTACGCATTGCTGGGCTCCTTATTGCTGGCGTTAACGCTGATCCCGGTCCTGGCCACCTACCTGTTTCGCCACGGCGCCAATAGTTGGGAGAATCCGATTCTGCCTTGGTTGGCGAAACGTTATGAACGGGTGCTGGAACGGGTGGTGCGGCGGCCTTTATTGGTGTTTGGCCTCTCGGCGGGCGTTGTGCTAGCTTCCTTTGCGTTGGCCGGCACGCTGGGCATTGAGTTTCTGCCGAACCTGGATGAGGGTGTGATCTGGGTAAGGGCGAGCCTGCCGGCGGGAGTGTCGCTCGAAAAGTCAGCCCAAGTTGCGGGGGACATCCGCACGATTGTCGCCGGGTACCCCGAAGTAAAGCTGGTCTCTTCCCAAACGGGCCGCAACGACTCCGGCACGGATCCGTTCGGCCCGAATCGCAACGAGTTTTTTCTCGCGCTCAATGCCTACGAAACGTGGCCGGAGGGGATGAACAAGCAGAAGCTGATTGAAGACTTGAGCAAGAAGTTGAATGAGCAGATCCCTGGCGCGGCCTTCAACTTCACTCAGCCGATCATCGATACGGTCACCGAATCGGTCACCGGTTCCTCGGCCGATCTCGCGGTCATTCTGCGGGGCCCCGATCTCGTGGCGCTGCGGCAAATCGCCCAGACTACCTTGGCCATTATGAGAACGGTCCCCGGCGCGGCGGACACCGCCATTGAGCAGGAGTCGGACCAGGCTCAGTTGCGCCTGCGCATCGATCGTCAAGTGGTGGCCCGCTATGGGATCAACGTTCGCGACGTGGAGGACGTAATCGAGATGGCCATCGGCGGCCGGGCTGCGGGAATCATGTTCGAAGGGGAGCGCCGATTCGACATCACCGTGCGCTATCTGCCCGAGGCGCGTACCAACATTACCGCCATCGGCAACGTGCTGGTGCCCACGCGCGAAGGCGGACGCGTACCTTTATCGCAACTCGCCGAAATTAAGGTGGTAAACGGTGCCAGCATCATCGCCCGGCGGGAGAATCAACGGCAGATCACCGTCCGCACCAACATTCGCGGCCGGGATCAGGGCGGTTTTGTCGCCGATGCACAGAAGCGGTTCGCCAGCGCGGTAACGTTGCCGGCGGGTTACGAAGTGACGTGGGGGGGGCAATTCGAGAATCTGCAGCGCGCCCAAAAGCGGCTGACGGTGATTCTACCCATCACGATTGTCATTATTTTCGTTTTGCTGTTCTTCATGTTCGGGTCAGCGAAGTACGCCGGGATGGTCTTGATGAACGTGCCATTCTCTCTGGTGGGCGGAATTCTGTTTCTCTATCTTCGGGGCATTAACCTGAGCGTTTCGGCGGCGGTGGGATTCATCAGTCTGTTCGGAGTGGCGGTGATGAGCGGCGTGCTCGTCATCGCGGAAATCAACCGTCTGCGCCGGTCGAATCCTGAGTTGCCCGTGCGCCAGGCCATCATTCAAGGTTCGCTAGCGCAACTACGGCCGGTGCTGCTGATGGTGGTGGTGGCCCTGTTGGGGATGGTGCCGGCGGCGCGGGCGAGCGGTATCGGTTCCGATGTGCAAAGACCGTTGGCGACAGTGGTGGTGGGCGGATTGCTCTCCACGCTGCTCCTGACGCTGTTAGCTTTGCCGAGCATGTATGCCCTCTCGATTCGCGAGGGGCCAGAAAAGGACTAACCATGCGGATGAAAAAACTCCAATTAACGATTTACCTAAATGAGGCTGATCGCGGCGGTCGAAGTGACGCAGACAACCGGGATGATAACGTGCCGTTGCATGAAATCATCGTGCGCCGGCTACTGCATTTGGAGATCGCCGGTGCCACCGTTCTGCGGGGGGTGATGGGCTACGGACGCCACGGGCGGGTCCACCGGAATCGTCTCTTCGGCGTGCCCGACGACCGGCCCATCCTCATCGTCGCCATCGACGAGGCGGCACGCATTCGCGCGGTGTTACCCGAGCTGCGCTCTTTGATTACCGGTAGTCTGATCACCTTGCACGAAGTCGAAATCGCTTAGCTGGTTAAGCCATTCCGCAGGGCAAAACGGACAATATCCCCTGTATTGTGTAAGTTGAGTTTCTCCATCACACTTCCCCGGTGCGATTCAACTGTATAAACACTCAGGTTCAGCGCGGTGGCGATTTCCTTATTTGCTTTGCCCTCCGCAACCATCGTCAGAATCTCCCGCTCGCGGCTGGTGAGCAGATCGATGGGGTTCGAAACATGCTTGCGGTAGTCGGTGAGCACCGCGTCGGAAATGGCCGGGCTGAGATACGCTTCGCCGCGGTGGACGGCCCGAATGGCTCGCAACAGATCCTCGTCTTCGGAATCCTTAAGTAAATAGCCGCGGGCACCGGCGCGGAGAATCTCGCGGACATAGACAGCGTCCTTATGCATGCTGAGCCCAATCACTTTCGTGTGGGGCAGTTCATCGCAGATCTGGCGGGTACTTTCGATGCCATTCAGCTCCGGCATGCTGACGTCCATCACGACGATGTCGGGCCGCAGCGCGCGTGCTTTGTCAATCGCTTCCCGCCCAGTCTTCGCTTCGCCCACCACTTCCAGATCGGGTTGAGACTCGAGTAACATCCGTAAGCCTTTGCGGAGAATTGTATGGTCATCAGCCAACAAAACTTGAATCTTCTTGTTCAGAACTCAACCCCGCTTTCTGAAGCGGCGCATCCACCTGGATGCGAAGGCCGCCCTCTTGACGATTCTGGACAGTGAGGTCACCATGCACTTGGCGCGCCCGGGCCCGCATGCCCACCATCCCCAGGCTGGGGCCCTGGTGGGCCGGTGACGCGGGCAACCCATGACCATTGTCGGTGATGGTGAGGGTGAGCCGCTGATCCACCAGGAGGAGGCTGACCCAGGCTTGGGTCGCCCCGGAGTGGCGGGCGATGTTCGTTAACCCTTCCTGGGCAATACGAAAGAGGTGAGTTTCGAGTGGTTCAGCCATGCGGCCAGACTGGTTGGAGGAGTAGTCCACGTTGATTTGGGTGCGTTGGGAGAAGCGTTCGCATAGCCAGCGGAGCCCGGAATCGAGGCCAAAATCGTCTAGGATTACCGGTCTGAGCACCTGCGACAGTTTGCGCACACTTTGCAGAACCTCATC
Organism: Bryobacteraceae bacterium; assembly: GCA_031367405.1. Classification (GTDB taxonomy): domain Bacteria; phylum Acidobacteriota; class Terriglobia; order Bryobacterales; family Bryobacteraceae; genus JALHNI01. Next base: position 26,034 of record JANLPT010000091.1, read on the forward strand.
CACCACGCCGATACATTCTGGCCGCAGCGCCCCGAAATCCGCTTCCTTCACCCGGCTCAGCATGCCGCGCAGCCCGCTCAAGGACTGGCCAAGTTCATCGTGCATTTCGTGGGAGAAACGGCGGGCCATCTTCTCGTGACCGTCCAGCATGTGCCAGGACACATGTTCTAATTCCGCTGATTGCCACTCGAGTTTGGCAAAGGCTTGTTGAATCACCCAAGTCGTGACTCCTGCCGTACCGGCGGCGAGCAGTGCGCACAAGCCCAGCACCCAAACCAGCTCATCGAGGAGGGTTTTGGTCTGTTGCTCGATGCGGGCTTCGAGTTGTGCGGCGCGCGCAGTATTCACGAGGTGCTCGCGAACGAGCGCCCGGGCGGAATCCTGAATGGCGGTGGAGCGGGTGTAGCCAACATAGGCAGCCAATAGTACCAGGATGACGAGTAATCCAAAGCCGAATACCGAGACACGAAGAAGGGCCTTCCGCGTCATCGGCGGGTCAATCGCCGGATTGATCAGGGCCAAGTGAGGTGTAGACAAACCGGGCCCTTGAGCTTGTGACATCACTGTTGAGGGTACCCCTCCGGCGGGGACCAGCACAAGTGATTGAAGCAATCCCCCCGGGAGGGGATGAAACGGGGGCACGGAAGGGAGCCTGCGCCCTGCCAAATCTCGAAAACTCCTTGGTTTGGGCGAGTGCCTTGCGCTTCATCTTCTGCCATCATCTTCATTGTGACCAGGAAATTATTGTGGGGAATGATGATGATCGCGGGGGCGGTGCGAGGACAAACTCCCCCACCGGACGTGATCACAATGGAGCAGGCGATCAATGAAGCGCTCGCGAAGAATCTGGATTTGGCCGCGCAAAAATATAGCGTGAGTGTCGCAGAAGCGCGGCAAATCACCGCCGGTTTGCGGCCTAATCCGGTATTGACGATCTCCTCGCAGACGCTGAATCTGATTGGGGCGCGTTTCAGCCCGGAGAGCCCAGCCGGGCCAAACCAGTACAATGTGCACACCGATTTTCCGATAGAACGGGGCCACAAGCGGGAGGAACGTAAGGCAGTGGCGCGCGAGGAGAAGACCTTGGCCGAGCTTGGCGTGCGGGAGTTGATGCGCCAGGTGATCTTCGCCGTGCAAACCGCTTTTGTGGATGTGCAGCACGCGAAAGAATCATTGAAGCTGGCACAGGAGAATCTGAAGAGCCTGGAAGGCGTGGTGTCGATCAATGAGGCGCGTCTGAAGAGCGGTGATTTGGCCAAAGTCGAACTGGACCGCTCGCAAGTGGCCGCCCTGCAATTCCGGACGGCCGTGCAACTGGCGCAGTTACAACTAGATCAAGCGAAGTCGCAATTACAGTATTTGATTGGGCGCAAGCAGGTGCTGGATAACTTCGATATTACGGGCCCGCTGCGCCGCGACGTATTAGTGGAGCCACAGGCCGAAATCCGGCGACTTGCCCTGGTGCGCCGGCCAGACTACTTACTCAGCCAGCAGACGCAAGCCCGTTCGCGCGCCGATGTGCGGCTACAAATTGCGAACGGGAAGATCGACTATTCCATCGGTACCGAATACTCGCATCAGAACGCCTACGGTTTTGGTGGAAGCTCGTTGGGCTTTAACGTGAGCATGCCGCTGCCAATTTTCAATAAGAACCAAGGCGAGATCGCTCGTGCGCAACGCGAGACTACCCAAGCGGGCGCGCGGATTGAGGCTTTGGATGCGTCGATCAACGCGGAGGTAGAGCGGGCTTACCGGCAATATAGCGTATCGAAGCAACTGCTGGCGGCAGTAGAAATGGACATGCTATCGAAGGCCCGCAGCGTGCGCGACACGACGGAGTATTCCTACCGGCGCGGCGAAGCGAGTCTGATTGAGTTTCTCGATGCGCAGCGAGCCTTCAACGATGCGATGCAGACTTTCAACGAGGCGCAATCGAATTACGCGCGTAGCCTCTATCTGATCGACGCCGTCTCCGGCGCCACCGTGAGCGGTTCCTAAAGAGATTGATGATGAAAAAGAATATTCTGTCCGTGATCGCCATGACGACTATCGTGCTGCTTGCCTCGTGCGGCAAAGGCGAGAAGGTGAGCGAGACGCCAATGAAACCGTCCGCCCCGGTGACCACACCCGGACAAGCCGTGATCGCCGCCGATTCGCCGCAACTGGCGCAGATTCGCGTGGAGCCGGTGAAGATGTCCATGGTTCCGGTGAACACCCTTTCGTCGCCCGGCAAGGTGGAAGCTAATGCCAACCGCCTGGCGCACGTCTCGCTGCAACTTACCGGAAGAGTGACGGCGGTGTATGCCAAGATCGGGGACTTTGTCCGGCAGGGGCAGCCGCTGTTGACCGTGGAGAGCGCCGATGCCGATGCGGCCGTCTCGACGTCGCTGCAGGCGTTGGCCTCCGTCACGCAGTCTAAGTCGGCGTTGGCCAAGGCGCAATTAGATTTGAGCCGCCAGAAGGATCTTTTCGAACATGGCGCGGTGCCGCAGAAGGAAGTGCTGAACGGCGAAGCGGTGGTGGTGCAGATGCAGGCCGGCGTGGAGCAGGCGCAAGCGGCGGCGGAACAGTCGCGGCGGCGGTTGCAGATCCTGGGCATTTCGCCCGGCAATTTCGGCCAGCGGGTGACGGTGAATTCGCCGATCTCCGGCAAAGTACTCGAACTGTCGGTGGCCAACGGCGAGTTCCGCAATGACCTCAGCGTTCCGTTGATGACCATCGCCGACCTGAGCTCAGTGTGGGTAACTTCGGACGTGCCCGAAACCGCCATCCGCTTGGTGAAGACCGGCGAACCGGCGCGGATTCAACTGTCCGCTTACCCCGGGGAGACGTTTCTGGGCCGCGTCACGTTGATTGGCGACGTGGTGGATCAGCAAACGCGCACGGTGAAAGTGCGTGCAGAAATGCCCAATCCCGGTGGACGGCTGAAGCCGGAGATGTTCGGCAATATCCAATTGGCGGAACATACGGAACTGCGGCCCACTGTACCGGCAGCCGCGATCGTCGCCACGGACGGCAAGGCGATTGTCTGGCGGGAAATACGCCGCGGTGTCTTCGAGAAGGTGATCGTGACACTAGGCGCGCAAACCGGCGATCGCGTAGCCGTGGTTTCTGGTTTAACCGCCCAGGATCGTATCGTGGTCGATGGTGTGATGTTACTCAGTGCTTACTAAGGATTTGTCTTGATTGCTCAGTTACTACGTTACGCATTGCGGCAGCGGTTTATCACGCTGCTGATCGGGCTCACGATTGTGGGAGCCGGATGGTGGGCTTTTACCCAATTGAAGGTCGAGGCCTATCCGGACATTTCGGATACGCAAGTGGTGGTGATCACGCAGTTCGCCGGCCGGGCCGCCGAAGAAGTAGAGCAGCAGGTAACGGTGCCGATTGAGCGGGCGTTGAACAGCGCGCCCAACGTGATCGCGCGGCGGTCGCGCACCATCTTCGGGCTTTCGGTGGTCGAGCTGACTTTCGACTATGGCACCAACGACTACTTTGCGCGCCAGGTGGTGCTTGAGAAGCTGCGCGACGCCGACTTACCGGACGGCGTGACGCCCGGCTTGGGGCCACTCTCCACGCCGATCGGCGAGCTTTACCGCTACACCGTGTCAGGCGGCGGGCTGGATGCGATGAAGTTGCGCGAATTGGAAGATTGGATTGTGGAGCCCCGATTCTTGCAGGTGCCGGGCGTGGCCGATGTTACGCCGTTCGGCGGACTGATCAAGCAGTATCAAATTCAGGTCGATCCCTTGGCTCTTTCTAAATACAGTCTGTCGATCGCCCAGATCGCGGACTCGGTGAAGGCCAACAACGGGAATGCCGGCGGCGCGATGCTGGACAATCAGCAACAATCCATGGTCATCCGTGGCGTAGGACTCATTCAAAATACTTCGGACATCGAAAATGTCCTGGTTACTGAAACTAAGGGCGTGCCGGTCTTCGTGAAAGACGTGGGCAAAGTGCAGTTAGGTGCCGCCGCCCCGACCGGTATCTTCGGCGAGGGTAAAACTACCGGCGGTGTGGAAGGCATCGTACTCATGCGGCGCGGCGAAAATCCCACCGAAGTGCTGAAGGCGATCAAGACGGCGGTCGACGATCTAAATACCAACCGGTTGCCGCCGGGCGTAAAGATTAGCGCTATTTACGATCGTACCGACCTCGTCGATAACACGCTCGCCACGGTGACGCACACGCTGCTTGAAGGCCTGGGCATCGTCCTGATCGTGCTCTTCTTTTTCTTAGGCAGCGCGCGCGCCGCCTTGCTAACGGCCGTCACCATCCCCCTTTCCCTGTTATTCGCTTTCGTCTGTATGCATTTGTCGGGCATCCCCGCCAACTTACTCAGCCTGGGCGCGCTCGATTTTGGCATCATCGTCGACGCGACTCTGGTGATGGTGGAGCATATCCTGCATACGATGCACGAGCGTCAAGATCAGCCCGGTTTCGTAGCCGATGGGGGGGTGCTGGCCGCCATTCGCGATGCGGCTCTGGAGGTAGAGCGGCCCATTTTTTTCTCGTTGCTGATTATCATCGCCGCCTATATTCCGCTTTTCACTCTGGAGCGCGTGGAACGCAAACTCTTTACGCCGATGGCTTTCACCGTTTCTTACGCGCTCTTAGGGTCGATGTTACTCGCACTGACTCTGATCCCGGTGCTGGCCACTTACTTATTCCGCGACGGTGCCAAGAGCTGGGAGAACCCGATTCTTCCTTGGCTAGCTAAGCGCTATGAACGCATTCTGGAGCGGGTGGTGAAGCGGCCTTGGCTCGTATTCGGAGGGTCGGGAGTGGTGGTGTTAGCTTCGTTTGCTTTGGCGGGGGCGCTCGGCATTGAGTTTCTGCCGAGCTTAGATGAAGGCGTGATCTGGATCCGGGCGAATCTGCCCGCGGGAGTGTCACTCGAAAAGAGCGCGCAACTAGCGGGACAAATTCGGGCGATCGCCGCCGAGTATCCAGAAGTGAAGCTGGTGTCTTCGCAGACCGGCCGCAATGATTCCGGCACCGACCCCTACGGCCCGAATCGCAACGAGTTCTTTATCGCGTTTAAGCCTTATGACACGTGGC
>JANLPT010000096.1:0-33535 GCA_031367405.1 Bryobacteraceae bacterium
TGATTACGTCCAATCCCCGCGACTATCGGCTGCGGCTCAAGGCCAGCAAGCAGGACGAGACGCTCACCGCCCCACCTTTGCCGCACGCCGATGGGGACGTCGTTCAATATTTGACGAGCGTAGTCCGCGACGGCCGCAAGCCGGATGGATTGACTGGACTCGCCAATAACTTAATCGTCACCGAGATCCTATCCGCCGCCCGCGAGTCGGCCCGCACGGGTCGAGTCGTGCATTTCAAATAGAAAAGACATCCATAGACTTGATAGACCACACCTAACCCGTTTAGAATAAAGTGGTGGAAGAATCCACGACACCTCACAAAATGCGACGATAGGCCAAAGACGCTTCAATATTCCCGGTCGCCGCTTGACCTACAAGAACATGACAGGGAAGTAATCAATACCACAAAATGAAGAATACCCTCTATTACGGCGGCAATTTGGAAATCCTGCGAAAACTGGTGGCCGATAAAGTTGAAGTCGATCTCTGTTACATTGATCCGCCTTTCAATTCAGACAAGAACTACAACCAAATCTATACAACGGCAAAGCGCACCGGTCAGGCCCAAGCCCAAGCCTTTGTGGATACATGGACCTGGGACACTTCGGCACAGATGGGATACGAAGCCATCATCACGAATGAAGGCGGTCGCTTTACTTTTGGGACAATAGAACTATTCCGTGGTCTCTGGAACATACTACGTGATGATCGGAACACGCTGGCCTATTTGGTGAGTATCACGCTTCGGCTGGTGGAGATTCACCGCCTGTTGAAGGCAACGGGCAGCTTTTATTTACATTGTGACCCTACGGCCAGCCACTATCTAAAGCTAATTTTAGATTCGATTTTTGAGAGTAAGCGGTTTCTCAGTGAAATCATCTGGAAAAGAACTTCTGGCCATAACAGCGCCATGAGATGGGGTCCCGTCCATGATACTTTACTGTTTTATTCTAAAGGGCCAGATTATACATGGAACAAAGTTTTCCAGCCGTATGGCGAAGAGTATCTTACTCGATTCTATAGACATAGCGATGCGGATGGCACGTATCGCCTCGGAGACTTGACGGGAGCAGGAACACGGACGGGCGATTCGGGTAAGCCTTGGCGTGGAGTCGATCCAAGTGAATCTGGGCGGCATTGGGCTGTTCCGTCTATTCCCGGGTTCAGCAAGAGCGATATTTCGGCCCTCTCCGTTCAAGAGCGGCTGGAGGCTTTGGACACCATGAGTTTGATCTATTGGCCCCCTAAAGGAACTATTCCCCAATTCAAAAGGTACTTGGACGCTGATAAGGGCACTGCGGCTCAAGACGTTATTACGGACATTGATCCCCTGTCACCGCACGCCAAGGAGCGGATGAAATATCCGACTCAAAAGCCTGAAGAATTACTTGAGCGAATTATCAAAGCGTCTACCAACGAAGGCGATCTGGTGCTCGATGCTTACTGTGGATGTGGCACCACCGTGGCGGTTGCGGAGCGGCTTCGTCGTCGATGGATCGGGGTCGATATAACATTCCAAGCGATTGCCGTAATCCTAAAACGCATGGAGGATACGTTTGGCACGGCGATCAATGACACGATCACTACCGCCGGAATTCCTCAAGACTTAGGAGCCGCTGAAGCCCTCGCCAACCGCAAGGACGACAAGACTCGCAAAGAATTTGAAAAATGGGCGGTGCTTACCTATAGCCGTAACCGGGCCGTCATACGGGAGACCAAGGGAGCGGACAAGGGAATAGACGGCGTCGCTTACTTCGTGAGTGGATTTAATGAAACCGAGAAGATGGTTTTTCAAGCAAAATCTGGTGATGTCAAGCGGAACGATATTGCCACACTCAAAGGAGACATGGAAAGGGAGGGGGCAAAACTCGCCACCTTTATTACACTGCGGGAACCGACCCAGCCGATGAAGGACGAAGCCGCCCAAGCTGGGATCTATCATCATCCACTGATGGGACTGACCATGAACCGTGTACAGATCGTGACCGTGAAAGAAATGATTGAAGACAAGCGCCGGCTAGAATTGCCGATGACAACCGACGTTCTCAAGACCGCTCCAAAAGCTGTGCGGAAGGGTCAAGCAACGTTAAAGGGCTTATTTGGCGAGGGCGATTGAGTATTAAAAACTGACAGACAGGCTAACACCGAGCCACACTCACTGTTGATCGCCCTTTTCAATCCAGGCCGTATTGAATCGCACGTGCCGGATCGCCTTCCCTGCTTGCCATCCACCGGCTCGAAATCGCTGTCAGTGATGTGGAGCGTCCCATCCATCGACTGAATCAAGGAGGGGTAGTGATAACTCCCTTTACCTTTCTGCATGTTACGCTTCTATTTCCAGCTTGCACCTTCATCGTCCGACATGGAAATGGCCAACGACCCGCGACCCTTTTCCAGATCGTTGTAAGTCATCGCCCATCGTCCATCGCGCAGCACGATTGCCTCCACGCTGGTTCCCGGGTTAAAGATCTCCAACTTCTGACTCTCCAGATACCGGTGCCGCGCTCCAATCCCCCCCGAAGGCGCATTGCGATATTCTCTAGCTAGAGTCAATCCCATGTCACTGCGCGATGCTGTCCTCCTGATCTCGCTATGCTCCGTACTCTCGGGTGAACGCCTTGCTCTGAAGGTTTACACCACGACGGAAGGCTTGCCGGACAACACGGCCCTTCCACTGCTGGCGAGTTCGCGAGGCTACCTTTGGGCCGCCAGCGGAACCAGTCTGGTCCGCTTTGACGGACACAGCTTCCGCACGTTTTCCGCTGCCGGCGGATGGACGGGCGGACGGGCGTTCTCCATGATCGAGACTGCCTCCGCCGAATACTACGTCAGCGCCGCTCATGGTGTCTTCCGTTTCGATCCGGAAGCACCGGTGGATCGCCGCTTCACTCTCGTTCGTTTACCAGAGCCCGCCTCCGAGGTGTCACACGTGTTTGAAGACTCGCAGCATCGCCTTTGGGTCTCCGGCGAGGAGGGGGCCTTTCGGCGTGACCCCGCCGGTGGCACAAGCGGCCGTGGTGCGGGCAACTGGCACCGCTTGACTGAGATCCGTCCGGTGCAGCCGCAGCATCAGGCACGCGTCGAACACTTCGCCGAAGATCATTGGGGCGATGTCTGGGTTACCTCCTACAGCGGTATTTACTGCTACCGGCGCGATGGCACCGTGGAGCGCTATTCCAAAGGCGACCATCCCCAGTTGAATGATTCGGGCATCGCGATTCTGGAAGGGCCTGACCGGAAGATCTATGCCGGCACCGAAGCGGGCCTGTTCCGGTTCGTGCGGCGCGACGCGCGGCAACGGGCCGTCGTGGATCGGGCCTGGTTGCTGAAGGACGGTCTGCCCAGTTTGTATGTCGCGGCCCTGGCTTTCTGGAAGGGCCAACTTTGGGTGGGCACCTTTCGTGGCTTGGCGAGGATCGACGATCGCGGACGGGTGGAAGCTCATACCGAGTTAGCCGGTGTGAAGGAGGCTCCGGTGGAAAGTCTGCTGGTTGACCAGGCCGGTGCTCTCTGGGTCGGAACCGATGGGGCTGGCCTATGGATGGCCGTCAACCGTGGCTTTACTAATTTCACTGAAAAGGACGGCTTGGCCTTTCCTCGCATCGAACAAGTGCTCGAAGACCGGAATGGCGAACTTCTGGCCGTCAGTAAGTCGGAACGGATGCTAGCGCTGAACCAGTGGAACGGCGAGGATCGCTTTTTCGCCCACCGGCCGCGCTTCCCGGCAGGCATCGAGTTTCCCTGGGCCTGGTCTCAAATCGCCCTGCACACCCGTACCGGCGATTGGTGGTTCGGTTCTGCGCTCGGGCCAGTCACCTTTCATGCGCCCGGCTTGAAGGCGTTACAGGCAGCGCCGCCTGTGGTGAGCCGCCCCAATTGGGCACCTGCGGCGCGCGGGTATGTTTTCCGCCTGTTTGAGGACTCCCGAGGGGGAGTGTGGATGTCGATCTCCGGACTCATCAACTACTTGCTTCATTGGGACCCCGTCACCCGGCAGTGGCATCGCTTTGAAGCCGCTGAAGGCTTCTCCGTCGGCTTCGATAACCAGGTCGCCGCTTTTGCGGAAGACGCCTCGGGCAACATCTGGATGGGCTGCCTCGCGCACGGGCTCTACCGCTTCCGGGCGGGAAAACTCGAAACGATCGAAGTTAGCTCTGGCGACCAAGCCGGCACCATGGATAGCGCTCCGCGGAACCTGCACGTTGACGAATCCGGACGGCTTTGGATCGGCACGAAAGATGGCGGCCTTCTGCGCCTCGACGATCCCAACGCCGCGCGGCCCGTCTTCGCCCGCTATCAGATCGCCCAAGGCCTTTCTTCCGATTCCACCTTCTGCCTCACCTCCGATCGCCACGGCGACCTCTATGTTTGCACTTCCCGGGGTATCGACCGTCTGCAGCCCTCCACCGGACGGATTCGCACTTACACGACGGCCGATGGCTTGATTGCCGGCGCGCTCCGCACCGCATTCCGCGACCGTCACGGAGCGCTATGGTTTGGCACCACCGAGGGCGTCTCACGATTTATCCCGCCCGGTCCCCATGAAACAGGCCCCGGCTCGCCGGTAGTAATCCAAGGTCTACGCGCGGCCCGCCGGACCGTGGCTGTACCAGCTTTCGGCGCGCCGCGCATGGAGGGTCTTCGTCTGGAGACAAACGAGCAGCGGCTCCAAGTGGACTACGTCGCCTTCGACCCGCGTTCGCGCTATCAGCACCGGCTGCAAGGGGTCAACGAGTGGAGCGCGCCCAGCGAGGAAAGAACCGTGTTGCTGGAGGGCTTGGCACCCGGCGGCTACCGCTTCGAAGTCCGGGCGATTTCCGAAGATGGCTCCGTCAGCCGTGAACCCGCCACGGTCGGTTTCTACGTGGTTCCTCCGGTGTGGCGGCGATGGTGGTTCCTGCTCCTGATGGCGGCGGCCCTCTGCGCCGTGGCCTACACAATGCATCGCTACCAGTTGAACCAGGTGCTGGCTTTGGAACGAGTCCGGCTCCGCATTGCTTCCGACCTACACGACGATATCGGCTCCAGTCTTTCGCAAGTGTCGATGCTGGGTGAACTGGCCCGGCGGGCGCTCGACGGGGCGAATCCGCACGCCGGCGAGTTGATTGAGCGCATGGCGAGCGCGAGCCGCGAGGCGGTGGCCGCCATGGGGGATATCGTCTGGTCAATTCATCCGCGCAACGACCGGCTGAGTGACCTCGTCCAGCGAATGCGCGGTTTCGCGTCGGACGTCCTGTCGGCGCGAGACATCCAGCTCGATTTCGTGGTTCCGCCGGCGGAGGCTGCGTTGGCTTTGCCCCTTGAGATGCGCCGCGACCTGTTGTTGATTTTTAAGGAGAGCGTCAACAATGCGGCGCGCCATTCCGGCTGCGGCCTGGTGCGTGTGCAGTTAAGGGTCGATGGTAAAAGTCTGCTGATGACGGTGGAAGACAATGGCTGCGGCTTCGATCCTTCGAACGATCACCGCGGGTACGGTTTGCGAACCATTCAAGCGCGAGCGAAAAAGTTGGGAGGCAGTTGCGAGGTGAATAGGGCAAATACTGGCAGCGGTACTGTCGTAACGGTTTCCCTCCCCATGATCGTTCCCCACCTAAATAACCCTACCTAAACAGGTAGTTCCGCCCGGCCGCCGCGGACTCTACGATGGGGGGCGATGGCACAAAGTTTTATGGCGATTCAGGTGTCAATTGTCGAAGACCGGCCCGACCTGCGGGAGAGCCTGCGCGCTCTGCTGAACGGCACGCCTGGCTTTGCCGCCTGCGGCGTGTATGGCTCAATGGAAGAAGCCCTCGCCGATGTTGAGCATCGGCTGCCGGACGCCGTGGTGCTCGACCTCGGCTTACCCGGGATCTCTGGAATCGAAGGAATCCGTCGTCTGCGCGTTCGGTATCCCAAACTGGCCATGATCGCCCTCACCGTGTTTGACGACGACCAGCGCATCTTCGAAGCCATCTGCGCCGGGGCTCAGGGATACTTGCTGAAGAGCGCTCCTCCGTCCGATTTACTGGACGGCATTCGCGAGGTGCTGGACGGTGGGGCGCCGATGTCGCCTGAAATCGCGCGCCGGGTACTCGAATTGTTCCGGCGGTTTCGTCCGCCTGAGGCCACCGGCCACCACCTCACGCCCCATGAGCTCCGCGTCTTGCGGCTGCTGTCGGAAGGCTATAACCTGAAGACCGCCGCGCGTGAACTCGGCGTGTCCATCAATACGGTGGGCTTTCATATGAAGAAGATTTACGTCAAACTTCAGGTTCACTCCAAGGCGCAGGCGGTGGCCAAAGCCCTCCGCCAGGGGATCTTCCGCTAACCGGATCATGTCCGTACCTACCTAAATAGGTGGCGCGAGAAAACGGCCAGCGCAGAGACAATTGTGAAACGAAAGGGCGGGCTACCGATTTTGATGGGTTTGTTTTCTCCAGCGGACCGGGCCATGTGGAGTGCGTCATGAGTTCCGACGGCAACGCTCCGCGACCGCTGGTAGTCGACGCCGCCGAGATTTTGCGGCAACTCGACCGCATCCTGGTTTCCCGTGAATTTGCCGGGGCACCTCGCCAACAAGCCTTTCTCCGTTTCGTCACTGGCGAACTGATTGCCGGCCGTGGACACGAGATCAAAGAGACGCTGGTGGCCATCTCGGTGTACGACAAGCCACCCGACTATGACCCTCGGATCGACTCCACCGTCCGCGTGGAGGCATCGAAGCTGCGGCAACGCTTACAGCACTTTTATGAAGGCGACGGCGCGGCGGATCGGCTGCGAGTTTCGATCCCCAAAGGTTCCTACCAGCCCCAAATTGAGTTGTCCGCCCCGACGCCGGCGCCAAAGGTGGCCCCGGCCTTGGCTTCCCGCAGATGGCGAACCGCCTTCTTGCTCACGGCAGCCGCGCTCTCCGGGCTGATCGGAGTGATCGCCTGGAGGTCTTCGCGCCCCGGCACCGTTGCTCCCCCGGACCCGTCACGAATGAAATTGACGCTAATCAGCGAGCCCGGTTCATTCTCCGCCTCCCCAGCCCTCTCGCCGAAAGGCGATTTCACTGTCTACACATCGGATCGCGATGGTGGCGGCGTGCTCAATCTCTGGCGGCAGGATCTCGATGGCCGCCCGCCGGTTCGATTGACGAAGTCCGCCTTCAACCACGATACGCCCGCAATTAGCGGGGACGGTGCCACGCTGGTATTCCGGACCGCCGAGCGGGGTGGCATGCTGGCCCGGATGCCGGCGGCGGGGGGCGAACCGCAGCCGGTGCCCGATTCATTTGGAGGACGCAATCCCCGGTTCGGTCCGCGTGGTTCGTCAATCGTCTACTGGGTTCCCCGCGATGAGCAGACTACCGATTACGGCCGGGTGTTTCTTGATCCTCTGGACGCCAAGTATGGCCCCGGACCCGTGCGCTTATTCGGCGATTTTGCGCATGCCGCCTTTCCCATCTGGTCGGAAGCTGGCACGCACGTATTGGCGCTCGGCACCTGGCATTCCGATGTGCCCGCGAAGGAGTTCGATGCTTGGATCGTCGAATTGAATGGGCTTCATTCACAGGGCTCACCAAAAAAGACCGGCTTGTTCCCGGCCTTGAAAGCGGCGGGGCTCTTCATCGGCCCTTCCGGACGCCGGCAGGTGGAGATCGGCGACTGGCGTGATGATTGGCTCTACTTGACGCTCCCCATTGGGGAAACGCTCGATTTGTTCCGCGTCCGCCTGCGGGCGGGGGATGGCGCAGTGAGTGGCCAGCCCCAGCGGTTGACATTTGGGACGGGCAGCGTCAAGAGTCCTCGCGCCACCCGGGACGGCCGGATTGTTTATGCTCGCTCCGAAGTCACCTACGACCTCTACAGTGTCCGCATTGCCGAGGGAAAAGAGCCCGCCCAGGACCTGCGCCGCCACACGTCGGAGGCCGGCCTGAGCTTCCGGCCCGCCATCCATCCCACCGGCAACATGGGCGTGTGGGAGAAGCTCAGGTCAGGTTCGGAGGATGAGGTGTGGTACTTCGATTTGCTATCCGGGGCGCGCCAGAAGCTCGGCCGGGACGATGCGCGTAGCTATTCGCACGCCTTGATCTCGCCCGACGGGCACTGGGCTGCCTATCGGGTGACTGAACCTGGCTTACAGCCGATTTATTTGCAGCTCGTCACGGGCGGCCCCGCCAAACGCATCTGTGACAATTGCGGTACTCCCAGTGACTTCAGCGCCGACGGCCGGCACCTCTTCTACGTGACCGGGGGGCGTCCCGCGAGTGTCGGATTGCTCGACGTCGCGTCCGGCGAACACAGTGACCTGTTCAAACACCCCAGCTACGACCTGTTCGGTGCCAGAGCCCGGCTGAACTCCTCTGGCGACGGTTGGGTCGCCTTTTACGCCGACAATGGCCCCCGCACCCGCCAGATTCTCCTCGCACCTCTGCGCGGCTTCCGGCCCGCACCGCAAGAAGACTGGATCGCTGTCACCGATGGCGCACACTGGGACCAATCGCCCGCCTGGGCAGCCGATGGACGCACGCTCTACTACGTCAGCCGGCACGATGGCTTCGCCTGCATCATGGCCCGCGCCATCAATCCGGCCTCTGGACAGCCCAGCGGCCCCAGCTGGGCCGTGCAACACTTCCACTCTCCCATCCAAACTCTGATGCGTTCGATGAACCGGCGCGGCGCGGATGCCCTCTGGGTCGCCGGAAAGCGAATTTTCTTTACGCTCGACCATCGAAGCTCCGACCTCTGGAAAATCAGTATGTTAGACCGTTCCAACTAACACGTTACCCGGGGCGGACAGGCCTGTTGGGAACCTGAACTTACTTCCTCTCGCGGGCTCATTCGCGTAACTTCGCCTCATCGCTATGCCGATGATGAACAGTTACTACCTTTGGCTGAAGGCTTTCGCGGCGCAGGTCACCTTTGCCGGTGATCCCGCCTATTCCGGAGATATCCGGGCGACTTCTTGCCGGATGTACCAAGTTAACGAAGAATGGGTCTCGAACCAGCCCCTCCGACCCGAAGGAGTGGCGCTGCGTCAAGCCTGCGCCGCCGTGGCAGGCCATGCCGATGACATCGGGGCGAGCTTAGGCTAGGCAACTGCAAGGAGCAACCAACAAATGCGCACCATCTCTCCATTCGTGATTCTACTCTCCGGGCTTTGCGGGCAAACCATGGACCATGCCACTCTCGCAAGAGAGCTAAATGAAGAGACACTAAGACTGCGAGCTAAGCAGTCTGCCACGGCCGTCGACGCCGTTTCGCGAGAAGCAATCGAACACGCTGAAAAAGCCGGTGATTCCGGCTTGCTTGCCAAGTGCCTTCACAATCGCGCGCAGATTCTGCGCGAACTTCACCGGTACGAGGAGGCCGAGCCGTTACACCGCCGCACCATATCCCTTTTAGAATCCTCGCGGGCCAGTCCGGAAAGCCTGGCGATTTCGATCCACAGCTTGGCGTCCCTTCTCACCTTTCAGCATCGCCCAGCCGAGGCCGAACCTCTGCTGCGCCAGGCGTTACGACTACCCTTACGGCAAAAGTACCCCTTGGCCTTGACTCTCCTCCTCAATGGACTCGGCCAAGTGCAGTATGCTCTAGGCCAAGATGTAGAGGCGGAAGCGACCTTTAAACGCGCCCTTGCCGTTCACGTGACCATCAGGGAGACGGCTGAGACCGACGGAGGGGATCATCTCCGTTACACGCTCGTCCCGGGAGAGACTAGCGAACGGCTGTGGGCATTGATTCTGAATAACCAGGGTCTGGTGGCGTACCGTCTAGGGAAACTCCGGCCGGCCGAGCAGTGCTGGCGGCAGAGCATCGATCTTTACCGGAAGACACCCGGCATTGCGACCGGTGCCGTTGGTGCTCCGATGGCCAACTTGGGGGAACTTCTACGATTGCAGAAACAGTTTCCCGAGGCAGCAGAACAACTGACGGCGGCTCTGTCCATTTTCGAAACCACTTTGGGACCTGACTCCTACCGTGTAGCGCTGGTCTTGAACCTGCTGGGAAATACACTCTGTGAAACCGGAGACCTCGCTCAAGCCCGGCGACTTTATGACCGGTCACTTGCCCTGACGAGGAAGCACGCCGGCGAGGAGCATAGCCAGAACGGTGTAGTTCTCAGTAATCTTGCGGAACTTGAGGTTCGTGAAGGTTCGACCGGTCGCGCCCTCGAGTTGTACACCCGCAGCTTGGAGATTCTGGAGAAGTCTCTCGGCCCGAATCATCCCATTCTCATTCCCACCCTCATGGGCCAAGTAGCTTTGCTGAGGCAACTAGGCCGCTCGAAAGACGCTAAGTTGACTGCCACCCGGCTTAATTCTCTCCGGGCTGGCTCAGTCCGATCAGGCATTGTTTCATTGGAGGACTTGCGTCAAGAGCGCTGAGAGTGAGAACCGTCGTGGTGCCCGTCACCATCTAGTGTTTGTGGCACCGCAGTAACTCCGATGAGGTTCAAATGAAAAACCGGGACATAGTCAATGCTTTCTTCACTTACTATCAGCTGCACGAACACACCGGGATGCATAGCTGCCTCGACCCACAAGTCGAATTCTCTGACCTGGCATTCGCCCGCATCAGTGGCCCCGAAGTACGGGCGATGTGGCATTGGTTCTGTGTCCCTTTCGCATCGCGGAAAGAACCCGTACAGGTTCCTTCCTTCTTCATTGTTGACGAGGAAGGCGACCATGTGCGGGCGGAGTACGAGGTGAAGTACTCGCTGGGCCCTCGTCACTTAGTCGACTACTCGATTCAGACCGACCTGACGCTCAAGGATGGCAAGATTGTCCGCCAAATCGACCAACTCATGATCTCGAACTACCAATTCGCCAGGATGGCTTTAGGGTTTCCCCCATGCCTGCTGGCGTTAACTCCTCTATTTACACCCCTCATCCGGCGCGAGACAGCCAAGAAACTCGCCGCGTTCCAGAAAGGACCACTACGATGATCACCGCCATGATCTTACACGCCTTCACCGGCGACACTGCCCACTGCTGGCTAAACCGGCAGCCTAACGAGATACTGTTCACCGCGCAAAATACCGCTGGTTACAGTTTCAACGCCATCATCCCCGGCGCCATGAACGTCCAGTTACTAGCTCCCCAGTCCCGCACGCTGCCCGTGATCGCCGTCATCCGCGATGGCGAGGTGTTCCGCGCCCAATTGGCCCGCTTCGACGACGAACCAGCCATTCACAGTGGCTTGTATCTCGCCTCAGTGTTTGCCGTGGTGTCAGTGGCCGGCGACGAGTTCACCGGCACCGCCCTCGCCAGCGTTCACCTCGACGAGGATCTACCCCAGGTTGCGCGCCCGCCCATCGAAACGGCAAATGCGAGGAAAGCGTAAATGCTGATCCTGGAGCTATTGGCGATTCCACTATTGGTTGGGGCCCTGGCGTGGCTGTTCGGCGTCGCGAGCGAGGGCGTCCAGCGGCCGGGCAATCGCCAGCGTAAGTGATGTAACCAGAATCAGAGCACAAAGAAGGATAACGACGATGACTTACAAAATAATGATGATGTTACTGCTGGGGGTCGCTTTGCTACCCGCCGCCGATCCAGGCTACATGACCGTGACTTTGACCCATGTGAAACCGGGAAAGACACCAGAGTATAACGACCTTCAAAAGAAACTCTCCGACTTTTTCGAAAGTCGCGGATTCCCGGGAAACACGACACAGCTGATCCGGTTGCGGCGGGCCTACCCAATCGGTGCCGAGCACGGTTACAACCGTGTGGCCCTAGGCTTCCGGCCGGAGCCGGCCGAACTCGACTTGGCCAAAGAGCCGTCGTTCCTGCCGGAGTTCCTTAAGTCGGCCGGCTGGACCCCGGAGCAGTACCAGACGAAGATTGAGGGCGTCTACCACCAAAACGACATGCGCGGCCGCCTCTACCGGGAAGTGGTCTCGCTCGGCTCCATCCAACCGGGTGACTGGGTCCGTTTGAACTGGATCCGCTCCAACCCCGGCAAGCACGTCGCATTGCGCGACGCCAACGTCAAGTACAACCAGATGGCCTCAAAGAAACTGATCGAGCGCGGCGGCGAGAAAGCGTGGATGCTCTACGAACTTCCCTTCTCCACGGGCGAGAAAGACTTCGATCTCCTGCGAGTTCACGTATTTGCAGACTCGAAAGCAGCGCAGAAACAGCTCACGGGAATGTCATCCATGTTCCCGAGCGACGAGTGGGCAAAAGCCCTCGACGCCTTCCGCGGCTCCACCGAAACCACGCGTATCGAGATTTTCCAGGTGGAACGCTCAGTCACCCGTAAGTAAGGAAACACCGATGAAGATCACAATTTCAAAACCGGCTCTAAGGGCTTGGGTTCCGCTCACGAAAATGACCACTCTCATTTTGATTCTGGCGGTGCGGGTAGGCGCGCAAAACCCCGGGGCCCGCGACCAGGGCCGCTCGATGACGATTTCGACCCGGGGTATCGCCGCCACCTCGCAAACTCTCGCTTCGCAAGCCGGTGCCGAGATGCTTGCCCAGGGCGGTTCCGCCGTCGACGCTGCCATTGCCGCCAATGCCGTACTCGCGGTCACTGAACCGATGATGAATGGCATAGGCGGCGACCTCTTTGCCATGGTTTGGACCGCCAAAGACGGCAAATTGCAAGGCTTGAACGCGAGTGGCTGGGCACCCAAAGACCTCAACATCGATTTTCTGAAGGAGAAAGGCCTGAAGATCATGCCCGCCCGCGGGATCCACGCGGTCACCGTGCCGGGTGCTGTGGGCGGCTGGGCGGCGCTGCACAAGCGATATGGCAAGTTGCCCTGGAAGGATCTCTTCCAGCCCGCGATCGCCTATGCCCGGGACGGGTTCCCGGTGACGGAGCGGATCGCGGCGAGTTGGGAGGGCACGGCGGCGCTGTATGCGAAACCTGAAGCGGCTCCCCACATTTTCCTTCCTGGCGGAAAGCCGCCCGCTGTAGGTGAAATATTCCGCAATCCCGATCTGGCGAAGGCGTTTGCGCTGGTTGCCGCGCAGGGTCCGGACGCGGTGTACAAAGGCGCTATCGCGCAGGCCATTCTCAAAACTTCGCACCAGCAGGGTGGGCGGCTCCAAGCGTCCGACCTTGCGGAGTGGGCACCGGAATGGGTGGCGCCGATCTCGACTGTTTATCGCGGCTGGACGGTTTATGAACTTCCGCCCAACGGCTCTGGCATCGGGGCGCTGGAGATGCTGAATACGATGGAGGCGCGCGAGATGTCAACCTGGCCGGCCAACGGCGCTGAGTCGCTGCACTGGAGAATTGAAGCCATGCATCTGGCGTGGGCGGACCTGTGGCGATATGTGTCCGATCCACGCTTCGTCCCGATTCCGGTGAAGCCGCTGCTTTCGAAGGAGTATGCCCGCCAACGCGCAGCCGCGATCGATTTAGCGCACGCTAACTGTGCCGCCGCCGCAGGTGAAGAACTGACAACGAGTAGTAACACCACTTACTTGGCGGTGGTGGACAAAGAGGGTAACATCGCTTCCTGGATCCAGAGCTTGGCCAGCGGGGGAGGTTCGGGAGTCAATGTCGAGGGCATGGGGTTTCATCTCCAGAACCGCGGTGCCTATTTCCGGTTGGACCCCGCGCATGCCAATGCACTCGCGCCCCGGAAGCGGCCGTTCCACACCATCATTCCCGCCTTTATGGAAAAAGGGGCCAGTAAGATCGGATTCGGAATCATGGGCGGGCCCACCCAACCGTATTCGCATGGCCAATTCGTCTCGAATATCGCCGACTACGGCATGAATATTCAAGCGGCGATGGACGCGCCTCGCTTTGCGCCGGCGAATAGCCGGAACGATTGTGCGGTGAACATGGAGTCTCGCGTAAACCCCGAGGTCCAAGAGGCTCTACGGCAGCGTGGGCACATCGTCAAGCCATTAGGGGCGTTCAACACCAGCGGCGTGGGCGTGGGGCAGGCCGTGATGCGCGACGCGGCGAGCGGCGTCAATTACGGCGCTTCCGACGCGCGCGGCGACGGGTCGGCCATTCCCCATGGGCTAGCCGTCGGGAAGACTCCACATTAACCAGCAAGTAAATCGACCGATTGACTGACTATTTGAAAATGAATGAATATGACAAAGAGTAAGATCCTGATCCTCCTCGCGCTCGCGGTTTCCACCGCGCCCGCGCAAGACACTTATGCCCGTGCTTTCTACACGAAGTGGAAGCCTGGCATGGTTGACGAAGGCCAGAAGTTCATTAAAGACGTCGCCCTAAAAGTGGCGAGTAATTGGGCCACGATGGACCCCAATTTCGTAGGCCAAGTTACGATGTCCCGCGTATTTCCAACTGAGCACGAAACCGGCTACGACCGTTTGCGGATCCTCATCACTTCGAAGCCGCCCGACCTTGCTTCCAGCGCCGTCTCCGTCCAATATCTGCAGGGCATCGGGATGACTCCCGAGGCGTACGCGCAGAAGCTGGGGTCATTCATGGAGACGATCAAGAGCGAGATCTGGCAGAGCGTCTACCGCCATGGCTCGATCAAAACGGGCGACTTCGTCGAGCTTCGCTTTCAAGATCCGCCCACAGGTAAGGGCGCTGAATATCAAAGCTATCTCCGCGATTGGGAGTCCGCCATGCGCGCCGGGATCGTCAAGGCTGGCCCCGCCAAAGGGATGGAAGCCTGGCGGCTGCAACTAACTCCCGATGCCGCGTCCTATAACTTTGTCAACCTCATCGTCTACCCGGACTCCAGCAGCATATTCAAAGGTTGGGGTAACCGCCAGGAGCTCTTCGGCAAAGTGCATCCCGGCAAGGACTATCACGCCTACCGCACGACCGGCGATGCTCTCACGCGCGGCACGCACACCGTCGTTTTCCGGGTTGATTCCGCAGTCTGGAAGTAACTTCGGTTTTCGACAGGCCATTACTCTGGTGACACCCGGATCCCCATCGATTCCGGCTCCGCTTCGCCAGGGAAATTAGAACCTGCCTCCTGACCAACGTCTGCTTACATGATGTCTTCGACCTGCGGGCCGGGGCCTGGCAGAGATGCCCCCTGGGATGCCCCCGATAACCTCCTAAGGAAAAGGCGGCGGATTGAAGATGGACATGATCTCTTGCACCATGGCTTCGCGAGTTGTAAAGCGGGTCAGGTCATAGCAGCCGATGGGATTCTCGACCAACGTTTACCAGACACTTGTTGCAGTAGGTACAAGGTACGGGCGGGCCATACTGACGGCGTAGCATTGGCCCGAGTCGATGGCAGCGCGAATGATCGAGGCCGTCTGGTAGCCGCCGGTGGTTTTGCTGGAGACTTGCCAGGCCGGTCCTACTTGGTTACTTTGGGGACTGCGCCGCTGGCCCGGCTTTACGCGCTGCTCAGTTCTGCTTCGAGCCAGGCTCTCGCCACTGACCAATCGCGCTTGACTGTCTTCGGCGATATGTCCAGCGCTTGCGCCGTCTCTTCCACCGTCAAGCCCCCAAAAAACCGTAACTCCACGATCTTGCACTGCCGTGGATCCAGCCGCTCCAGGCGCACCAACGCATCGTCAATGAGCACCATTTCCGATGACCGGTCCACCCGCGCGTCAATGGTCAGCAGGGCCTCGTTCAACGTCACCACGTGCCCGCCATCGCGCTTCGCGGTTTGCTTCGACCGGGCATGGTCAATCAGAATGCGCCGCATCGTGCGCGCGGCGGTGACATAGAAATGCGCCCGGTTCTCCCAGCGGACTTCCCGCTCGCCGATCAGCCGCACATAGGCCTCATTCACCAGCGCCGACGCCTGCAGCGTGTGCCCGGCACGCTCCTTGCGCATATAGCCCACGGCCAGCCGGTGCAACTCCGCGTACACCACGTCGACCAGCTGTTCCTCCGCGCCGTTCTTGCCAGCGGCTACGTCGGCCAACAGTCGCGTAACGAGGTGATCACCGTCCATCTTGACTTACGATGATATCAGCCTAAGCCCGCGCCGCGCGCCAGAAAACTAAGCCCGGCCACTTGCGTAACAACAACTCAACCAGACTCAACAAGATGGCGGCAAACAGCATGGACGGCCATAACTCAATCACCGCCGGAATTGACCGCCCCCCGCCCCGAAACACTTCGGCCGGCGAAGGATTGTACAGCCCGCCCGTGTAACTGGCCACTTGTTTGAGTAAGTCCTCGTTCGCGCCATAACTGTTCAGTTCCTCCTCGTCGCGATAGAAACCCGTCTCCGGAAATGCCCGCGATTCTTCCAGCGGCCGCAAACGAAACAGACCGCGCAGGTCACCGGTCTTCACCCGGCCGCGATACGTACCCGCAGCCAGCCGCTCCATCGTCAACGGCTGCCGGAAATTGTCGGGACCAATGGCATAAATCGCCGGCGCGACCGCTGGCTCCACGATCCCGCGCCCCAGCCGGTAATTCACCAGCAAAGTCGCCGTCGCCGTATCGTACTCGGTGCTCACTTCGCCTTCGCTCGAGTGCGGCAGCAGATCGCGCAACAGATTCGTCCACAGCTTCTCGTAGCCGGGCCATTTGATCCAATCCTCGGCCCAGCGCGACTTGGCATCGGAGGCGAAGACCGCCGTCCGGCCCAGCCCGTACTGCCAGCGGGTGAGCAACGGGTCCTGCCCTTGCGGACCCGTGTCGATGGCGAGAATCGTCTCGGCCGAGGGCTTCGATTCGAACTTCACATAGCCCTTTAACGCCGGGGCCGACTCAATGCCCACGCCCTCCAGAATCTCCGTCTTCTTGGTGACGATCGGCACGACTGAACGTTCAATAGCGGTGGACCCGGTGTGCTCCATCACGTCGCGCAGCAGAATCTGTTCCAAGCCCGAAGGGTCGACCAGGAAGTGCGAGCGGCCCTTCGAAAACGAAGCTACTTTCTCCAGATAGGCCCGATTGACGTCCTGCCCCAGGCCCACCGTGGAAATGGTAATGCGCTGCGCGGCGGCTTCCTTGGCCACCGAAATGGAATCGCCTTCTTCCGAAATACCGTCCGTCAGCAGCACGATGTGCTTGAAGGTCGCCTTCACGGGCACCGCCTTGCGAAAGGCTTCGCTCAACGCGGGCGCGATCTGCGTGCCGCCGTCGGGAGTAATGCCCCCCACCAGACGTTTGATCAGCAGTTTGTCCTCCGCCTTGCGAATCGGCACTGCCCATAGATAGGAGTTATCGAAAATCAGCACGCCCACCATGTCGATGGGCCGCAGATTCTCAATCACGCCAATGGCGGCCAAACGGGCCAGTTCCATCTTGCGGCCCTCCATCGACGAGGACTTATCCACGATCAGGATGACGCAGGTGCCTTCGGGCGAACGCGGCGGCGCGAGTTTGGCTGGCAACGCACGGTCCAGCGCGCTCTCGGGCAGTTCCTTCTTCTTCTCCATGTAGATGTTGCGCTCGCCGCCAATCACCACTAAGCCGCCGCCCTGCTTGACGAAGGCTTCTAACTCCGTCTTGCGGCCCTCGGGCAACGCTTCGAGGTCGACATTGTTCAGTGCCACAATCTGGCGGCCCGTTAGCGGCGCATTGGCCACGTCTTCCGAACGCTCAAAGTCGAAACGCGCTGCCGCCGCCGCTTGCGCGATGTTCGCTTCGGTGCCCACCGGATCTTGCGAAAGATACAGCAGCCGCGGACGGCGCAAAGTAATGGCGCGCGCAAAGCGGACCTCGCCCAACCCACCGGCCTTCACGCTACCGCCCAAGTCCACCGCGCCGGCTTCGGTCAACGTCGCCGCGGCGCGAACACTATTCGCACCGGCCTCGAGCACCACCGGACTGGTGCCCAGCACCTTGCCCTCGGCCGTAATCTCCACGGTCGCATTCGTGCGTTGAGGAGAACTTACTTGTAAGTCGACCGAAAAACGCTCGCCCGCGAAGGCTTGTGCGGGCAAGCCCACGCCATTCAGCCGGAGCGCGGGCTGCGGACGTCCCTTCAACGGGAACACATCGATCGGGATGCCCAGCCCGCGCATCTGCCAAGCGGCGCGCATCACGCTGCCGCGATTTTCCTTGCCGTCGCTGATTAAGACCAAGCGCGGCACCCGCCGCTCCGGCAACGAGGCGGCCGCTTCGCGAATGGCAGCTTCGAGGTCAGTCCCGCGGCCCGCTTCGCCCGCCGTCAGGAAGAGCGCATCTTTCTCGCCCGCTGAGCGTGGCCGCGCACTGCGCGCAAAAGGCACCACGCGGAAATCGTGGCGGCCACTCTCGTTGTTCAACTGCTTCACCAGCGCGTTCGCCCGCTCAAGATCGGTGCCGCTAATGCTGGCCGACGTATCTACCAACGCCGCCACGGCCAGTTTCGATTCCGTCGATTCCACCCGCGGCTCCGCCAGCGCGATGATCACGGCGGCCACGGCCAGCGCCTTCAGCGCCAGGCGAAGACGGCCTTGGCTGGCCTGCGCGCTGGCCCGCCATTGGAACAACGCCCAGGCCATCGGCAAGGCCAAAAACAGCAGCACCCACGCACGTTCAAAGGTCATGATGCCTTCCTCAGCGGCGCATTTATCTCTGGGGTCGCCGCCCGAAAACTGGAAATCGTCCGCCGCCCTAAGCCGAAGAACAGCCATTCGAGCACTAACCCCAACGCGCCCAACCCCGCTAACGCGTACCACAGCTCGCGTGATGAGGGCGCAAAAGAACTCGCCTTCGGCACGCCCCGGCGGACGCTTGCAGGCCACGCCCAATCGGTCTCGCCCACTTCGGGCAACGTGAGCGAATACACCGATTGCCGTTCACCATCCGTCAGCCGCACCGTGCCTGGGGAGCCCGCAAAAAAGCGCAGTGCGTTGCCATCGCGCGTGAACGGCAGCGCTTGCCCTTGCTCGTCGCGCACCGCGATGTCGTTGCCGGAATTCTCGTCGAGCGTTGTACTCACCGTCCCGACGCTGGCCGCTTGCAACTCCCACCGCAAGAAGCTCTCCGGCGCTAGCCACCGCAGAGCATTGGCAAATAGCAGGGGCGTCGCCAACTCATAGCGCAACGACGAGCGCAGCGGCTGAAAGCCCAGCAAAATGGTCTTGGTGGGTGCCGGCCGCGCCAGCATCACCACGCCCGCCGCCACCTCAGCAATCGGAATATCGCCGGGCAGCAGCGCGTAGACTTGCGACGAATCCAGTACCGTATCCTGCGAGCGCAGGCCCAGCCCCAGGCCGGTCTCGTTGTGCCAGCGCGTTAACCGCGCTTGCGTCACCGCACTCTTGCCACGCGCTTCAATCTGGATGGATGGCACGGTGGGCGCTACGGCAGGGGTGAAGCGATCCAGAATCACGACGCCTTCCCCCGGCGGCGTGTACTGCGCCGTCGGCATCGTCACCACACGCAAGCGCGGATTCGCTGATAACACCGGCGTCAGCAGCGCGGGCTCATTCGAATACACCGTCACCAGCAATTGCCGGTCAGCCGGCAGATCGAGAATCGCCCGATTGTCCGCCGGAAAACCGTCGTTCAAAATCAGCCGCGCCTCAAACGTGCCGCCCGACTTTGTCCGATATTCGAATGCTACTTGCTGCTCCGTCATCGGGGCCAGCGTCAGTTGCCGTACCGCCGCCGCCGCCCCGCCATAGCGGACTTCCAACGGCACCAGCTTCGCTACCGCCGCATCATTGCGCACCGACACCAGCACATCCCAATACTCCACATCGCGGCGCGACCGGCGCACGCCGATCCGCTTAATGCCCACGTTATCCACGCGGCCGCGCACCGGCAACAAGCGCAGTTTCGCGGCGGCCACCGGCAGCACAAAATTGTCCGCCTCCGGAATGCGGCTCGCCCCGGCAAAGACAATCTCACCCGGGGCCCGCGATTGATTGCGCTGCACGGACTCAGCCAAGCGCAGCGCCCCTTCCAGCCGCAACGCCGACGCCCCCGGTTGCGAAGCCGCAATCGCCCGCCGCACCACCTCCCGTTTGCTCTCAAACGATGTAGCCGGTGACGCCGCCGCATCCGCCCGGATCACCATCACGCGATCCGCGGCGGGAAGAGCGTTCAGCCACGCCATCGCCGCCGCGCGCGCCTGATCCATGTAGACGCCATTGACGGAACGCGCCGCCATCCACGCCGACGTATCGAGCACCAGCACATGGTCCCGCGCGCCTGATTCGGCCGAACCCCAACGCAATTGCGCGATCGCCAGCAGTAACAACAGCAGGCTGATCAGTTGCAGTAACAGGCTCCACGGCTGTTGAATCCGCTTCCGCTTTTGCTGCTCAGTAGGCATGTTGGCGGGGTTCCAGAAGCGAAATGTCGCCACCGTGTGGCGTTGCTTCGAACGGTCCAGCAGGTACAACGCGACTACTACCCCGGAGACCGCCGCGAAGGCACCCAGGAATTCGAAGAGGCTGAGGTTGAAGAAAAACACTAGCCGCGCATCCCTTGCGGCGGCCGCATCACCGGCCCGAAGATCGCGTCTTCCACCGGCATGGAAGTCGAAATGCCAGCGTAGCGGCCGCCATTGCGCAGGGCCAGGCGTTGAATCTGGCTCGCGTAATCGTCAAAGGCCGCCGTGTAGGCCGCCCGCGCCGCATCGTCAAAAGAGATCTCCATCTCCTCGCCCGTTTCGGCTTGGGTCAGCGCCAGTTCTCCGGTCCAGGGCGGCGTGCGATCTTCATCTGCCCATAGCTGAATCAACAATAGCTCGTGACCAAAATCGGAAAGGTATTGCAATGGCTTCAGGCAGTCATCGTCGTCAAGAAAATCGGAAATTACGATCACCAGCCCGCGCTGAGTATTCTCCGAAATAAATTGCCGCGACATGTCGAAGAAGCGGGTCTTGCCGCCGGGCGTCAAGGCGCGCAAGAAATTGGCCACCGGTGCAAATTGGTGCCGCCCGCCACCGCAGCCGATCGAGTCGCCCAGGCGTTCGCGGAAAGGCTGAATCGTCATAGTATCCAGACGCACCAGCGCCACATAAGTAAGCGCGGCGGCCAGACGGCGCGCGTAATCGAACTTAGACCCCGTCGTCATCGATTGCGACACGTCCACCAGGAGCCGCACCGGCACCCGCGGCTCCACCTGAAACATTTTCAGGAACATCTTGTCCAGCCGCAAATAGGCCCGCCAATTTACGGCGCGCAAATCGTCGCCGTGATGAAAATTGCGATGATCGAGAAACTCTTGCCCCGGCCCGGCAAAATGCGAGACATTGTGCCCGCCCACCAAACCAGGAAAAGACTTCCGCCAACGAATCGTCAGCCTCTCAAGTTTCTCGAGAAATGCCCGGTCGATCTGGAAGTCGTCAGCCAACGGTGCCGCTCCTGGGCCGCACGCTTCCGAAGTGGCTTCGACCCGAGTGCCGTAAGCGAGGGGATGATGTTGTCACACTACGCACTAAGCCGCCACTTTCGTCCCTTCGATGATCTTGCTCAGCACCGTTTCCGGCGTCTGCCCATCGGCATGCGCATCGAAATTCAGAATCACGCGATGGCGCAGCACACTCGCCGCCACGGCGATAATGTCGTCCGTACTCAAGTTCAAACGGCCCTTCATCAGCGCCAGCACGCGCCCGCATTCCACCAGCGCTTGCGCCCCCCGCGGCGAGCTGCCATAGCGAATATACTTCTCGGCCAGCGGATGCGTCGTCGCCCCACCGGGCTGCGTGGCCAGCACCAGGTCCACCGCAAAGTTCTTCACATGCGGCGCCACTAGCACATCGCGGCAAAGCTTTCGCAGCTGCAGAATCCCCGCGCGATCCACCTGTGCCGACAGCTCCACCTCCTCGCGCTGAATCGTCCGCTCGACGATCAGCGATAAGTCGGCGCGCGTCGGATACTGCACCAGAATCTTCATCAGAAAACGATCGAGCTGCGCCTCGGGAAGCGGATAAGTACCTTCCATTTCGATCGGGTTCTGCGTGGCCATCACCAGAAAGGGGCTCTCGAGTTCGTGCGTGGTAGTGCCGCTGGTCACGGTGCGCTCCTGCATGGCTTCCAGTAACGCGGACTGCGTCTTCGGCGTGGCGCGATTGATCTCGTCGGCCAGCACCAGATGCGAAAAAATCGGCCCGTGCTGGAAGCGCAGATTCTTGCCGCCGCGGTCGTCGGTTTCGACGATCATGCTGCCGACAATATCGGCCGGCATCAGGTCAGGCGTGAACTGGATGCGGCTATATTTCAGGTGCAGGACGCGAGCCAGGGTGCGCAGCAGAGTGGTCTTCCCGAGCCCGGGAACGCCTTCCAGCAAGACGTGTCCACCCGCCAGCAGGCAGATCACCACGCCATCCACCACATCGGTTTGCCCGACGATCACTTTGCCAATTTCACTACGGACCAGGTTCAGTTGGCTGACAGCGTCAGCGAGAGCGGAATCGATTGACACTTCACCATTCTAGTGTGGAAGGGCTAGGTCTTGCGGCGAGGGGGCAAAAGCGTAGGAAAAATACAGTCCGTCAGCGGCAGCCCGGCGGCTTTCCGGTGCGCGGTCCACAGCGCGCCATAGCTCGCCGTGATGTAACCGGCTTCGGTGAAACCCAGCCGCGCGGCCGTGCGGTCAATCCAGCGCGCGGCCCCCTCTAGTTCCAGAAAAGCGCCCATCGGCGTCTCGTCCAGCATGGCTTGCCCTCGCTCACGGGCGCGGGCGTACACGGTGCGGTATTTGTCGTAGCGAAAAGTAGGCGTGTAACCAAGGCGCGAGAGAATCTCTAGCGTGCCCGACCAACTGCTGGCCTGCACCTCCAGCTCTTCCCGCACTTTGTGTTTGCCTGCGCTGTCGCCTTTGCCCTTATAGGTGATGATCGATTCGCCGCGCGCCTGGCGCAAACGCAACATCGTCCCGGCGGGGCGCAACGTCGGCGGATGGGTATCGAGCAGCAGATTGCGCTCCCCGTGCCGCGGCGTCGTCACCGCAAAACCATTCTGCATCAGCAGCCGCTTCGCCGAAGCAACCGTCGATAGGCGCAGCTTGATCTCTATTTCCTGCAATGGAGTTACCCCCCGAAGGGGGTGTGGATGGTGGGCTCGAGATGACTCGAACATCCGACCTCTTCCGTGTCAAGGAAGCGCTCTAACCAACTGAGCTACGAGCCCGAATCCCTAGAATATCACGAACTTTTGCGAATACGATAAAGGGCATGATCTCCACCCTTGACCTCGTTCAAACAGAAGAGTTAAATGGAAAGTACTTTCGAAACCGGAAAAGCAGGTGCGGATCGTGATCGGTGAGACTTTCTCGCATTACAAGATCCTGGAAGAGATCGGTAAGGGCGGCATGGGTCGAGTCTATCTGGCGGAGGACACCCTCCTCCGGCGGCGGGTTGCCATGAAGTTTCCGAAGCCGGGCAACCAGGCTTATCAGGAACGTTTTCTGGTGGAGGCACGCTCCGCCTCCAAGCTACAGCATCCCAACATCGCCCAGATTTATGACTATGGCCACACCCCGGAAGGGCAGCCCTTTCTGGTGATGGAGCTAATCGACGGCCGTAACCTCCAACAGACTTTGGCCGAGACCGGACCGATCGCGCCCGGGCATGTGGTCGAAATCGCCGCAGGCGTGCTATCGGCGCTCGAAGAGGCCCATCGCCAGCAGATTGTGCATCGCGACATTAAGCCTTCCAACGTCATGATCACGGCGCGGGGAGCCGTCAAGGTGTTGGATTTCGGTCTCGCCAAACACCTCTCGGAGCAGGCTGCCGTCGCCGGACACGGCCTGACCGGATCACCTTCGGAAACTCAAACCATCGGACATACCAATCCCGGCGTCATCATTGGCACACCGAGGTACATGTCCCCCGAACAAGTGCGGGGGGCTACGCTGGATGCGCGCACCGACCTTTACTCCACCGGACTGTTGTTGTACGAATGTCTCACTGGCTGGCCTGCCTTTTCCGCTTCCAGTAATGGGGAAGTGATGGCCTCCATCGTGACGGCCACGCCCCCGCAGCCTTCCACCCTCCGCGCGGGAATTTCCGCCGAGCTGGATCGCGTCACCATGAAGGCCCTCGAGAAGCAACCGGCGCAGCGCTATCAGTCGGCGGCCGAGATGCGCGCTGACCTGCAAGCGGCGGGGTCAGGGTTATCGCCGCAGCGCGAGCCGGAAAGTGGCAGCTTTATTTCTCTCGTCCGCGTCTTCGTGGCCGGTCATCCCATGGCGAGTATCGCGGCGGCCCTGGTCATGTTGTTCGCGCCTTTCTTGGGCCTATTTCCCCTGACGCACCAGCCCCCGCCCGACGCCATGCGTTGGTATTCAGAAGGTCTTAATGCGCTGCGCGACGGCACACACTACCGGGCCAGCAAGGCGCTCGAGCGCAGCGTAGCCCTGGATGGCCAGTTCGCGCTGGCGCACGCCCGCCTGGCGGAAGCGTGGTCAAAGCTTGAATATGGCGGTAAGGCCAAAGATGAAATGCTCCGCGGGCTGGCGGCGTCCAAGCCTGGCTGGTTCGCTTCCGGTGAATCGCTTTTGATGGATGCCATCAGTAAGACGCTCACCCGCGATTTTAAAGGTGCCATCGAAAGCTACCAAAAAATTGCCCAGCGTGCGCCGGAAGACCAGCGCGCACAGGCCGAAGTGGACCTGGGCCGCAGCTACGAAGACCACGAACGGATTCCGCAAGCTCTGGAGCATTACAAGGAGGCCATCCGCCGGGCCCCGGAGTACGCCACGGCTTTTTTGCGCAGCGGTATCCTTTACGGCAAGCTGCACCAGTTGGATAGCGCGGAAAAGAGCTTTCAGCGCGCCGACCTACTTTACCGGGCGGCCAGCAACCTCGAAGGCCAAACCGAGGTCCTGTTTCAGAGGGGTTATCTGGCCAGCAAGTCGCGCAAGCTCGACGAAGCGCATTCCCAATTCGAACAAGCCCTAAATGCCGCTCGCTCAACGGGCAACGAATTTCAACAGATCGCCGCCACGCTGGAGCTCAGTACCGTGGCGCAGAATGCCGGCAATGCTGGCGAAGCGGAAGAAAAAGCCAAGGAAGGGATTGCGTGGGCGCGGCGCAGTGGCATGGCCCTTCTGGAGAATCGGGGATTGGTGAACCTGGGGAACGCGTACCTTGGTTCTTTTAACTACCCCGCCGCCGAAGCTCGATTTCGTGAGGCGTGGGAAGCGGCCCGGCGCGCGTCGATGCCGCGTTTGGAGGCGCGGGCGGCGTTTTCTCTCGGCAGCGTTCACCTGCAGGAGTCGAAACCCAAGCAGGCCCTGGCGGAAGCGAAGGCTTCGCTCGCGTTTTACCAGCCGGCCGGATACCTTCTCGAAACTCGTTTAAACGAGCTGTTGATGGCTCGTGCCCATCGGCTATTGGGGGAACTGGATGCCGCCTTGGCAGCCTTCGACAGCGCATTCAAGTTGGCAGAGGCATCGAAGGACGTGGCCATGATGGAGACCGCGAAAGTGGGCCGCGCCGGAGTTTTTGCCGACCAGGAGTCGCTTCCCGAAGCGATTGCCGCCTATGACCAAGCCATTGTTTTGGGCACCGGCTTGCACGACGCCACACGCGTTTTTCTGTCTACCGTAAACCGGGGGAAAGCGTTGTGGCGCTTGGGCCGTTATGAGGAGGCGGCGAAAGCTTTCTCGGACGGCGAAGCGCTGGCCCGCGCTCCCAAGGGGCCGCAAAACCGCTTGTGGCTCGTCGCGCTCAACCGGGCGGAGATGGCGGAGAGTCAGGGGCGCGCCGGCGAGGCCGTGTCCCTGGGCCGGGAGGCGCTTCGGATGGCCGGAAGTGAACCAAACCGCGTGGCCAGCGCCAAGTCCGTGCTCGGCTTGGCTTTGGCTCACCAAGGCGCGTTCAGAGAGGGGAAAACGCTGGCGGAGGAAGGCTTGGCGCTCACGCCTCAGGACGACGTGGGCCTACAGTCGGCGGCTCGTTTGAGGCTGGCCGAAATTCATCTCGCCAAAGGAGATATCCGCGCCGCCCAGACTGGCTTCACTCAGGTCCTGGCAGAACTGGCCGCGCATCCCCAGCCCCTTACGGTCTTCCGCGCAGCGGCACAAGCGGCCAAAGCCGCGCGGAAAGCGGGAGACTCCGGGCAGGAACAAGCGTTCGGCCGGCAAGCGCACACCGTTCTGATTTCCCTGAAGGCAACCCTGGGTGAACCGGCATTCACCACCTTTTCGTCCCGGCCTGACATGCGCGAATTCATTGCACTGGCGCAAAAGTTCAACTAATACCTTGACCGCCTAATTTCTATTTTCCCTATCTGGCTCTCTAACTAGCCCACGGCTTCATTAGATATGTCCTGCTGGCAAGTCTTTGACGGTCCGGCCGGGTGAAAAGGCTTTTTTTTGAACCGCTGCGACGACGAAACGCCCCGCCATCGAGCCGCGACCGGAGGGCGCGGGCCAAAACCACATTTCATCGCTGTTGAAGCAAAGATCGATATAGCTCGCTCCTTCCGGTCGCGGCTCGATGGCGATCTGGGTCTGCCGTCAATAGAAGATATGTTTCAAGCGGTCGAAATACCGCACTGACCGCTTGATTTCGTCACGGCGTCAATCCGAACTGTTTCCCGCGCTCGCCGCAATAGACCGGGACCGGACCCCTACCTAAATTAGCTACCCAAAATAGCCTTGCGCCCCAACTTACAGTTTGATAGCCTCTTACCTAATTTAAAGGAGAACTTCAATGCTGCTGACGCCCCGCCGCGTATTATCCTTCGCCACCATCCTCGCGCTCGTGCTTTTTGTCCAGGCGTGTAGCCGGAATCTTTCCGACTCGGATGTGGAAAAAATCAAGGCCATGGTGCAAAAGCCAAGAATTGGCGGAAGCTCGGGCGATGAGGACGCACCGCTCACCATGGCGGGCGGGTCGCTCTCCCTTACTCTGTGGGGCACGAACGATGGCTGGATTTTGGACTCGGAAAATAAGTTTTACCATCCTGATCGCGATACCAGAAGCGCCATGCAAGTGGAATATTGGACCGCCGACAATGCGCCCTACTTCTTCAAGCACAACGCCGAACCGTGGTCAATCATCGTCAACTACGCCCGCAACGCGGTCAACCGTCCGGTGAACTTTAATACCGATGCCGACGGTCATAATTTATCGGTCTCCTCCGATACCAAAGCGAAGTTATTCACTTTTCGCCGGGTTGGCAACTATCTCCTTGAGCATCCTAGAAAAGGGGCTAACATCACGTTTATCGATTTTACGTCGGGCACCGATAGAGCCACGGCGGCCCCTGGATGCTCGCTGATACCCAATCCCAATGGCGGCACAATCATGCATTGCCCTTGCGGCGGTGGCGGTGATTGCGGAATTGTCATCCACTATTGCCGCAGCACGGCCTCCAGTGCCGCTTGTTTGCCTTAACGGGTAATTGCCGATGCCGCAATTACCCATGTTCGCCAACGCAAAGTCCCCCGTCCCCGCTCGTCTGATGATTCTGTTTCGTCGAGAGACCACCCACCAGCGCGTGGAAGAGGCGCTGGGGATGCGCGTGGCGCGGGCCTCCGATTTCCCCAATTCAGCGCCGCGAAGCGAAGAGCTTGCCGAAACCGGCGCACTCTTTCTTGACCATACTGGCGTAGCCATCGTCGCCGATACCTCCGAGCTAAGCGTGCGATTGTACGCCGCCATGCGCGACGCGAATAGCCGCATCCTGGCCGTCGAACCCGTTCGGGCGTTACGAGGGAGCAACAGCGCGGACTATTGGCGCGGCTACCGTGACGGCATCGGCCAAACCGTAGAGAAGCTCCTGGAGAGCTACGGCCCCTTCCGCGAGCGGAATGCTTGGCGTTTAACGGGATTCGCTGAAGATCAAGCCACCTGGGGCCTGCAAGCCGTCAAAGCCGTGCCCAATGCCTACACCGGAAACGGGGTGCGGGTGGCGGTGCTCGATTCCGGCTTCGATTTCAACCATCCGGATTTCCTGAATCAGGGAATTGAGGCCCGCGCCGCCTCATTCCTCACCGGTGAGCCGGTACAGGACGCCAATGGGCACGGTACCCATTGCGCGGGAACCATTTGCGGTCCTGCCGTTCCGCAAACCTTGCCGCGCTATGGCGTCGCCCCCGGTGTTGAGCTGTACGCCGGCAAAGTGTTGGACCAGAATCTGGATGGAGACGATGCCGGTTTACAGGCGGGAATCAATTGGGCGGTCGCCAATGGATGCCGCATTGTGTCCATGTCGTTGGGTGCCGCCGTGCAGCGCGGAGAAGCCTATTCACCGGTCTACGAAGGCGTGGCTCAGAATGCCCTGGCCGCCGGGACGCTCCTGATTGCGGCCGCCGGCAACGATAGTTGGCGTCCCCGCAGCATCGCGCCCGTGCAAAGTCCAGCGGATTGTCCCTCGATTATGAGTGTCGGCGCGGTCAATTCCAGCTATGACATCGCGAACTTTTCCGATGCCGGGCTCAATTCGAATGCCCGCGTGGACCTCGTCGCTCCCGGAGTCAACGTCTATTCGAGCTGGAGGTTGCCGGACGCCTACCGTCGCAAGAACGGAACCAGCATGGCCACCCCTCACGTCGCGGGAGTAGCCGCCCTGTATGCGGAAGCAGAGAATCTAATGGGGTTGCAGCTGTGGGCCCGGCTGATCCAGACCGCCCAATACCTCCCGCTATCCGCAGAGGACGCTGGGGCAGGGCTGGTCCAGGCGCCCTAGGCCGTGAGCCCCATCAGTAATGCCGGGCAGTTCAACCAGCGCCTGATTGGCCTTCAGCGCCTCCGGGGTGAAGCGAGGAAGCGTGCTGCGAAAGTCGGTACTGTCGAACTTCGCGTTTTCATCCATCTTCCCTGTCAGAAAGCCCTTGCCCAGCGGGCTGTAGGCGACCAACCCGATTCCGGGTTCCTCCAGGGTGGGAATTACTTCTCGTTCAGGAGTCCTGGTCCACAGCGAGTATTCGCTCTGCAGAGCCGTGAGCGGCTGAACGGCGTGCGCGCGGCGGATGGTTTGCACACCCGCTTCAGAAAGGCCAAAGTGATT
Source organism: Bryobacteraceae bacterium (assembly GCA_031367405.1). Classification (GTDB taxonomy): domain Bacteria; phylum Acidobacteriota; class Terriglobia; order Bryobacterales; family Bryobacteraceae; genus JALHNI01. Next base: position 28,751 of record JANLPT010000096.1, read on the forward strand.
TACCTTCCCCTGCTGAATCAGATCCTTCACCGCGTCCGCGACGTCTTCGATCGGCACGTTGGGGTCAACCCGATGCTGATACAGCAGGTCAATGGCATCGATCTTCAGCCGCTTCAGCGAGCCCTCGACGGCCTCCTTGATGTGCGCCGGCCGCCTGTTCAGGCCTGGAACACCCTATTTCCAAGTGTGCGTTTCTGCATTGTTTCTCCTCGAATCGGTTCCTTTACCAGCACAGGTACCAGCATAAGACCGGGCGGGGTTCGCAGACTACAGTTCCCGCCATCGTTTTTCCTGCCTTGTTTTCATGGAGATTTAGTTTTTGTATCCTATGAGATGGCCGCACCATCTAACGGCTTGATGTTGATTGATTTACCGGTCGACCAAGGAGAAGTGAATGAAGAGTAATCGGACCACCCTGCTCGCCGCTTTCGTGATGTCGGCCCTGCCTTTTGTGTTTTCTAGCGTTGTGAGTGCTCAGCCGCCGAAGGCAAACCAGTTCTGGTGGCCGGAGCAGCTGGACCTCTCGACCCTTCGCCAGCACTCCGCCGAGTCAAACCCGCTGGGCGCGGACTTCGACTACGCCAAGGCTTTTGGCAGCCTCGACGTCAAGGCCGTCAAGCAGGACATCCGGAAAGTCCTCACGACTTCGCAGGATTGGTGGCCGGCCGATTACGGCAACTACGGGCCGTTTTTTATTCGGATGGCTTGGCACAGCGCCGGTACATACCGTGTGAGCGACGGGCGCGGTGGCGCCGGGGGCGGTCAACAGCGATTCGACCCGCTCAACAGCTGGCCCGACAACGCCAACCTCGACAAGGCGCGCCGTCTGCTCTGGCCGGTGAAGCAGAAATACGGCCAGAAAATCTCCTGGGGCGATCTGATGGTCTTGGCCGGCAATGTCTCGCTCGAGTCCATGGGCTTCCAGACCTTCGGGTTTGCCGGTGGCCGCAAGGACGATTGGGAGCCGGACTACGTCTATTGGGGACCGGAGAAAAAGTTTCTTGCCGATGAGCGGTACAGCGGCGACCGTAAACTGGCGCAGCCGCTGGCGGCGGTTCAGATGGGCCTGATCTACGTGAATCCTCAGGGTCCGAACGGCAACCCGGATCCGCTGGCGGCCGCCAAAGATATTCGCGAAACCTTCGGTCGCATGGCCATGAACGATGAAGAGACTTTGGCGCTCATCGCCGGTGGCCACACCTTCGGCAAGGCGCATGGCGCGCACGCTCCGTCCAATTGCGTCGCCGCTGAACCGGCCGCCGCCGGGATTGAGAAACAAGGCCTGGGCTGGGAGAACAAGTGCGGCACCGGCAATGCGGGCGACACGGTCACCAGCGGTTTGGAAGGCGCGTGGACGGCCGATCCGGCCAAATGGACCACGCAGTACCTCGACAACCTGTTCACTTATGAGTGGGTGCAAACCAAGAGTCCCGCCGGCGCCACCCAGTGGATTCCCGCGAATGGTCAGGCGTCGAACCTCGTTCCGGATGCGCACGATCCGTCCAAGCGCCATGCGCCCATGATGTTTACGACCGACCTGGCCCTGAAGGTCGACCCCAGCTACCGGAAAATTGCGATGCGCTTCCGGGAGCATCCCGAAGAATTTAAGCTGGCGTTTGCCAAGGCGTGGTTCAAGCTCACCCACCGCGACATGGGCCCGCGTTCCCGCTATATCGGCAACGAGGTTCCGGACGAGAACCTGATTTGGCAGGATCCGCTCCCCCGGCTCGATCATGCACTGGTCAATGCGAAGGATATTGCGGAGCTGAAATCCAAGATCCTCGCCTCGGGCGTCACTGTTCCCGAATTGGTCCGCACGGCTTGGGCGTCGGCGTCCTCGTTCCGCGGCACCGACATGCGCGGCGGTGCCAACGGGGCCCGCATTCGCCTCGCGCCGCAGAAGGATTGGGAAGTCAACAATCCGAGTGAACTGGCCAAAGTGTTGGCGCGTCTGGAGGCCATCCAGAAGGACTTCAACCGTGCCCAGCCGGGTGGCAAGAAAGTATCGCTCGCCGACCTGATCGTTTTGGGTGGCGGTGCCGCCGCCGAGCAGGCCGCGAAGAATGCCGGTTACAACGTGGTGGTTCCCTTCACGCCGGGTCGCGTGGATGCGTCAGAAGCGCAGACCGACGTGGCGTCCTTCGCCTCGCTAGAACCCGCCGCCGATGGTTTTCGGAACTACTTCCGCCACGGCCAGCGCCTCTCGCCGGCGGAGATGCTGGTGGACCGGGCAAGGTTGCTGACTCTAACGGTTCCTGAAATGACGGTCCTGGTGGGCGGCATGCGGGCCTTGAATGCCAATGCCGCGCAGTCTGCGCATGGTGTGTTCACCGATCGCGCCGGCACCTTAAGCAACGATTTCTTCGTGAACCTGCTCGACATGTCCACCAAGTGGACCAAGTCCCCCAACACCGAAGGGATTTACGAAGGACGCGATCGGACGACCGGCAAGCTGAAGTGGACGGCAACCCCTGTCGACCTGGCGTTCGGGTCAAACTCCGAACTGCGCACCGTGGCCGAGGTCTATGCCGAGTCCGACGGACGAGAGAAGTTCGTGCGCGACTTTGCCAAGGCGTGGACTAAGGTGATGAACCTCGACCGCTTCGACCTGCACAACTAGCCGTCGCAGGGTTCGTCTGGACCGTCTGACGAACCCCGACCGTGAGGGATGTTGCTACGGCAGACAGAAAATAGTTTTCAAGCGGTCGCAATGCGGTCTTTCGCAGAAACCGCATACTCCCCATGGTTGTTTTCGAACGCCGCCACCAGCCGGGAACGTAGTGACCGGGTCGTCAACGCCTGAGCGGACCATAAGCATCCAGTTGGGCGGCCCCCCAGCCGCCTTGATTGATAATAAAGAACTTGCGAGTATGCCTCATGGAGAGTAGATGGCTCTTTGGCGCAGGGAACGAGCCAATGAACCCTTCACCCGGTCGCGGCCACATCGGTTCGAGGAGGCCTGGGCGGCCTTCATCGAACATCTACCGCAGTACCAACCACTTCGGCCTCTGGCTCTGCCTCCGCAACCACCTCTAGCGTTGGATCGATCCTCAACCAGAGGAAGGTGCTGATGATGAGCAGCGCGATCATGGGGACGAAGGGGGCATTGTAACCGAAGCTCTTCACGATGTATCCGTAGGCTACCGAGGATAGAAAAGCGGCGACGTAGGTAGCCGTGTTGTGGACGTTATCTCTCCTCCTCCACTCCTCCGGCGTCGCGACATCACCATGCTGCCTTCGACCGCACACAAATCGTTTGCTTTGCCCATAGCCTAAAGATACCGTCGGTAACACGACGCAGCGTAGAGTAAATTGGATCAACTCCCAGATGGTCGGCCATTCGGAAGTTGATCCTCAATAGCGGACGACTACCGATTCATTTGGGGGATGTCGGCCGATCGGACGAATCCGTTAGCAGTTCGAGTCCATGTTGGGGTCGAAGAAAAAAGGCACGAACATCACGCAAATCGCTCAAGTCCTCCTAATTGAATCCAATGAGATAGCAATGAGTTCGAGAATTGATGTATGGCTCCCCCGTCTGGACACGTTTCGAACTTTTGCGGCCCAGTTGGCCCTATGATCGAACCCGTGAACGGACATTGTTTTCAGAGTGATCCGTGCGAACCGCTGGGCCGGAGTCCATGGTGGGCACCCAGTCTGGACACGTCTCGAACTCGCCAAGGGGAGCCCCGGCTAACTTCCGGTTACGTGATATCAGGACCTGTCAAGCCAATGAGCCTAGGATGCCCGAGTTTCCGACTACTCAGAGCCGCTCATTCCAATCGGGATCGCGTGGCGCGACTTCGAAAAGCAGGGTTAACGCGGCAGAAAGCATCACGGGCGGCTAGAGTCCCACGTCTAGCGCGGTGAACGGTGGCTGTGAGATAATCGGGTTCCTGGATGAGCTGAACTGCTCTGGTTGGCCCTCTTTATGGTGAACCTATGAAACTCTGTTTGTTTTTGTTCGCGAGTGGTCTAGTGTTCGCTGCCGATTGGGACGCCGTCCAACGCATTCCTACCGCGCAGAAGATTGAGGTAACCGAACGGAGCGGGGGCGGCCGGTTGCGGGCGACTCTGGTGTCAGCCAGTCTGGACACCGTCGTGGTGCGTGAAGCCTCCGGCGAGCGCTCTATTCCGCGGGCGGACATTCGCGAGCTACGGGTGTTCGATTCCGGGAGGAGAGCCCACCGGGGTTTCCTCTGGACGCTGGTTGGAGCGGGCGCGGGAGCTGGTGCCAGTTTGGCGGCATGTATCCAGTGCCCGGGTGAGGGTCGCGATATGACAACATGGGTGCCACTGGGTGTAGCTGTTGGGGCTGCAATCGGGGCTTTAGGTTTCTTGTCGTCGCCGTACCGAACCGTATACAAGAGCCGTTAGGGCTCTGACATCATGAGAAACTCCGCGCTACGAGGCTAGAGACCCGGCGGTGTTTGGCAAGCGGTGGACAGTTTGTCCGCGTTTTCCGCCAATAGCACCTGCCTCTGCCTCGCTTTTCTTCGTCCGGTTTTACCTACGCCCGCTTCTCAACGAACTCCTCCCGCTTTCCGTCGCCGATGATCGTGCGTTCATCGAAAACCATGCAGCGGCTGGGTCAGTTCCTGAAGGCGAAGGAGAAGCACACTGGGAAAAACGGGGCCATCGCCAAAAACGGGGCCATCGCCGGGTATCCCCCGACCTTCCCCTAACTCGCAGTAAATACATACACTTAACCCATCCACGATCTTCGGAACTCCCCTTCGCCCGAAGATTCCTGCCATGCCAGAGAAGCCGCACCACCTAATTCAA
>JANLPT010000301.1:0-14541 GCA_031367405.1 Bryobacteraceae bacterium
TGGCTTCCGCCACCGCGAGACGCTCGGGATCCCGAATGTCTCTCAGATTTCGCAGAACGTTAGTGCCCGGGTAAACGTACGGGTCCATACTCGCGATCAAGCAGTTGGTCGATCGAGCGGCCCATTTCGCCGGAGGTCAACTCACCCTCGACGTAACGCTGAAAAATGGCGTGGGCCTCGGCAGAAGGTTCAAGACCCTCGATGCGAACCGTGGCCAACGCGTTGGTGATTTCGCGTGCCCGCTGCTCCTTGGCTCGATCTTGCATCAGCAGTTGCCCTACTTGGGCCCCGCGTCCCGAATGGCGTCCGGCATGTCACCGAACTTGGCAAAGTTCTTCCGGAATCGCGCACTCAGGTCCGCCGCGGCCGCGTCGTAAGCGGCACCGTCTGCCCATTGGCGACGAGCGTCCAACAAACCGGTCGGCACGTCCGGACAACTCACCGGCACGTGAATACCAAACACCGGATGCGGCTTAGTCTCCACGTTAGCCAAGACGCCCGAAAGCGCCGCCGTAATCATGGCCCGCGTAAACGGCAGCTTCATCCGTTCCCCGACACCATAAGCGCCACCCACCCAGCCCGTATTGACGAGATAACAGTGGGCCGCGTGCTCACGTAGACGCGCCCCCAACATCTCGGCATACGCGCGAGCAGGACGCGTCATAAACGGGCTGCCGAAGCACTGGCTGAAGGTCGCCGATGGTTCGGCACTCAAGCCACGCTCCGTACCCGCCACCTTGGCCGTGTAGCCGCTCAGGAAGTGGTACATCGCCTGCTCCGGCGTCAGCTTCGAAATCGGCGGCAACACACCAAACGCATCGGCCGTCAAAAAGATGATCGTCTTCGGATGGCCACCCACGCCCGGGATCAGCGCGCCCTCAATGAAATCCACCGGATAAGCGGCCCGCGTATTTTCGGTATATTCGCTGCTATCGTAATCGGCAATCCGCGTCCCGGCATCGATCTTGACGTTCTCGAGCACCGTGCCAAAGCGGATCGCATGCCAAATTTCCGGCTCATTCTTCTTCGAAAGCTTGATGCACTTGGCATAGCAGCCGCCTTCGAAATTGAAGATGCCATCGGCGCTCCAGCCGTGCTCATCGTCGCCAATCAACCGGCGATGCGGATCGGCCGAAAGCGTAGTCTTGCCCGTCCCCGACAAACCGAAGAACAGCGCCGTATCGCCACCCAAGCCGCGATTGGCGGAGCAGTGCATCGGGAAGACGTTACGATCGGGCAGCAAGTGATTCAAGATCGTGAAGACGCTCTTCTTCATCTCGCCCGCATACTCCGTGCCACAGATAATGACGGCGCGCCGCGTGAAGTCGATGGCAATGCAGGTGGAAGACTTGGTGCCGTCGCGTGCGGGGGAAGCTTCGAAGGTCGGGGCAAAGTACAGCGTGAACTGCGGCCGATGGCTCGCCGTCGCACCCCTCAAAAACAACTGATGCGCGAACAGCGCATGCCAGGCAAATTGGGTCACTACCCGGATCGGCAACGTATACTTAGGGTCCGCCCCGCCAAAGCCGTCGTGAACATAGATCGGCTGCGCGGCCAAGTGAGCTTGCACTTTCTCGAGCAAACTGGCGAACTGCGCGGGCGCCATCGGCTGATTGACACTGCCCCAATCGACGCTCGCCTCGGTCACCCCATCGCGCACGACGAACTTATCGCCGGGTGACCGGCCGGTGAACTGCCCGGTCCGCACGACGAGTGCGCCACCGGCGGCGAGTTGACTCTCGCCCGCCAGCAGCGAGGCTTCGACGAGCCGCTCCATCGGCAGATTCCAGTGCACAACGGCGGTGGCGTCAAGTCCTAAATCGTGCAAGGCTTCGAGGGGTGGGGTGAAGTTTCCAGGCGTGGTCATGCGATTCTTGTTAAAGTACGGTTGCGAGACCACATTGAGCTAAGCTGGCCCCACATCAACCCTCAATTTATCATGCTTATCCCAAAGGTCGATCTTCTCACCGTTCTCATCTTCCTGGGCCTCCTCGCGATCCCCGCCACGCCTCAGGTGATCACGTTCGAAACCAACGGCCTCCACTATCAAACCCTCACCAAGGGCGGCCTCACCATCATGTTCGCCCAACTGCCGATCCTCACCAAGGATTACGCCGTGCTGCAAGTCGCCATCTCCAACGGTGCCAAAACCAGTTGGAACGTCAAACCCGATGACTTCACTTTTCGCCCCGAACAAGGCGCTCCCCTGAAGCCCGAAGCGCCCCGCGTCGTCGTCAACCGCTTCATTGACCGTGGTGGCCGCGACGACGCCATTCGCCTGATGACCACTTATGAGGCGGGCCTCTATGGCCTCAGCCGCATTCGCAATACGAACGGTTACGAGCAACGCCGCCAGCAAATGCTGGCCGAACTCACCAGTGCCAAAATCAAAGCCGCCGCCGCCGCCAGCGCCATCGCGTTTGTCTCGGTGAAGCTGAAGCCCGGCGAATCCAGCGACGGTGCCGTCTTCTTCACCACCGGCGGCAAACCCCTCCCCACCGGCAAACTCACCGTCAACGCCGGCGGCGAACAATTCGAATTCCTCACCATCGAACCCCTCAAAACCTCCGCCACGCCCGAGCACGCCAAGAAAAAGCACAGCGACCCCAACTAGAGCTTTATTTCGCATGTCCAGGCTAAACTAGTCAGTATGCTGGGCCGTACTCTCCTCCTATTTCTGACCCCCAGCTTCGCCGCCGGTCAGCGCCCTCCCGTCATTCTCGTTGACGGATATCATGTCCTTTGTCAAAAGGACAATCTCTCCTCTTCACACGATTTCGGAGAACTTGAATCGAGGCTCAATGCCCAAGGCATACGTACCGCTTTTTTCGCGACCTGCTCATACACCGGAAACCCGTCGATTGAGGATTTAGGCGGCGCACTCGGCAACATCATCCGGAATCTAAACGTTCCCCAAGTGGACCTGGTCACGCACAGCATGGGTGGCTTAATCGTCCGCTCGTACCTAGCCGGAAAGCAATCGTCCGGGGCCCTGTTCATGCCCCCCATCGATCCTCGCGTGCGCCGCTGGGTCTCCATCGCCACGCCGCACTTTGGCGCATTGCTTCTCTCCATTGCTCTGCCGTTTTTACCGGATGCGCAGACGCGCGAACTGGTCCCCGGAAGCCGTTTCCTGTTTGATTTAGCGACGTGGAATCAGAACCGGGATGATTTGCGCGGAATCGACGCCATCGCCATCATCGGCAACGCGGGAGGCTTAGGTCCGCTGGCGGGTTCCAATGACGGTACCGTCGCCGTTACCTCCGCTTCCCTCACATTCGCCTTGCCCGATGAACGCACGCGCATCCTTCCCTATTGCCACGGCCCGGGCGACCTTACGTCGATTCTAGGTCTGGGATGCAATTCTCCTCCGCTGGCGAGGATTCAAGGGGACAATCCCTCATCGTGGCTACTTATCGACTCGTTTCTCGCCGGCACCAGCGCCTGGAAAACGATCGGCCACTCGCCCAGCCAAGACCCGTTCCTGTCGAGGTTCGGCGGCGTGCTCCGTCAAACGCGTGACCGGACCGACGCGCCGGCCGGATCCCTGGCCGACCAGCCCTTTGTGACGAACGCACCCAACAAGGGAGGCTACACCGTGGTGATCGAAAAGCCTGGCCCCCAGATATTGCTGGCCATCCCCTCCGCAGCCCGTTTAGCGTCGCTGAGTCTGGCACCGCGCATGTTAGTGTCCATCTACGGAATGAATCTGGCAGGAAGCTTAGTTACGCTCAACGGCCGGACGCTGCCCGTGAGTTACGCCGATGATCATCAGATCAATACCCTGCTGCCCGCTGACTTATCCGGCCTGGCGAAGTTGATGGTGAGTAACACGCAAGGTTCTCAAACCATCAACATTTTACTGGAACCGGCCGTGCCCGCGATCTTTACGGCGGACGGTTCAGGAAGAGGTCCGGCGGCGGCGATTCATACCGCAGACTATCTATCCTTGTATCTGACTGGATTGGGCGCAGAGCCGAACTCGCCTTCGGTGTTACTCAATGGCCAACCGCTCACCGTCAGCTACGCCGGACCGGCACCGCTCTTCAGTGGGTTAGACAGTGGGTTAGACCAGATCAACGTGCAACTGCCGTCCGCGCAGGCGGCCGGAACCATCATCGTCACCGTGGGCCGGCATGCGAGTAACCCGGTGACGATTCCGTAAGTCTAAGGAATAATCGCGGTCTTCATGTGGCCGTTGTGGCTCATGAGGTGCTTGAAGACTTCCAGCAGATTTTGCAACGGCTCTTCGCGATTCACGAAGTCCCGGGCGGTGATGTCGCCGCGGGCCACAGCCTTCAGCGCGCGCTGGATGAGGGTGGGTGTGTGATGGAAGCTCGCTTTTAGCGTGATTTCCGAGTAGTGGAGCCGATTGGTGTCGAGCGAAATGGAAGTGTCGTTTGGGCAACCCCCGAATAAGTTCACCGTTCCACCGCGACGGACCATGCTGACGGCTTCTTGCCAAGTCTGCGGCTTGCCCACCGCTTCAATGACGATATCGGCTCCGTGGCCAGCCGTCGCGGCGCGCACGGCGGCCACGACGTCCTGGGTGTCGGCGGTGGAAATAACGTCTTGCGCTCCCATGCGCAGAGCCCGGTCTAACTGGGTCTTGCGCCGCCCGATGGCGATCACGCGCGCTCCCAGCAGCCCGGCAATCCGAACGAACATCAGCCCGATCGGGCCCAGCCCAATCACCGCCACGCAATCGCCCGCGCTCACGGAAGAGTCTTCAATGCCCTTCAGCACACAGGCCAAAGGCTCAATTAAAGCGGCATCGGGATAGGTGACATGGGGGGGAATCTCATAAAGATTTTTCTGGACGATCCGCTCGGGGATGCGAATAAACTCCGCATAAGCGCCGTTATTGAACAGCAGGTTTTCACACAGGTTCTCCGAGTTGCGCCGGCAATAGAGGCATTCGCCGCACGGAGCGGAATTGGCCGCCACCACCCGCTGACCCACATGAAAGTTTTCGACCGCGGAGCCCACAGCGACAATGTCGCCCGATAGCTCATGCCCAAACAAAGCTGGGGGGACGATCATACGCGCGTGGTAGCCTCGACGGAAAACTTTCACATCGGTGCCACACGTCAGCGCCGCCCGGACGCGGACCAAGACATCTCCTGGACCAATTGCAGGAACCTCAACCGGCTCGATCTCCACGTGTTCTTTACCGTAGAGAACGGCCGCGAGCATTCTTACGCTCACTCGTAACCACCCTTCGCCAACACCAGTACTAACAACCCAGTATACCTATTCCTATCAGGCCATTGCGGGTTCATTCGCAGTTTCAGCCCCCTTGTCAGTTCCAGCCGCCATTTGCTGACTGTGACAAATTTCTCTACAGTGTTACACATCGGGAGGGGCATCGGTTTAGGCGATCCCTTTCTGGGGTTCGACAAGAATTTTCAAGGAGTGATCGCCGGGATGAAGGGCATGCCGCATACCCTCCGAAAACCCCGCGAGCGGCACTCGATGCGAAATCAGGCGTTCGACGGGCAAACGGCCCGAAAAGATCAAATCCGCTGACTCCCGCTGCAAATCGACATCGGCGCTGTAGGATCCACAAATCATTCGTTCATCCTTACAGATGTCCGCACCGGCCAACTCGATTCGTTCCTTCTCGGAAGTCTGAGCGAAGAGGACGATGCGGGCCCCGGGCCGCGTCGCTCGAACCGCTTGTTCGACGATTCCGGGTGCCGGGACGGCCACAAAGACCATATCGGCTCCCCGCCCTTGCGAACGCTGCCGGGTGACTTCGGCCAAATCGGCCTCGCGTGGGTCGTATGCCTCATCTGCGCCGAGCTCGAGGGCGAGGGCGCGCCGGGCGGCGGATAAGTCGGTCACAATCACGTAGGCGCCGGCATTCTTCAGCAGCATCGTGAATTTTAGCCCAATCGGTCCTTGTCCCATCACGACGACGACGTCACCCGGCCGCGGCGCGGCTTGCACCACCGCCTTGAGGCAGGTATTTAAGGGTTCAATCAGACTGGCGGCGGCAAAGCTGACGCCCGCCGGAATCTTTTCGACGCCTCGCGCCACAATCCAATCCATAATCCGGACATACTGCGCAAAGCCGCCGCCCGCAGGTTCAAAGCCGGCCGTGATGCCCACGCTCTTATATACGGCGCATTGGGCGTAAAGCTTACGCTGGCAATAAAAACATTGGCTACACGGAATGTGGTGGAACGCCACCACCGCATCGCCGGGCGCGAAACGTGTCACACCGGTGCCCGCTTGCACCACCACTCCCGCCGTTTCATGCCCATAAATCCGGGGCCCGGCCAGCAGGTCATACTCTATTTTTTTAAGGTCCGTATGGCAAATGCCGCAGGCTTCCACGCGCACCAGCAATTCACCGGGCCCGATGGTGGGCGTCGGCACCTCTTGCACCTCCACGCGCTGATGGCCCGTATAGACGGCGGCCAGCATACGCCGGGGAATGTCAAAACCGGCAGGCGGCAAGAAAGCCTCCTAACGCTTGGGCCGCCAGCCGCGATTGCCGTTGCAACCGGACAATGGCCGGAATCAACTCGAACGGATGCGCGAGTAAGGCGGCGGCGATGCGCCCCTTCCGGAAGCTGCCGTCCGTGGCGCGGTACCCGTTGAAGTCGAGCGGCAGCGATTGGCCGGCCGTATCGGAGACGCATTTGATGCAGGCGAACTTGACTCCGGCGCGCGCAGCCACGGCGCGCACAGCGGCGCTTTCCATCTCCACCGCCAAGCCCTGGCCGGCGAGCAGCTGTTTTTCACCGGCCGTGGACGCCACCCGGTCCTGCGAAACAATGGGGCCACGACGATACTCGGCTCCCGTGTCCGGTTGATGATCGCGAGAATCGACCACGATCTCGCCCAGCACGAGGCCAGGCGAAAGCGCACCGCAAGTACCCGTGGAGATCAGTACATCCACCGGCCCGCCGGCCAGAATGGCATCGGCCCCGCGGGCGGCCGCCCGAAAGCCCGGGCCAAAGGCCGCCAGGCGCACCGCATCGCCCGCCAACGTTGCGCCCCGCGCCGGTCGACGATTCACTTGGCCGAAACCTTCGCAGAAGGCCAGCCGCCGCGCGTAGGGCGCAAGTTCGTAGGGGTCGGCCGCGATAATGCCCAGCGTCATGCCGCCACGCCTTGCCGTTCGAACCAATGCACCGCGCGGCCCAGCGCGTCATCGACATTGGCAGGCGCGTAGCCCAACTCCCGTTGGGCCTTGTCGCTCGACGCATACATCTTCTGGCGCGCCATGCGGACCGCGTCCAGCGGCACCTCCGGTTCACGGCCGGATATCGCCGCCCAGCCGGTAGAGGCCGCCCCTGCCGCATACGCCACAAAATGCGGAATTTGCCAAGTGGGTGCCCGGCGGCCCGTCAGACGCGCCAAGCGCGCCAAAATCTCGCGCAGGTGCAAATTTTCAGAGCCCAAGATGTAGCGTTCGCCCCGCCGTCCGTGCTCCAGCGCCTGCAAATGGCCGAGCGCGCAATCATGCACATCCACCAGATTCAGCCCCGTGTCTACAAAGGCGGGCATCCTGCCGGCCAGAAAATCGACGATGATCTTGCCCGTGGGCGTGGGCTTAATGTCGCGCTCGCCGATGGGCGACGTGGGGTTGACGATGGTGACGTCGAGTTCGCCCGCTGCGGCCAGGGCCACTTGCTCCGCCAGGTATTTTGAGCGTTTGTAGGGGCCGGTCATCTGCTGAAGCGACGTGGGCCGATCCTCGTTGCCTAAACCGTCTTCCACGAAACCGATGCAGCCCACGGTGGAAGTGTAAACCACGCGTTCGACGCCCGCCTGTTGGGCTGCAGCGAGCAAAGCACGGGTTCCCTCCACGTTTGAGGCGTACATATCGCGTTCGTCACGCACCCACAAACGATAGTCCGCTGCGGCATGAAACACGTAACGGCAACCGGCAACCGCTTGGTCGAGTGACGCGCGATCGCGAAGATCGCCTTGAACGAATTCGGTATCCAGCCCCGCAACCGGCCCGTTTTGACGGGTAAGCAAGCGCACCGCGTGGCCGCGTTCCAGCAGCAGACGGGCGATGTGCCAGCCCAGAAAGCCGGTGGCACCAGTAACCAAGGTGGGAGCCATATGGTGCGCGGCAGCCACTAGGCTGCGCGCTTCGCTTTCAGCCAGTCACTCAAAGCCATTAACGGAAAAGAATCCCGGTAAAGATGATAAGTCAGGTAGTAAACATTGGGGAATCCAGTACCTGTGGCCAGTGCCTCGAACCAAGTGCCATCTTCCCGCTGCGTCTCCACCAAATGTTCCACCCCATGCTGGACGCTCTGCGAAGTTTCGTCGCCCCCAGCCAGCAGCCCCATCACCGCCCAAGCGGTTTGCGATGCCGTGCTGGACGCGGAGACAAAGGCACCCTTCCGGTAGGACTCGCAACTTTCGCCCCAACCGCCATCGGCGTTCTGAATGCTGCGCAACCATTCGCCCGCCCGCAGTATGTGAGCTTCGCGATCGCTCTCGCCCGCCGCCCGCAAACCTCGCAGCGCCAGAAACGTTCCGTAGACGTAGTTGACACCCCAACGTCCAAACCAGCTGCCATCGCTTTCCTGCGTCCGGATCAGATACTCAACGCCGCGCCGGATGGCCGGATGCTGCGGAGCAACGCCACTCAGAATCAGCCCCTCGATCACCCGGCCTGTAATGTCGGGGCACGTCGGGTCGAGCATCGCGTTGTGATCCGCAAAAGGGACGTCCGCCAGAAACTCCCAGTTATTGTCGACGTCGAACGCGGCCCAACCGCCGTCTTTCGACTGCATTCCGAGCGTCCAGGCCACCGCCCGGGCCCGTACCACGCGCAACTCCGCCGAATTCGATGCACCCGTATGATGCAGCGCCTTCAACACCATGGCCGTGTCGTCAATGTCGGGATAATGTTCGTTGGCGAATTCGAAATACCAGCCCGACGGCTCAAGATTCGGTCGCTTGACGCTCCAATCGCCCTTACTGCGAACTTCCTTGGTCAGTAACCAATCGCCACAGCGGCGCAGCATCTGTTCATCCGCCAAGCCGGATTCGCCCAGCGCAAAAGCCGCAATCGCCGTATCCCAAACCACACTGAAACAGGGTTGATGGAAAAACCGCTCGCCGTCTTCCACCAGCAGCCGGTCAAACTGACGTTGCGCTTCGGCGCGCGATGGATGGTCCGGCGCAAAGCCCAGTTGATCCAGCATCATGATCGAATACATCATCGGCGGGTAAATCGCCGCCAGCCCATCGCTCTTCACCAGACGCGCCAACACCCAATCGCGTGCCAGATGGATCGCGTGCTGCCGGATGGCCCGCAGGTGGTAACGGTCCCAGAACTTGACGAAGTCATCGCACAGGAAGAACCAATTTTTCCAACTAAAGAAATTCGCCCCGGTCTTGAACTCGAGCGGCACCCCTGGCTTCAGTAACTCATCCAGATTAAAGCCGGCCGGGACGGGCTTCTGTGGATTGGCCGCATGCAGCACCGACAGCGGAATCACGATCGCCCGCGTCCAGCTCGACATCTCATAAATCATGTTGCCCGACAGCATCAGCTCGGGCGGAATACTCGGCGCAAACTCGCGCGGATAAAGGCCAAACAGCGAAAGATTGATCTTGACGTAGCTATTCGCCGCTTGCATCCCGCCCATGTCTAAGATGCGTTCCTGGCAGCGCGTGAGGGCCGCCTCATTGAGCACCAGGCCCGGAATGCGGCTCGCCAACTTCAGCGCGCAATAGGCTTTCACCGACGCGCTGACGTCCGCTGGGCCCTGCGGATAAGCGCTAAAGCCGCCGTCGGCCACTTGATGCGAGAGAATCGTACGGACCGCGCCTTGCGCGCGGGATACGTCGGGCGGCTGCCACGTTTCGCCGGTAGGAGAATGCAGCCACAACTGCAACAAAAGATAGTCAGCTTCGAGTGTGGCGTCGCCGCCCGTTAAATCGCCCCACCAGTAACCATCGGCATGCTGACGCCGCGCAAACGCAGCCACAGACTTCCGCGCCGCCTCGTAGGCGGTGGCCAACAGCGTGTCGCTGATTTGAAGACTCGGGCTCATCTTTTAAAACACTTTACTGCTACGTCCGCCCACCCGCCATTAGATTCCTAAAGCTGGGCAATCGGCAACGAGGGCAGCGTAATCTGCGTCAAGCGGGCTGCGGAGGCCGCCAGTTCCTGAGGCAGATTAAAGCGCACATCCTCTTCCTTGATCTCGACATTTTCCACGGCCCCAAACCCATAATGCTGCTGCAAACCTTCAATCAATTGCTGCACCAGCGTCTCCGGTGCCGACGCGCCGGCCGTAATCGCCACCGACTTCACCCCCGGCATCCACGCCGCCCGCAGCTCAGAGAAATCATCGATCAAAAAAGCCGGTACCCCAGATTTTTCGCAGACTTCCACCAGCCGCCGCGAATTCGAACTGTTTCTCGACCCCACCACCAGCAACAAATCGCACACCGGGGCAATGGCCTTCACCGCGACCTGCCGGTTCTCGGTAGCGTAGCAGATATCCTGAGTTTTCGGGCCCACAATCAAAGGGAATCGCTGCTTCAATCGATTCAGTACGTGGGAGGTTTCGTCCAAACTCAAAGTCGTCTGCGTCAAATGGGCAACTCTAGTGGGGTCGGCAATCTCCAGACGATCGACGTCTTCCACGGTCTCCACCAGCATCATGTTCGCTGGTGCCTCGCCCATCGTGCCTTCCACCTCTTCATGACCTTGGTGGCCAATCAGCACGATCGTGTAACCTTGCCGGGCAAACTTGATGGCTTCCAGATGAACTTTCGTTACCAGCGGACAAGTCGCGTCAATCACCAATAAACCGCGCGCTTTGGCTGCCTCACGGACCGCCGGAGAGACGCCATGGGCGGAAAAGATCACCCGCGCGCCCGATGGCACTTCGTCCAACTCATCCACGAAAAGCGCGCCCACACTACGCAATTCCTCTACCACGTGCCGGTTGTGGACGATTTCCTTACGCACATAGATCGGTGCGCCGTACAAACCCAGGGCGATCTTCACCACATCAATGGCTCGCACCACGCCGGCGCAAAAGCCCCGCGGACTTAACAAAATCAGCTTCTTCGGCGCACTTTCAGCTTGGGTATCGGGCACAACGGAAACCAGCATAGCGGTTCTTGAATTATAGCAGCGCAAGCCCTTATCTGGTTAGCGAACACTAGGAGGATTATTAATTTTCGTTTAACGTGTTTATTTTTATACAGTTATAGACGCCGCTACAGATCTGAAACCGGCCATGTTTGACGCCGGGCCGGTGGCTCGGCTATCCTACGGAGTGGAACATATTTAGATGGCTAATACAGTATCTTCGATCAAGCGTATCCGTACCACCGAGCACCGCACGGCGGTAAATCAAATGCGCACCACCAAACTGCGCAATCACATTCGGGCCATGCGCCGCCTGATTGACTCAAAGGACTCGCCAGGCGCCGTCGCCGCGTTGCCGGAGACTTATTCCGCCATCGACAAGGCCGCCAAGCAGGGTGTCATCAAAAAGAACACCGCCTCACGTTACAAAAGCCGTCTGACGGCCCGCGTGAAGGCCATCCCCGCCACCGCTTAGCTTAAGGGCTTAGCTACTTCTGGCCGGTCGAACTTCTCGCAGCACCGCCGACCAGCCGTCATAGCGGTCCTCTTCGAAGGTCACCGCCAAATCCACGCGCCCCGCGAAGCTCTCCAACTGGTCCGCTTTGCGCCACGCCTTCACCTTGATTTGCCGCCCCTGCTGCTGCACGTTGAAGAAGACATGCTGCTCCTTAATCACCTTTGGCACGCCCACCACTTCTGCCCCCAGAATGCCAAAGAGCGGCGGATCGTTCTGGTTACCGAACGGAGCCAATGACCCGATTTGCCGCACCAGCGCCTCGCCCACCTGCGGTACTTCCACCACGCCATCCAGTTCCAGCTGTGGACGGAAGTCCTCAGGCGACAGCCGCTCCGCCGCGTAGGCCACCAACCTTGCGCGAAACTCGTCCAGCTTCTCGCGACGCAGTGTCAGGCCCGCCGCTTGCTTGTGGCCGCCGAATTTAGTGAACAGCTCCGGCATGCTTTCGAGGGCATCGAGCAGATGAAACAGCGCCACGCTGCGGCCCGAGCCCGTCGCCAGCCCGGTAACCGGATCTTCGCCGAGCACGAACACCGGCCGGTAAAATCGATCCACCACCCGGCTCGCCACGATCCCCACCACGCCTTTATGCCAACCTTCGCCCGAAAAGACGAGCGCCGCCTGGGCATCCGTCACTGGCGTTTGGACGCACTGCTCGAGGATCGTGGCCACCATGGCCGCCTCGGTCTCTTGACGCTCCCGGTTCAATTCGTCCAGTTGCCCGGCGATCGCCGCTGCCCGCTCCGGCGTCGCATGTAACAACAAGTCCACCACGTCGCGCGCGTCCGCCATCCGGCCCGCAGCGTTGATCCGGGGGCCGATCTGAAAGCCCACCTGCCGCGCCGACGGAGCTTTGCCAGGCGCAATACCTGCCACGTTCAGCAGTGCCCGCAAGCCCGGGTTAGGCGTCCGGTCAAGCCCTTGCAAACCGTAGTGAACCAGCACCCGATTCTCGCCTCGCAACGGTACAACGTCAGCCACGGTCGCAATGGCCGCCAGCTTCATTAAAGAGTCCCGCACCTTGCGTTGCCGCTGCGGCTCAAGCGTGGAGGCCTTCAGTAACGCTTCGGCTAATTTGAAAGCCACGCCCGCGCCGCACAGATCTTTGTTGGGATAGAGGCACCCCGGCTGATTCGGATTCACCACGGCCAGGGCTTGGGGCAGTTCCGCTTCAGGCAAGTGATGGTCAGTGACGATCACATCGATGCCCAGCGTACGCGCATGCTGGACGACCGCTCCGGCGCGAATGCCCGTATCGACGCTCACGATCAGCGAGACGCCCCGCGCCGCCGCCTCGGTGATGATCTCCGCGCGCATGCCGTAGCCCTCGCGCAAACGATGCGGCACATGAAACTCGCTCGTACCGCCCGCGAGTTCAATGGCCTTGGTGAGCAGGACAATGGACATGGTGCCGTCGACATCGTAGTCGCCATACAGCAAAATTTTTTCTTGCCGTGCGATGGCCTGTGCCAGCCGCGCCACCGCTCGATCAAGCCCTTTTAACTGGCTGCCGGCATGCATCCGGTCAAGCGAGGGATGAAGAAAGGCGTGCGCTTCGGCTGGGTCCGCGTAGCCCCGGCGCACCAGCACCTGCGCCACCGCCTCGCTGATCGCCAATTCGCCGCGCAGCCACTCCACGCGCGCCGCATCCGGAGGATTCCAAATCCAAAGCGCCGCCCGCCGCACCACTGCAAGCTGAGGCGTCACTTAGTAGGACAAGCCTCCAGGCCTGTCCAGGCGGCCCGTAGGGGATAACATGAACCAATCACCGCAGCACCCCTAATTCCGTGAGTAAAACCCACCGAAATCCGGCCCGTTCTCAATCCCCGGTTCACTCCCCGCCGCCATAATGTCATCCATCAGATCCATCGCCTCGTCGAACCATTCCGTGTGCAGCTCGAAAAGATAAGTGCGCCCCTCATGGTCGAACGAAAGCTCAATCGAACACGTAAAGCCCGCGTAAATCCGCAGTTCCTTCAACCGCGACTCATACTCGCGCCGCTCCTCGCGCGGAATGGCGCTCTCCTCCAACTGGTCCAGCGTTTCCTCCACCATGTCCTCGCGGAAACGGCGAAAGGCAAACACGATCAGCTTCACGCCGATCTGTTTCGCCACTTGCAGAAACATGTGGAAATCAGGCTGGCTCTCCACATCCCAGTGGATCACTTCGAGTTCATCGTCCAACACCCGCGTGGAGCCATGAAAGGCTACGAAGTCATGCTTGGGCAGATACTCTTCAATTTCGAGTTTCAGGGTTTCAAGGTCGGATTTCATTCGGTATTCGATTTCATTTGGCCCGCCAGTGGCCGGTCAGTCAGGGGCGGCCCCCTAGGGGCCGGCCGGTCATCACCAGGATGTCATACTGCGCGCCCAGATCGCGCGCCGAAGGAGTCAAAATCGTGCGCGGCCCAATATGAATTTTCTGTTCGCGCCGCATCGCTTGCCGGACGTCATCTTCGCAGACAAAGGGCGCTATGTCGATGAAGGCGGCCACGGCAGGCCCTGCAGGTACCGGCACGGCGGCCACAGCAGGCAGGCTCAACGCCACCGCGCCCGCCCGATTTGCCAAAAAGCGATCCACCACGCTGCTCGCCACACTCTGGCCCGCAGAAACACCCCGCGCCGCCACATAGCGTTCCACGGCGCTCAGCAGTTGATTTCGATCGATCGGCGCAGCCATACCTGCCGATGATGATACAGCACCCGGACTCGCCTCGCGCACCGCCGCCGCGATCCTTTTAATGTTTACCAAGTGCAGTGGCCCTACATTGTCGCCCGTGGAATTGCCGGCGATCGCCCCGCAACCCAACGTCATTGCCGGTTGCAGCGTCGTCGTAATCCCCGTCGACCCCTGCGGCGCGGGCGTATTCACCAGCACCCGGAACGCCGGCATCCGCAACCCATAAGCTCGAATGCGCGCTTCATCCTGGGCGTG
>JANLPT010000140.1:0-5048 GCA_031367405.1 Bryobacteraceae bacterium
CGGGGTTCGGCGACAGAACGAAATTGCCCTGCCAATCGGGCGAACCCCGGCTTCTTCGACTTCCATAACTACACGGCGCGCATCGATCACAACATCTCGTCGCGCAACCGGCTCTATGGCCGCTGGGCCTGGAACCGGCACGAGTCGTTCCGCATTAAGAATGCCATCCCGGGCATTGGGGCCGACCACCAGACTGGCGGCAAGACCAACAACGCCCTGGTGCTCGACTGGGTGAGTACTCTGTCGAGCAACACGGTCTTCAACCTGCGCAGTTCGATGACGCGGTGGCAGGAGGATTTGCCCGGCTTCGATCACCAGTTCAGTGCCACGCAATGGGGCTGGCCCGAGTCCCTGGTGAAGGCCTTACCGGTGCAGGCGCAAGGCGGGTCGCGTAATTTCCCGACCAAAATGCTGTTTGTGCAGCACAGCACTCCCCGGCCCAGTGCCGGCCGCCCGCCTTACATCAGCGTGGCATCCTACGGCTTTCTGGGGTCGAACACCTTTCTGTTCGAACCGACTAACGTGTTCAGCCTCGCACCGAACATCGCTCTCGTGCGAGGCAAGCACACCATTAAGGGCGGCCTGGATTTCCGCCTGAGCCGTTTCACTGAGCAGCGCCCGGACTTTGCCGCTTCCCGTCTCGATTTCGACCGCGCCTTTACCCGCCAGAACTACCTGGTGCAGGATGCGGTGAGCGGCAACGGCATCGCGTCGTTGTTGCTGGGCTACGCCGCGTCAGGCCGCATCGACAATAACGTCTTTCCCTATTACCAGAGCGTCTACGCGGCTCCGTGGATTCAGGACGACTTCAAAGTGACCCGCAAATTGACGCTGAACCTGGGCCTGCGCTGGGACATGAACTTCGCGCCCACCGAGCGTTTTAATCGCGCCAACCGCGGGTTCTTCGCCAGAACGGTGAATCCGGTCTCGAACGGAGTCGACAAGACGCGTTTCCCGGGATTCGAGGTCAAAGGTGGCATCGGTTTCGCCGGGGTCAATGGCGAATCACGGAGTCCTTACAATAGCGACTTCCGGACGCTGCAGCCCCGCTTTGGCGGAGCTTACTCGATCAACTCGAAGACGGTGGCGCGCGGCGGGTACGGCCTGTTCTTCACCAGCCCCGTCAGCCGTGGATATACCAACGGCTTCAGTATCCAGACGCCCTACGTCTCCTCCATCGACGCGGGACGCACACCAGCCAACATCGTCTCCAATCCCTTCCCGCAAGGCGTGCTGCAGCCGCCGGGCACGTCACTGGGGTTGCAGACCTTTCTGGGCCAGTCGCCCTCGTTCACCGATGCCGGATTCCGCACGCCGTATGTCCACCAGTTCTCCTTCGGCTTTCAGCGCCAACTACCGTTTGGCATGACGCTCGATGCGTCGTACGTAGGGTCGCGCACCCGGAAAGTGGCGGTGAACAAGCCCTTCAACGAACTGCCGGTCGATGCCTTGGCCCAGGGTGCCTCGGTGCTGAATCAGTCCGTGCCCAATCCTTTTGCCGGGCTGATCAACGCCGGTGGACTCGGCGCCGCCACCATTCCGCGGCAGCAACTGCTGCGTCCCTTCCCGCAATTCGCGGCCTTCGACATGGCTGATCGCAACGATGGGAGTGTGTGGTTCAACTCGCTGCAGGTGCTGCTGCAAAAGCGTCTCTCCCACGGGCTCACGTTCCTGGCGTCCTACACGCTGGCCAAGAACATTGAAGCGATCACTTACCTCAACGGGCAGGACTCGTCCCCCGGCCGCACGCTCACCGCCTGGGACCGTCCGCACCGCCTCACCATCGCCCCCATGTACGAGCTGCCCTTCGGCCCCGGTCGCGCACTGCTGAATACCAATAACAAGATGCTGGCACGCCTGGTGAGCGGCTGGCAGACCGTGCTGACGTCCACCTTCCAAAGCGGCGCACCGATGAGCATCCCGGGCGACGTCTACCTGCTCGGCGATCCGCGCCTCGAAAACCCCACCTGGAATCGCCTCTTCAAGACCGGCGTCATCGATGTCAACGGCACGGTGCGGAACGTGCAGCCGGGCGAATCGCCGGTATTTCAAGTGCGGCCGCCGTTCACGCTACGCACCACGCCACTGCGCTATGGCAACCTCCGCAACCAGACGGGTACCTCGTTTGACTTCTCGGTGCTGAAGTCGGTTCGCTTCAAAGAGTACATCAAGGCCCAGTTCCGCGTGGAGGCGTTCAACGTGTTCAACACGCCCATCTTTACCGCGAACCCGAATCTCACCCCTACGTCGGTCAACTTCGGAGCGCTCTTTCGCGACAACGGGCAAAGCAATGCTCCGCGCATCGTGCAGCTCGGTTTCCGGTTAGAATTCTAAAATACTATGTACACCAGCAATCGCCGTCACGCCTTACAAGTTCTCCTGGCCGCAGCAAGTTCTCAACTTACTGGCCAGACCACGAAAGAGAAGCATTGGCTCTACGCCGCCATGCCTGGCATCCGCAACTACGAGGAGTATGGCGGCACCGGCGTCTTGGTCTTCGACATCGACGACCACTATAAGTGCGTCAAGCGCTTCCCCACTTGGGAAGTCGCGCCGGGGCAGAAGCCGGAGAACGTCAAGGGCGTCGCCGCCGATGCCCGCAGTGGGCGGATCTTTGTTTCCACCATCAACCGCATGATGGCCCTCGACATCATAACGGGCAGGCGTTTGTGGGACAAGACGTATGAAGGCGGCTGCGACCGGATGTCGATCTCTCCGGACGGCAACACCCTCTATGTGCCGCAGTTCGAAGGGCCGTTCTGGACCGTGGTGAAGGCCGCCACCGGCGAGGTGATCACGAGGATCGAGACGAAGTCCGGCTCGCACAATACGCTTTACTCGCTGGACGGGCGAAATGTGTACTTGGCTGGCCTCAAATCGCCGTACCTCTCGGTCGCCGAGACCAGGAAGCATACCGTGGCCAGCAAAGTGGGCCCGTTCTCGGCCTCCATCCGTCCGTTTACGGTGAACGGCAGCAGTTCGCTGGTGTTTGTCAATGTGAACCAGCTGCTGGGCTTCGAGGTGGGCGATCTGCGGACCGGCAAGATGCTGCACCGGGTGGAGGTGGAGGGCTACAAGCAGGGTCCGGTGAAGCGTCACGGCTGCCCGAGCCACGGTATCGCCATGACCCCCGATGAGAACGAGATCTGGTTGGCGGATGGCGCGAACAATGCCGTCCATTTGTTCGATGCTACCGTGATGCCCCCCAAGCAGGTGGCCAGTCTTCAATTGCGAGATTCTCCCGGCTGGTTGAGTTTCAGTATTGACGGCAAATCGGCGTATTCGTCCACCGGCGAAATCATTGACGTGGCGACGCGGAAGATCACCGCCACGTTGCAGGATGAAACCGGACGCCAGGTGCAGAGCGAGAAGGTGCTGGAGGTGGTGACGGCGAATGGCAAGGTGGTTCGCGCCGGCAACCAATTCGGGATGGGCATGAAGCGGAAGTGATCGGCGTCTTCTTGTGTCTGCTGGCGGCGGACGGCGCTGAGGCGAACGCCCGTTTCTTCAACCGGCGCGTGGCCCCCATTTTGGCGAAGCGCTGTGTTGGCTGTCATAACGATGAACTCAAGGCGGCCAACGTTTCGTTCGAGGACCGTGCCAGTCTCTCCCGGATAGTCGTTCCCGGGGACCCTGACGCCAGCCCCCTGATCCGCGCCATCCGCCGGCGCGGAGACGTCCAGATGCCGCCCGGCCCACCCTTATCCGGCCGGGACGTTGCCACGCTCACCGAATGGGTTCGGCGGGGTGCGACTTGGGGTAACGCGTGGGGTGGAAAGCCTGGGAAGCGTTGAAGTGGCGCCCGCTTCAAGCGGAATCGTGCAAGCACCCGAGTCAACAGCTTACAAGCTCTTGGCAGTGCAGACGGTGCGTTCGCCCGTCCAATGGAAAACAGGTGGTGCTCGACTAGCTCGACTCAGTGTCCACGGGCAGTCGCGCGCCAGGTTGGGGTCAAATTGGACCATGAAACAGCTGCTTTTTCTTCGCTATTTCGGTTCCCCTAAAAAGTGCCCGGCAAATCATTCGAACGTCGCGCTCCTCGGAGTGTTGCTCGATCAGGTCCAGGAAGTGTTGCCGATCGGCGTCGGTGGAAAAGACGGGCTGTTTGTCATTGCCACGCTGGGTGAGGTGGAGCCAGTAGCCAGGCGGGGCGAAGCGAAGTCGGCGGTGTTCCTTCAATGTATAGTGGGTTTCGGAGGCAAAAAATCTCGCTTATTTTTGAGAAAATGCGCGACGAAGCTTGAAAATCCGCACTACGATGGCGGCAAGCCATTTATTATCTGCAAGTTATCCACAAACCGAAGCACCCCGCCGGCGGTGGCGAGGTTTTCCTGTGTCTGCTGGCGGCGGCGACATTACGGACGGTGATCCTGACGGTTCCAAACCCAAGAAGGCATCGTGTAAATTCATTGGAAATATGCGAACAATTAGTAAAATAAGGCTTGACATTGGCGGCAAAAAACGACCATTGCCGGGTGAATCGGAAATTACTCTGGGCCGGAATCAGTCTCGCTTCGTTTGCCCTCTCACAGACGAAAGCACCGCCACCTCCACCTGCCGAGACTTATCAGAGCAGCATTGAGGGGGTCGTCATCTTTCCCGCGACTGGCGACCGTTTGCCGGTCGCGTCGGTGAAAGCCATCCGGATTAAGCCCAATTACTGGACGAGCCCGGCGGTTACCAGCTCACTAAGAGGAGGATTTCGTCTCGAAGGTCTGCCTGCCGGTGATTACGCGCTGTGTGCCGGGTCAGCCAATCCCAAGTATGCTGATTCCTGTTTTTGGTTCGATGGCCGCGCCACTCTCAGTCTCGCCAGCGGCGAAAAGTTAAGTGGTCAAAAAGTCTCTATCCTCGCCGGCCGCACGCTGGAGGTACGCTTGCGTGATCAGGAGCGTCTGCTAGCGGGAAAAGATGCTCAGGGGCAATCCCGCAGTCTGGCGCTGCAAATTCACGGCCCGCCCGGAAGTTTTCCGCGTACCTTACTTTCTACGCGTCCGGAGTCCGACGGCCAAACTTATCGCGTGACGGTGCCCGCCAGTCAGACCGGT
>JANLPT010000154.1:0-1673 GCA_031367405.1 Bryobacteraceae bacterium
CGGCGTTGTAGTAGTCCGTTCTGAACCGCGGGGTGGCGTGCAATGTCCGACACGGAACTCGAGACCGACGCTGATTTGCCGGAGACGTTACGCGGTTTTCTCACGCGCGAGATACGCCAAGCCTCGGATGGCCAACTCGCATTTGCTGCGACGTTCGGCGTCATCGTGGCTACGGTCGCGCTCTGGTGGCATCCGCGCGGTTGGCTGTTCTTTGCGGTTTCCGGCGTGACCTGTGGAGCGGCCGCTCTTTGGGGAATCGCCGATCGGCATTTAGCAGAGCTGGATGATTCGCAACATTCCGCGAAACGAATCCTGAGGAGCCTTCGTTTTGTTTTCGGCGCTGTTGGTATAATTGCCGGGGCAGGAATGGTTCTCCGCGTCCTGTCTCTGGCGCTTGGCACGTGGATCAGTTAGGCCGGTATTCCAGTCGAATGCACACTAGCGAAAGGTCGCCGACCAACTGAGTCGACCCCCGCCGTTCAAATCCGGCGTAACGTTGGCGTGAAGAAGGATGCGATCAAGCAAGTTGTTGGGGTGCGTATGGGCGTATCGCACCGTCTTCAGTCCGGCGAACGTTCCAATGCCAGCCGCCAATACCACGTCGCTCGCCCAGTGCTGGTTCTCGTACATGCGGGCCAGCCCCACCACCGTCGCGCTCCCGTAGAGCAATGGGCCAGCGACCCACGTATAGCGCGGCCAGAGACGATGAATCTCGCTCGTGGCTGCCGCCGCTGCGGCAAAGGCGATCGTGGTGTGACCGGACGGAAACGACTGACGGGCTGTCGAAGTAAATCCTGCGCCGAATCGGAAGTCATTCGGATTCGTGTCCGCCGAGACATACGGACGCGACCGGCCGATGGCTCCTTTGAGGATTTGGGTAATGGTAGCGCCGACGAGTGCGGCCTCGGTGGTATGCCAGCCGAAATCCGCCATATCGGAATGCGGCGCCAGCCTCCCCCATGTGTATGCGCCCACGCCGAGCACAAAGACGCCGGGTACTGCAAAATAGTCGAAGCCCGTGGTCCCAGGTGCAGTGGATCTGCTGGCGAATGAATTCTTGTTTTGCAATCGCTGCGCCATAGACCTGTCCACCGGGAGCAAGGCGATGGTGAGTCCGGCAAATCCAGCCGCAAGTGCCGCGTCTTGCAGCGTAAAGAGCGATTCCTTGTGGCGACTCGTATCGGCTGGCGCACTGCTTTGCGCGGATAGCGTAGCCGCAGGCAGCGCGCATGCGGCGAGGAAAATTCGGCGTAATTGCATTTCGAATAATAGTCGGAATCCGATGGTCGGTTATCAGCCGAGCGGCCCTCCCTCATTCGTGCGATACCCGCCAGCGCCCGCCCGCCTTTCATTAGGATGGCTAGGCTGTAGCGAAAATCCCTGTGAAGCCAGAGAAGAGCATGCGCCACCTCGTTCGCTACTCGATTCGCATCGCGTTACTCACTTGCCTCACGTCGAGCGGAGCGTTGGCACAGGCCGGCGCCGCCGCGCCTGACACACTTCGCCCGGCGCCGCCCGCCGATTCGGGAGGGGCGAAGCGCAATTTCCTCCCGGCCGTCGAGATCGTTGGCTTTCTGGGCTTGCTCAGCATTTACGATCGCATCGCCTATGCCAACGTGATGCAGGATGGAAAAAAGGTCTATAGCTCGACCTTTGCCAGCACTTGGGATCAT
>JANLPT010000158.1:0-23301 GCA_031367405.1 Bryobacteraceae bacterium
AAAGCCGGCTTCGATCGCGGGCACGGCAATATTCCAGAAGAAACTACCGCCGCCGTGCCCCACATCGAAATAGATTCCCTTTTCACGCCCCTGGCGCATGGCCGGGTTCAATTTGCCATCCTCCACTTCGGCCCGCAGACCAGAGTAACAGTGCGTGTAGATATCGCCCTTGCGTAACTTGTCGCCCATGAGAATTTCCAGATTACGCGGAGCTTTCAGAACGCCGAAATCCACCATCACCGGCAAATTCTCCATCCGCCCCGCTTTGGTGGCACCGTCAACCGCCGGCCAACCTTCCCCGGCGAAATGCGCGGTCTTGAATCCCACCACCACATCCTGATTGGCCCGCGCCATTTTGGCCGTCTCCTCCGGGTCCATATTGGCCGGATCGCTCTCGCCCACCGGACTCATCCCGTTCCCCACAATATTGATGAAGGCCAACACCCGCGTCTTGGCGCGATCAATGATGCGATGCCGGAAGTCGGGGAAATTCTTCCATCCCGACGTACCCGCGTCCACCATCGTCGTTACACCGGAGCGAAAGGAAAGCGGATCGGGATACACGCTCAAATCGCCGGTATAAGTTCGGGCCAAACCCGTGCCGGCGTAGACGTGGACATGAATATCGACGAGGCCGGGTATGACATAAAGTCCGCGGACATCGGCGACGGCCTTGGCCTCATCGGGGGAGATATTCGCCGCGACGCGCGCGATGGTGCCGGCTCGAATTGCCACGTCGAGCCGCGCGTTTAGATTATTCTTCGGATCAATGACATGACCGCCCTTGAGCAGTAAGTCATACGTTTGTCCAGAGAGCAGCAGCGTGGAAGCCAGGAGAACCAGGGCGAATCGATAATGCATAGTCCCCTGATTATTCCATGGACCGGTCGCCTACCGCTGGCCGATGCCCCCCGCCAATGATCGCAACACCGTGATCATCGCCGGACCCAGCGTGATGGCAAACAGCACCGGCAAAATGAAGATGATGATCGGGAAAAGCATCTTAATACCTGCCTTGGCGATCGCTGCCTCGGCCCGCAAGCGGCGTCGCATCCGCAGGGCGTCCGCGTAGACCTTGAGCGCATGCGACAGCGACGTGCCGAAGCGCTCGCTCTGGATGATCATGGCCGCCAAGCTCTTGATGTCGTCGATTCCCGTTCGCCGCACTAACTGGTTGAAGGCACGCGAACGGTCCTGCCCCGCCTTCACCTGCATCACCACGGTGAGAAACTCATTCGCGAGTTCCGGATAGATGAACTGCATTTCTTCACTGACGCGCACCATGGCCTGGTCAAGCGCTAAGCCCGTGCCCAGCACGATACCGAGTAAGTCGATGGTATCAGGCAGCGCCGTCTGTAGCTTCGCCTTATACCGCTTCGCTAACCGGCCTAATACTTGCTTCGGAACCAGCCAGCCGATAATAAAGGCCGCAATCAAACCACCGAAAGCGTTCGATATAGGATTATCCCGCTGGAAAAACAGCATGCCTCCCACGCAGATCATAAAAAACAAGCAATGGCCGAAAATATAGTAAGCCGCCGATTCCGGCTTTCGCACACCAGCCGCACGCAGTTCCCGCTCCACTTCGCGGATCCATTCTTCGCCGCCAAAGCGCGAAACAATGTAGAGCAACTGATTCCAGAAACCACCGCCGCTACTCCTTCGGCGCGGTCCCACGCCTTCAACCGGAGCCGAGGCATTAAAGACCCGCAACTGGGCCATCCGCTCATCGAGCGGATCTTCCTGGACGGTGAAGAGTTGCACCGCCGACCAGACAATCGCACAGGCCGCCCCGCCGAAAGCTAAAAAGAATAGAATCGAGGTCAACATGGCGTTAAAACTTCGGACTCGCAATCTTCCGAATGACGAGAATGCCGATCAATTCAGAAATAATGGCGTAGGTCAGAATCATGTTACCCGTCTCGTCCTCGATCAGCAGTGCCACATACTCAGGTTTCTGAAACCAGTAAATCACAAAGATCACCAGCGGAATGGAGCAAACCAGCGCCGCCGAAAAACGTTGGGAAGCCGTCCCCGCGCGCAGCTTCTCCGCCAAGTTCAAACGTTCTCTAATCAACATCGCCAGATTCTCCAGCATGTCCACCATGTTGGCACCGGTTTGCCTTTGCAAAATCAATCCCGTGATGAAGAACTTCAAGTCGATCAAAGGCACGCGATCGCCTAAATGATGCAAGGCTTCTTCGGTCGGCGCGCCTAGAGCCAACTCCTCCATCACCTTCTTAAATTCCATTTGCACGGGATCTGACGTTTCGCTCGCGATCGTCTCCAGGCCACCCTGGATATTGTGCCCCGCCTTCATTGAGCGATTAAATAAGTCAATCGTCTCAGGCAGCATGTGCTCAAACTTACCCAACCGCGAGGATTTCTTCCACATGATGTAGGTCGTCGGAATCGCCGCAACCACCGACGCGAAAGCCAACTTAATGGGCCAGTAACCAATAAAGAGCCCCGTCAAGCCAAATACGAGCACAAACAGAATCACGGAAACAGTAAAGACATCGGTGGCGCGATACTTCAGATTGGCTTGCTCAATAATCTGTTGCAGCCGCTTGAGAGGCTTCACCCAATCGAGGAAAGTCGCGAAGGAAAATGTACCCACATTCTCGCGGCGCAGTAAGTCGCCGCCGGTGCGCTGTCGTTGCACGGCGGCTCGCGCCCGCAACTCGCGCATACGCGCATGCAAACGTTCCTCTTCCTGACGTTGAGGAATTCGCCAAACGTAGTGCGCGGCCACCCAGCCGGCCACCGAGAAGAAGACCAAGCATAATAAGAAAGTTCCCAGCATCTTAGCGCTCCTTCACCTCGTGAACTTCGCTAAAGATCGAGCGCGGTAACTGCACGCCGTAAGCCTTCAGGCGTCCCAACACCTGCGGAATATGGCCGGTGGCACGGAACGTACCGAGCGCCTTGCCCGTTTTTCCGACGCCGGAGCGATCAAAGACGTACACATGTTCCATCACCACTTGATCGTCATCGACGCCAATTACTTCGCTGATCGAAAGAATCTTGCGGGTACCGTCGGTGAGCCGGGCGACCTGAATGACAATCTGCACCGCCGACGCCAACATTTGCCGGATTACGCGATCCGGAATGGCCGATGATGCCATCATGACCATGGTTTCCAGACGCGAAAAAGCGTCCCGGGCGGTATTGGCATGGCAAGTGGTCATCGAGCCGTCGTGGCCCGTATTCATGGCTTGCATCATGTCCATGGCTTCGGCACCGCGGCACTCACCGATGACAATCCTATCAGGGCGCATACGCAAGGCATTGATCACTAAGTCCCGCTGCGAGATCTCACCGGCCCCTTCGATGTTCATCGGCCGCGTCTCTAATCGCACTAAGTGCGACTGCTGAAGTTGTAACTCGGCCGTATCTTCAATGGTCACCACTCGCTCTTCTTCCGGCACAAAGCGGGAGAGGGTATTGAGCATCGTGGTTTTACCCGAGCCGGAGCCACCGGAGATGACGATATTCAAGCGCGCCTGCACACAGCCCGATAGAAAATCGATCATTCCCTGAGTAAATGTCTCGTTCCGCACCAGATCGTCGGTGGATAGCAGTTTCTTCCCGAAGCGACGAATCGACATAACAGGCCCGATGAGCGAAATAGGCGGAATCACGGCGCAGACCCGCGATCCATCTCCGAGCCGCGCATCGACAATGGGCGAGGACTCGTCGATACGCCGGCCAATGTTCGACACAATGCGGTCAATAATCAACCGCACATGTGCCTGATCCTTAAACCGGACGCTCGTCTCCTGCATGATGCCGTTGCGTTCCACATACACCGAGTCAAAGCCGTTGACTAAGATGTCGGAGATAGTCGCGTCCTTAAACAATGCTTCAAGCGGACCGAGTCCGAAGACTTCGTCAAGAATTTCCTCAATCAGCTTTTCGCGTTCGCTGATCGTCATGGGCGTGCCGGTCTCGCCCACCAACCGTTCGACCATGTTACCGATCTGGTCGCGCATGCCGTCTTTGCGTAACCCGCGCAGTTGGTCAGCCGACATCGTATTCAGCAGGCGAGTATGCACCTGCGTCTTGAGGGCAAACCAGCGGTCGGCGTTGTTCGACGGACGCGGAATGGAACGGCTACCCATCTTCGGCGCGCCTAGGCGGCGGCTTCCTTTTTGCGGCCGGTCACCTTGTCGACGAACGCCCGGAAGGTACGATCCAGTTCGCCCGCTTCCTCGCGATTCGCCACAAACGGACGCCCCTTGTTGATGGAACCCAGTACGGCGCTCGACTGCGGAATACCATAAAATACGGGCTGGTTAAGCGTCTGTTTGATCTGCTCAAGGGAAGCCAAACCCGGCCCACTTTTCTTCGAATATTCGTTGACGACCACCTTGATCTGATCCTGATTGAAACCCATGCGCATGAGGAAACTCATGTATCGTTGCGCGTTACGAATCGTCGGATACTCCTGCGTGGTCACTACAAAGATTTGATTCGATACTTGCAGCGCACCTAACACTAATTCGGTATTAATCAGCCGCCCGGCGTCGACGACGATTGACTCGTATTTCTCTACCAGGAACGTGGTGAAGTCCCGGAACATAGGCTCCGAAAAGTAACCGGCATTCTCGAGAGAATCCGGCGGGCCGACTAAGTAGAAGCCGAGCGGGTCGCGGGTGACGAAGCCTTCGAACAAAGCCTGATCCATACGGTCCAAATTCTCGCCAACTTCCTGTAGCGTGTACTGAGGTTGGGCACCAATTTGCATCGCGCAATCGTTGCCGGTCCAATCGAGATCGATCAAAACAGTCTGCTGCTTTCGCTGCGCCAGAACGCCGGCAAAATTTACTGCCAGAGTCGTGGTACCGACGCCGCCTTTGGTTCCCAGAAATGTGTAAACCTTACCGAGCCGGCTGCCACCGGTCGATACGCGGCGCGGGGTGCGCTCCAAGCGTTCGATGGCGTCACGAAAGTCTAAACGTTTCACTGGCTGCACTAGAAAGTCATTCGCGCCGGCGCGGACCGTCATGATCACGTTCTCGCCATCCGAGGTATAGCTCGAGGCAATCACGTACAGATCGGGTATGGCTTGTTTCACCTTCTGCAGCGCCTTGATGCTCGCATCGGGGTCGCCGGCCAAATCCATCACTAACGCAACTTCCGGATGCCGTTCCACTTCTTGTAGCACCCGAATGTAGAGATTCTGATTTACTTCTGGAAATTCACCCACCACCCGCGCATCGGGAATATTGAGTAACTGCTCCCGGATCATCTCGCGGAACGTTTCATCGTTAGAAGCCAGCAGTAGAGATACAGCCATAATTCGTTATCCTTCTTGCCGACCGCTAGGGCAGGCAGGATCCTGTCTCGGGGTCGCAGCCCGCACTCTCGATCGGCACTGTTGTCGCGAACTCGGGTACCGGAATCGGCGGCAAGCCCAAGTAGCTTTGGAAGGCGCGGAACTCGTACCCGGTTACTCTTACCTTCACCGCATCGGGCACGCACTCCAAGGTGCAATCACTCCCGCAGGCGAACTCGACGAGTTCACCGCTCGCCGGGTCGCGCGAAAAATATTCCACTCGTACTTCAGCCGGACCGCTGCGGAATTGTTCAAAGTCAAAGGTCAAGGGGACGTTGTTCCGCATGAACTCCGTCACGTTGCCGCCGCCAGATTGCGCGCAATGGGTGGCGGCATAGCGGGCACCGTTACGGGTCCACTCCACCACCGTATTCCAAACCCACATCATCTGGGCGGTAAAGATGATCATAAACGTCAGCGGCAAGATGATGGCCGAGTAGATCATCACATACTCGACCAACGCCTGACCGGCTTCAGCATTGCGTCGTCTAAGTGCCGCCATAAGGCACCCTTACTTGCGGCCGCAGGATGATCGGGTCGGTCGGAATCAATGGAATTCGTAGTACGACCGATACGCCTTGGGAGAACCGCGCGGTAATAAAATCCGGGGGACGGCCACCCTGTGCGGTATCGCAACCCGTGGCTGAGCAATCGCATTCTCCGAGGTCGCCGCTGCCGGGATCGGCTCGCTCGACCCGCAACTGAATACTCTCGGCTGTCAGGCCCGGAATAATCGGGTCTTGCGAGTTATCGGTGGTGCCGGTCAGCGCGAGGTTCTTCGCTTGAATTACGCTGAGGTCACTGGCATCGCATAAATTGACACCCTGCTGGGTTCCCACGTACCGGGCAAACGTATAAAGCATCTTTTGCGCCGTGAAATATACCCAGCCGACGCGGGCGAATTCCACTAAGCCCATAAATAGAAAAATCATGAGCGGAATCAGCATTGCCGCTTCAATGACGATGCTTCCACGACGCCGACTTCTCAGTAACTGGCTCATCGGAAAAGGACCACCTTTCCGGGGCCAGTGGTGAGGCCACAATTGCCGTCAAATCGCCCTTGCTTCAACGGCATCACACTGCCCAGATAGCTGGCCGTAAAGCGGCCGCTAGGGTCGGCCGGGTTGAACTGAGTTTGCGCAGTCAATGGTTGGACGAGAAATTGCCGAAAGCCGAGGACCACCATGCCACCACCCGGGAGTAACGCTTCAACAATGGGAATCGTGATGATTCGCCGCCCGTTTCCGGTGTAACCGGCATAGTCGTCTAAATCAGTAAGATCGGTATCAGGAATATTCGTCGCCACGATCGTATCTAACTCGCCTACGATCTGGCATTGCGCCGGCAGGGACGAGCCATCAAACCGGGCGGCGAGGCCGCAAAGAAAAGCCTGCACGGGGCCGGGAATCTGGTTGAAGGAGCATTGGAGCGGGGTGGCATTCTCCCAAACGTTTTCGCTACCGCCAATGCGGATGCAGCCTGCGGCCGCCGTCTTGTTGCCAGGCATCCCCGCTTGGCCGATGCGGAAGATCTGTTGGCTGGCATCGGCGAACAGAGTGGCACCGGTGTCCTGCCGGTCAATCATGAGATAGTCGAGCCGGGCAGTTGTGTTACCCAGCGGCTGAGGTGGCGGGAACCCGGTGCAACTCTGGCTCATGGTGTAGCGCGTATTCTTAACGAAACCAAAATCCACTAAGTCGGCGGTATCGAGAGCCCCGATAGCCATATTTTCAATCGCACACGCTTCGCACAAAGGAGCGCTTTGGCCTGCGATCGCCGTGGCCGCAATTTGCGTCTTCCGCTCAGCGCCAAGTGAGAGAAGCGCGAAGAACGTCAAAGGCGCGTCGGCCGTCAGTGAGAGCCGCACATACTTTGCGGTGGTGCCTCCGGCCGATCCACTGCTGGTATTTTCGCCTTCGCCGGTAGCGCCCCCGGCAGTGTCGAAATACTCCGGTTCCGGCGCGGCGCTATTGAGAAAGCCACCGGAGTCGCCAATTACTAACGAGCCGAAATTAAACTTATTGCCAATTGAGGCCGCGTTCGACATGGCCGCTTGGCGCGCCGTAGCGGCATTCTCCAGTGCCACGTCGGTTCCGTTGAGCCTTTGCGCGGCCGCCAGGGCCATCGCGTTGGCTGCCTGCTTCAGTTCGGCGCGCACGATGTACATCTGACCTAAGTCAATGGCAAACCCCATCAGGACGAGTAATACGGGCACCAGGATGACCAGCATCTGGATGGTGATGACGCCGTTGCGCAACGAGCTACTCTGGCGGATTGTCTTCACTTCTTCTTATTTGGATTAACCTCGGGCGTGGCTGGTAAGTTAGTGTCCGGCTTCGCCTCTTGATAGCCACGCGAGCCAACGAACTCGGGTTTCTTATCCTTGTCTTTGCCCTTCGCCTTGGCGTCTTTTTGTTCTTTGATGGTCGGTAACCAAGTTTCAGTGGTGTCCGGCAACTTCGGGGACTCATCCGGTCCCACGGGACGCACGAAGCGGGGAGTAATCACGACCAATAGCTCGTCGGTCGACTTACGCGTCGACCGGCTGCGAAACAAATTTCCTAGAACCGGAATGTCGCCCAGGCCGCGCACCCTCGATAGCGTCTGCACGACCCGGTTGTCGATTAAGCCCGCGATCGCAAAGCTCTCACCATCTTTCAAGATTACTTCGGTCTGGGCCCGGCGCGTGGAGATGGCGGGAATGAGCACGCCCTGAACGGTAACTGAATTTGAGTAGTCGAGCGCACTCACTTCGGGAACCACTTTCAAGTGGATGGCCCCCGAGGCAGTAACGGTCGGCGTGAAGCGCAATTGCACGCCGAAGGGTTTGAATTGGACGGTAACCACGGGAGAAATAGCGCCACCGGTGGTAGTCGCCGTCAGAATCGGAAACGGAAACTCGCCGCCGGCCACGAAGCTGGCCTCTTTGCCTTCGAGGGTGATCAGATTCGGCTCGGCCAGAATCTGTAACAAATTCTTGGTTTGCATGGCCCGAATCGTAGCGCCGATGTTCAAGTCGGGCCGGAAGACGAACAGATTCAGTAAGTCGGCGAAGTTGACCGTCGAGTTCGAAAATTCACCATTTTGAAACTGGAGCTGTGAAAAGCGCGGCGCCTGAAACTGTTGGGTGCCCAGCGCGCCGAGGGTGTTGCCATTGCGGCTAAACAAGTTAAAACCGAGTTCGCTTAAGCCAACGCGGTCCACGGAGGCAAACTTCACCTGCAAAAGTATCTGCCGCAGATCAGGGAGCGCGGGCACCACTAACAGATTAACGACCTTCTTGGTGCGAGTGGCGGCGAGGGACTCAGCTTTCTTCGAGGACTCTTCATCCGGCACCTTACCGGTGAGCACGATGAGTTCGGCGTTGCCATTGAAGACGACGTTGCCATCGGGCACGACGGCTTTCATCTCGACTGCCAATTCGTCGTGAAAATTATCGATGGGCGCGCGATCCGCGATGACATTGATATTGTATTTGACGGGTAACGAGTTCGTCTCCCACACGACAAGCGTGGTGTGGCCAACACCTTTGGCGTTCACCATTACCTCCGTCGGCGACACCACCAGCGCATCGGCAATCTTCGGCTCCGCGATGACGACCTTGCTGATGTCGCTTTTATACTGCATTAACTCACCCTTACCCAGGACAAGCGTAATTTCTTTTTCCAAGGCCGGCTGCGCCGCGACATAAATCGCGGCGAAGGCGGTCAGGATGAGTAAGCAAAGGGCTCGACGGTTCATTCGGGTTGAAAAATCTCCTGCACGTGTTTATCGCCGCGGTACACGTCAACCACTCGTTTCGGCTTAGCCGGCGGCTCTTCTTTTTTTACTTTGGCGGGTGCTTTAGCGACCGGCGCGCCTTCTTCGCCATTGACTAACTTGGCCCAGGCGCGATCGTCGCGTAAGTCGGCGTTAGGACCCCGGCGAGCCCGCATCTGCTGCATCTTACTGCGGCGATCGCCCATTAAAGGGTCAATTACTTCGCCCGTAGTCGGGGTGGGGTTGTCGAGACGGCCCGAGTCACTTGGGTTCCGCAAGGCCAACGAAATCTTGCCATTATTCTTGGCCATCTCAAGTTTCGAGGCGTCTTCCGGCGTCACCAAGAGCGTAACAGCCCGTTGCGTACCGGAACTTGGATTGACGGCCACCGCAGAACCCTTCGCGTCTGGCGACGTCATTTGTAACTCCGTCACCCGTCCGACACTCAACACCTGCACATCTTGCAGGATCAAATTTGAGACGGCTTCACTCAGACTACCGGTTCGCGAACAGATGACATCCACTTTGGCGCGGGGCAGAATCAATCCGGCGGCGCTCGAAGCATCGGATACCAGCACTGAGACGGCCCGGTAACCCTGCGGAATGATCGACGGCACGCCTTCGCCACCCATCATCGAAGCAATCTTGCCGCCGGTAAATACCTCGTTGGCAATCATGGGAAACAAGAGAGCATGATTCAATAGCTCGGTCTCAGCCAGAAACACTCCGCCGGGTGAATCGCGTTCCGGCACGCTCACTTTCTTGATGTCGCCTTTCTTGAGCCGCGTGCCGGCAGGTAAGTCACGGGCCGCCGCCATGAGCGGCTTCAACTTAGTCAACTTGGCGCCGCTGGCCGTGGAATAGAGGAACCAAGCCAGCAGGCCCGCTAACAGCCAGGATCCACCAAACACCAGTAATAGTTTCTGTCGATCCATTCCCTCAGTTTTCCCTTTCGAGAATCGTCGCCGTGCGATCCACGTAAATCTTTTTCCACCCGCGCGCTTCGAGTGCCGGAATCAGCGAGTAACGATTCGGCAACAAGGCATGCGTAAAATTCCAATGGTCGAGCTGAGCCGTCCAACCAGGCCGCACTTCCACTAAGTCGATGTAGCGGCGCATGAATTCGAGGCCATAGAAATCGCTGCGGCCATCGAAGAACACCGGCCGCGTTCCGGCGAAACGATAAATCAAATAGCCGCCATAGAGGTCGGGCGCCAAAAGCCGGGGGGTCGATGAAGGTAAGTGGTTCGCTGCTTCCACGGGAAACTGGACGGCCGGAAAGCCGGCGGCGGCCATCGGCAGCCTAATCCACAGTAAGCCGGCTAATACCAGGAGCGGCGCATAGGCATAGCCGCCGAATCGCGCATCGAATCGGCGCAGATTGGCCCCGTAGGCCAGCGCCACCGTCAGCCATCGGCGAAGGCTGGGCCGGACTTCGGCGCGCCACAACGATCCCGTCAACATCCCATTGGCGTACGGCAATATTAGTAAAGCCAACAAGGGTAAAAGGCGAGCTGACCGAAGAGACGCCGCCAGCAACAGCGCCGTCAGAAACGCCACGTCCAAGCGCTGTTCACTGATGGCCAACACGCCTCCCAGCGCCGCGACCATCACCGTGAAAAGAATCCAGCCCGCGCCGGCGGCTTGAAAATTGAAGCTCTGAAATTCGCCGATTCGCGCGAGTAACTCAGAGTTAGTCAGGTAGCGCCAAATATGCAGATGAAGCGCCCAGCCGTAGGGATTGACGAAGCTACCGGCCAGCAAGGCAGCCGACGCGGCCACCAGCCATCGGGCGCGCGCCGATCCACACTCTACTGGCCAGACCGCCCCGCGTAATGCAGTTCCCGCAGCCATGACTAATGCACCACCGATGGCAAGCACGAAGCTCCCATGGACGTTAGCCCACAACGCGCCGACGGCAAAGGCTCCCGCCAGGGCGGCAAAAGTCAATTGCCATTCGCGACGCCGCTCGACATGCAGAAGGCACCCTTGGAGTAACACCCAACTGATCACATGCGGCCTGGCTAACCAATGGAGATTTGCCGTCGAAAGCATGGGCATGGCGAATAAGCAAGTAAATATAAAACTGCCGCTCGCCGCCCAATTCAGCCTTACCCACAGCCAAGTACTGGCAGCGATCAGCAGGCTATACAGCAACGCCACGCCCCCTAATCCGCCCAGCTGGTGCGCCAAACCCATGACGACATCTGCGCCCCATTCCCAGGCGTACCATGCCTGCCCGGCGCGGCTGAAGGAGAAGGGATCCGTCACCGGCCAAGCGGCACCGGCCAGGATTCGCTCACCCAGCCGGATATGCCAGCCCGCATCGGAATCGCGAAATAATTGCTGCGCCCCGCCGAAGAGGACTAACACATAGAATAGGGTTCCCGCCGTGAGGACCATCGCCAGATCGGGCACCAGCCACGCGCGCAACCTCGCCCGGCCCGGGCCGGTAAGTCGGTTTGCGTTAGGACGCACTTCGAGCGTGGCGGTTGTAGAGTCCACCTTCAGTTGTGCCTGGTGCTGCCGGCTATTGGCCGGACGCGCCGATGGACGCGAGACCTTGAGTAATACTGGAATATAAGCTGACCACGGCCGTCGTGAGCTGATTCACCGTCGTGATCAGGGCCAATCCGACGGCCGCTACGATCAGCGCGTATTCCACGAGATCCTGCCCATCGTCTTCGCGCCACAGGCGCATCATCATTTGCTTGAGGTGATTCATCATCTAACTCCTTAAAGATCTTACTGTCGAACTATTTTCTACCGGGACGCTCGCCGTGTCGAGCGTTCCGGTTTTAGTACTATTTCGTCGGAGACAAAGGTGCGTCTCACGCCGTGCCTAAACTTTTGCCAACCTGAGGCCTTAGCCGTCTCCGGCCGTTTTTCTGGCCGTTTTTCTGGGGGCATGGCCCGCGGAATCGTCACCGGCTGGCCATCCAATTCGCTCACCAGTTGCAAATTCTTCCAAGCGGCCGGCAGATCGAACCGCAACTTGAGGCTGGCTTCGAGTTCCGCCCGCGCTTCGGCGTAACGGCCCTGCTCAATCAATACCGCCGCCAAATTATTGTGCGCGGAAGCCGGATCGATCACGCTCTTCCAGTGGGCCAGAATCGTGGAGGTATCGATCTCGCCCTCCTTCCGGGAGGCTAACGCAGCACCCAGATTATTGCGCGCCACTTCGGAACGTGGCCGGCGCTGCAGCGCTGCCTCGAACAGCGTCACCGCCTCGTCGCGACGACCCTGCTCCAGCAGATTAAAGCCGAGATTGTTCTCATAAACGTCCACATCTTCGTGGGCCAATTCCAGCGCTCGCCGATGCTCGGCTTCGCCCTCCATAGGGCGATTCAACTCGTCCAGCAAAATTCCCGTCAAGGACCACACGGCTGGCGAATGGACGCTCTGCCGGGCGGTTAAGTTCCTTAAGATTCTTAACGCTTCATCGCGCGCGCCACTGCGGCGCAAGCTGCGCGCCAAGCGCAAATTTAAGTCTTCGTTGGCGGGAAAGCGTTCGGTGAGCAGCCGCAAATGCTCCACCACCAATTCGGTCTCGCCTAGCTTTTCGAAGTGTTGCACCAGTTGCAGGCGCAAGTCGAGCCGCTCCGGCTGCTCTAAAATCGCCCGCCTCAGTTCGCGGACCGTCACATCGCCATCGCCGGCATCGACCGCATTCAAAATCTGCCGTTTCATCACCGGGGGCGGCGATCCGCCTGCTTTCGCCGGCACCTGAGAGGCCGTCGCAGAGGGCTGCGCCGATTGCCCGTACACGTGTCCGCCTTGCCCGCGGGCGTACCCGGCAGCCATCGACCACAACGCCAAAGCCACTACGAAACCGCAGCGGGGCTGAAAGACACCACGGCGAGGCTGAAACATTTTTCTCATGAATTGTCGATAAATTCCAATTGATCGCCCACCTCAGTCCGCGATTCCTCAATCACGCCCACTGGTAGCTCCAGTACCGAACGCGCCTTTAGCGCCGCGCTGATGCGCCAGGGCTTCACGTTGTGCCGCACCTTTACCACGCGCTTCTGCCGGTCTAAATATACGAGATCGAGCGCAAATTTCATGAAAAACATGTGTACGGCCTGGGTAGGCGAAATCCAAAGGCCGTCACCTTTCTCGAGCGAAGAGTGCTTCAGGAGGCCGCGATTGCGCGTCTCCGGCGTGTTGGCGACTCCGGCCCGGTCGGCCAAAACACTCTCTTTTGTTAAATTTTTCACAGTTATCCGGCGCATAAGTCACCGGAACCTGAAGGAAAACCCGCGAAATGTGAAATTGTTGCGGTACCCACCCAAAATCCCTTCGGTCACGCGAAACTTGGCGTTCGGTTAAGGGTTTAGGGTATCTTAGTGACAACGAAAATGCAATTTTGCTCACTCGCCTCCAAGGTAATAAAATCGGGCCTCGCGTTAAGTTTTGTTGCGAGCTTGACATTCGCGCAGACGGTAAACACCGGTGCCACATTCGGCACGGTGGTGAATCTGGGTGGAGAACCGCGCGACATCGTCCTCGATGAACTGCGCGGCCGCCTCTATCTGGTGAACGCCAACGCCAACCGCATCGACATCTTCGATTACAAGCAAGGGCGCATCACCAGCAACATTCCGGTGGGTGTCTACCCGAACTCGGCCGCCATGTCGATGGACAATGCGTTTCTGTACGTGGCCAACGTCACCAGTTCTTCGCTCACGCAAATTGAGCTCGGCACGGATCGCGTGGTGAGCATCATCAGTCTCCCCGCCCGCCCGGAAGGCGTTGCCGTCGGTGCCGATGGCCGCGTGCTGATCACCACGCAAGGTACGGGTGCCAACAACCAAACCAATACGCTGTTGCTGTACGATCCGCGCCAGGAAAACGGTTTGCAGATCAGCTCAGTACCTTCTCCGCCGCCCATCACTACGGTGACGCCTCTGCCCGCCGTGTTCGTGGGCCGCCCGGCCACAGCCTTTCCCGGCCGCCTGATCGTCACCCCCGACGGCAACTTCATTGTGGGGATGGTGGCCATCAATCAGACCGTCAACACGGCCACCACCACTGTTTTCGTTTATGAAGTGGCCTCGGCCACGGTGTTGCGGAATCGCTCGGTGACGGGCCAGTCCACCGTGCTCTCCATCTCGCCCGACGGCGCATACTTCATGGCCGGATCGACGCTGTACGATACGGCCAACCTCAACGTGATCGCGCAATCTACCATCGCTAACTTGCCCTTCCAACTGCCGGTGAATCAATTTAACAATTTTAATGCGCAGGCTAACTTTGGGGGAAGCTCTTTTTCGCCCGATGGCACCACGATCTTCAATGCCTTTAACAACGCGCCGAACGGCCAGCGCACCACCTCGGCTTCGCTGCTGATTTCGAATTCCCGGAACCTGGGCACCACCCTGGGCATCAAGCTTCCCGAATCCATCACGGGACGTATGGCGATCACCAGCGATGGCACTGATCTATTTGCCATTTCAGAATCCGGCCTGACCCGGCTGCCCATCGCCACCCTTTTTGACTTTCCGATTCTGCAGCCCGAAACCACGCAAGTTTTTCTCGCCATTGACGAATGCAACAAGGGCGTTTCGCGCGCCTCGCTGCGCGTCGCCAACCTGGGCAAAGGCAAGCTCACTTTCAGCGTGCCCAACACCGGTGCCGCGCTCGTCACCCAGATTTCCACGGGTGTTGCGCCCGCTGACATTGCTTTCATCATGGAGCCCGGACGCGCCGGCGTCGTGCGGCAGGCCGGCACCAATCTTTACACCGGCACCGCCAACAACACCGGCAATCCGGTCAACGTAATTCTTTCCTCGTTGCAGGCGATCAACATTCCTAATACCGTTCGCGTTTATATGAACTTTCGCAACTCTGATCAGCGCGGGGTGGTTTATCCGGTGCCCGTCACGCCCAACAATAACAACGAAGGGCTGTACGACATGATCCTCGACGAGCCGCGCGGCTTGCTGTATCTGTCCAACTCCGGCTTCAACCGCATTGAGATATTCGACACGCGCGCGCAGAAGTTTCTGGCACCGATTGAGGTTGGCCAGTTGCCGCACATGATGGCCATGTCGCTGGACGGCACCCAACTGTACGTCGGCAATACGGGCGGCGAGTCAATTCAGGTGGTGGATCTGGTGTCGCGCCGGTTAGTCGATAGCGTCCGCTTCCCCGCCCTGCCGCGCGCCGGCAATCAGGCCGTCATTCGCCCGGTGGCCCTCGCCATGTCGATCTCCGGCCTGCAATTTATTATGTCCAACGGCGGCTTCTGGCGTGTCACCGGCTCTGAAGCCGTGCCCCGCCAAGCTAACACCGTTACGCCCGCCACCATTCCTGGCCCGCAATATATGGCTGCCTCGGCTGACGGCCGCCAAATCATCGTCCTGGGCGGCACCGGTATCGGTTATCTTTACGACGGCCTCATCGATAGCTACACGGCCACTCGCGTCATTTACAACACCCAGCCGCCGCTGAGTTACTTCGGCCCGTTGGCCGCAGCACCGGGGGCCGGTTATTTTCTGGCCGGTGGCCAAATTCTGAGCGCGTCGCTTACACCGATCGGTGGAGCGGAGCGTCCTGGTGTCACCCAGTTCAGCGCGCCCGCGCAACCCGGACAGCCGCCGGTGCAGACCGTGGTTTCCGCCGGGCAGCGCAACGTCGCCTCGGTCTTCCCGCTCTCGGACACGCGCTTCCTGCGAGCCACCACGCCGGTCCGCCAAAACATCACCGCCGCCACGCGTGACGACGCCCGCACGGTGCTCGAAATCGTGGACATTCGCACCCAATCGGAAACTGTGGCGGGCGTGCTGCCTGAAAATCCCCAGTTCAGCGTCTTCGCCACCGCGCGCGCCAATATTCCCGCCCGGCAGTTACTCATTGATTCAGCCGGTTCCGTGGCTTACTCCATCACCATTTCCGGACTCACGGTGACGCCGCTCGTCCAGACCTCGGGAGCCACCCAACCCCGCCTGCCCAACGGCATCCGCTCCATCGTCAACTCGACTGACGGCACCACCAATTTCCGCCCCGGCAGCTTCATCACGATCACGGGAGCCAACCTCGGCACGGCCGCGCGCGCCGACCAGGTCCCGCTTCCGACGGTGCTCGGCGGCAGCTGCGTTGTCTTTAACGATGTGGCATTGCCCCTCATCACTACCGGCCCCGGCCAAATCTCAGCCCAAATTCCAGAGACGGTGCGCGCCGGCCAGAACGTGGTGCAGATCCGTTCGTTAGCGACAGCCCAGTCAAGCGATCCGGTAGTCGTCACGGTGCAGCGGCAGCCTTAGGGTTTCGTTTTTGTCATCTGTGGCGCAAGCTTGGTCGATGTGATGGATTTGCGCCGGGCAATGACATCTGATGGGCCTCCTGAGCGTTTGGCCTTGCTGCCCGGTGTTCGGCGCAATCGACAGGATGACCGCGTTTCCGGGGTTGACCGCAAACGCGTTGACCAGAGTAAGGCCATCTACCGACAGATTGCGCGCGCCGGGAGTGGCATTCGCCCCCAACCGCCAGAACACCGGTGAGGGTGGCGGCAATGGTGGACAGAATGCTGGTGATCGCGATGGATGCGGAACCCCAGCACGGCCAGCGGACCGTTGGTGACGTTCAGGGCGATTTTTGCCGGTTTTACGGACGACGAAACGGCGGGGATTCTGGGAGCGTCCGATGGCACCGTGGAAGCGACTTGCCATTATGCGCGGCTGTGGTTATTACGGGAATTGCAGGGTTAGGCGGGTGATGAGCCCCGTGTTGAACGCCGGATCCCCCCGCAGGGTCATCCCGGGGTCTGGCTGAGTCCTGTTAACGGGACGCAACGCTCGCCTACAATAAAATGTGACTCTCGACCGCCTTCGCGGACCCATTTGCGCCCTGATCTTCCTGTTCCTGGCCTGTGCCGTGCTTCCCTACCCCGGCATTCAAACCGATGAAGCCCTTTTCGCGGGCGCTTACTATCAGGATTACGCGGCGCTCGACGGCTTCTGGGCCTTCAAGCATCACGTGCCCACCATGTTGATCAGCTATCTGGGCGCGCTAAAGACGTGGCTTTACTATCCCATCTTCAAGCTCTTCACGCCTAACGTGTGGTCGCTGCGATTACCGGTGGCGCTGTTGGGTGCCGGCAGTGTTTGGTGCTTCACCATTTTCCTGCGGCGGTTGCATGGCGAGCGCGCCGCGTGGTTCGGCGGGTTACTGCTGGCCACTGATCCGATCTTCATCCAGTCCACGACGTTTGACTGGGGTCCGGTGGCGTTGCAGCATTTCCTATTCTTAGCTGCTGGGGTATTGCTGCTCAGGTCCACGTCATCCCCTCCCTCGCGGCCCTCGCGGCCGGCGTTCGTTTGGGACGGGGCGTGGTGCCTGGCCTTCTTTCTGCTGGGCCTCGCGCTGTGGAATAAGGCGCTTGCCGTCTGGACGTTCGCAGGCCTGCTGCTGCCGCTGCTGGCACTCTTCCCGGGGGCCGTCAAGAATGCCCTCACCGTGCGGCGCTGCGCGCTCGCCCTGGCCTTCTTCGCCATCGGTAGCTTCCCGTTCCTGCGCTTCAACGTGCGGCAGCCCGCCGCCACGGTCCACGATAACGTCAAGATCACCACCGCCGAACTCGCCCCCAAAGCCCGCTTGCTGTACGAAACGTTGCGCGGCTACGCGCTGATGGAATACATCGCTTATGAGCCCCGCGAAGCGCAGCGTTGGACCTCTGTACCCTACGCGCTGCTCGCCGCGATGATCCTGCTGCTGATTTGGCCCAGCCGGCTTGGTTGGTATCCGCTCGCGGCGGGCGCGATCATGTTTCTGCTGATGGCCATCACGCGGAATGCCGGGGGCGCGGTGCATCATCTGGTGCTGATCTGGCCCCTGCAATACTGGGCCATCGCCGCCGCGTTTGCAATTCCCTGGCGGGTTAGGGGAACCGCCCCACTGGCGTTGGCGGTGGTGCTGCTCCTGGCTTTGGACAATGCCCGCGTGCTGAATATTTATCGCTCAGCGTTAATCGCCCAGGGCAGCCCGGGGTCGTGGAACAATGCGATTTTCCCTTTAGCCGCCCGAATCAAGGCGCTCAACCCAAAGACGGTGCGCGTCTACGATTGGGGCATGAGCGACAACTTATTGCTGTTGACCGAACGGCGAGCTCCGTTCGCCTGGAACGACCGGCCGTACAAAGCAGAAATCTTCGCGGATCGCGATGACTTATGGATCGGCACCTTGCGCCCGTTCGAAGCCTTTGCCAACGTCAATCGTGACCTACAGCAAGCGGCAGCGGACGCAGGTTATGATCGCCAGGTGGTGGAAACGGTGAGCGACCGGCAAGGCCGCCCCGTCTTCGAACTCTTTCAATTCGCGCCTAAGCGTTAAAACCTAGGCGTTAAAATCAATGCCGAGCTTCTTCAGTTCTTCGCCATAGTAGCGCTTCTGCAACAAGTCGAACTCTTCGCTGCCCTCAGGAATGTCCTTTTTCATCGAACGGACTTTGGCCCGGGCATCCCGATCGGCTTTGTCCTCGGCGAGCAGCACTTCGGTGAAGCCCTTCACAATATCGAGCCTCATCTCGTTGTCCGGCCGCTTCACCCGAATCTCGCGGGACTTCTTCAGCTCGGCCACGATCTTATGCGAAAGGTCAGTCACTTTGTCGCGCGACAACTTCATGCTGTCGTTGGAGTCCCGGCCGCTGGCGCGCACGATCTTGTTCTTGATCACCAGTTGGTTCTTGATCTTGCGGAACATTTCCGAATAGGGAATGCCTTCCTGCCGCATATAATCCGCATACTGGCTGAGCAGCT
Source organism: Bryobacteraceae bacterium (assembly GCA_031367405.1). Classification (GTDB taxonomy): domain Bacteria; phylum Acidobacteriota; class Terriglobia; order Bryobacterales; family Bryobacteraceae; genus JALHNI01. The sequence goes on from JANLPT010000158.1 coordinate 18,859, forward strand.
CGCGGACTTCGTCGTTGAGTTTATCCTCCGCTTCAAGTTCCTGGGTAATCACCAGGTTGATCGTCTCCATCACTGCCGGCGGATTCGCCGCGTCGATTGATTTCGGGGCCAGGCGCTTGACGATTTGACGCGATAGGTAGCCGATCATTTCTCTTGGAAGAAGCATTCGATTCCTCTCTAGTGTACAAAATAGAGGTTGGCCTCAAAGACTCCGCTAAAATCTCCCCATTCCTCCTATGCCATTGTGGGGGGCGGCATCATCGGTTTGGCGGTTGCCTATCAACTCACCCGAACGTTTCCGGAAGCCTCGGTGGTGGTGCTCGAGAAGGAGCCGGACGTCGGCCAGCACCAAAGCGGACACAACAGCGGCGTGCTGCACGCGGGCCTTTATTACAAGCCCGGTTCGCTCAAAGCCACGCTGGCCACTACCGGCATCCGGCGCATGGTGGAGTTCTGCCGGCAGCACGGAATTGCCCACGAGCGCTGCGGAAAACTGGTAGTGGCCACGGAGGCCGAAGAGATTCCGCGCCTCAAAGAATTGCAAGCGCGAGGCGAAGCCAATGGCCTGCGTGGCTTGCGCTGGTGCGGCCCTGAACAAATGCGCGAGCGTGAACCGCACGTGGCCGGTTTGGCCGCCGTCGAGGTTCCCGAAGAAGGCATCGTCGACTACCCGGCGGTGTGCCAGAAGCTAAAGGAGCTGATTCGGACGGCGGGAGCGCGCGTGCTTCTTTCGTCCGGCGTTCGCTCCGTGAAACCGCAGGGCACCGGCTGGACGATTGAAGCGGGCGAGCACGAAATCGAGGCGAGCTTCATCTTCAACTGCGCGGGCTTGCAATGCGACCGCGTCCTGGCGCTGGCCGGCGAAATGCGCGCCGCTCGCATCGTGCCGTTTCGCGGTGAGTATTTCACGTTGACGCCCGAAGGTGCCGGCTTGGTGAAGCACCTGATCTATCCGGTGCCCGATCCGAAGTTTCCCTTTCTCGGCGTCCACTTCACGCGGATGATCCATGGCGGGGTGGAGGCGGGCCCGAACGCCGTGCTGGCCACCGCCCGCGAGGGCTACACTTGGCGCGACTTCGTGGCGGCCGATGTCGCCGATGTCTTCACTTTCCCCGGATTCTGGCGCTTTCTGCGCAGGTATCCGTCGATGGCGTTTTATGAGGTGAAAAGGTCGTTCAGCAAACAGGAATTCTGCCGGTCGCTGCGGCGTCTGGTCCCCGCTATCGAGATGGAGCACCTCACCACGGGCGGCGCGGGCGTGCGGGCCCAGGCCCTTGCGCCGGACGGCACCTTGATGCAGGACTTCGATTTTGTCCTGCGCCGGAACGCCTTGCATCTGATCAACGCGCCGAGTCCAGGGGCGACAGCCTCGCTGGCCATCGCGGACTATTTGATCGATCAGGTGCGAATCCAGACTTTTTAGCGCCGCTACGCATCAGCGAGACGCCGCAAGGCATAAGTGCAATGTTTTCAGCAATGGGGTCAGAGCACCACCGACCCCAGGTACCCCCAAATGGGGAAATTGGGGGGAAGGGAAAATATCCGTTTGCGGGTGGTAGGGCTCGGGCAGAGGGATTGTCTGAGCTGATAAAATTGTGAGAATACTTTATCGATAACAATTGCTTTTGAGAGTATGCTTTCATTATCATGAAGGAGATGACCCGATTACTCGTCCTCTTCGTCGCCGCTGGCAATCTCTCGGCGCAGTCGCTCGGCAACGCCGGACGGATCGACGGCCGGGTAACCGACCCCTCAGGGGCCGCTGTCGCCGGGGCCAGCATCGAGATCGTGAACCCCCTCACCAGCTATCGCCAAGCGACCAAGAGCGAGGCTGACGGCAGTTACCGCTTTCGTCAACTTCCGTTCAACCAATACCATCTTGAGGTAACGGCGAGCGGCTTCGCGAATTTCGCCAGCGACCTGGCCGTGCGCACCCCAGTACCGCTCACGCTGCCGGTGAAGCTGAGTTTGGCGACCGGCGTCTCCAGCGTCAACGTAGAAGCCTTTGGCGCTGATTTACTCGAGAACGTGACCTTCCCGCACAATGATATTGACGCCAAGGGCCTCGCCAAGATGGCCTTATTCTCGCCCGCGTCGGGCTTGAGCGACGCACTGATCCTAGGGTCACCGGGCGTTGTTGCAGACGCTAACGGCTTCTTCCATCCGATTGGCGACCACGCGCAGACCAGCTTTATCGTAGACGGCCAACCGATCAGCGACCAGCAGTCGAAAGCCTTTTCCACGCAGATTCCGGTCAATGCGATTCAGTCTCTCGAAGTGATCACCGGCGCGCCCGGTGCCGAGTATGGCGACAAGACGTCGCTCGTGGTGGCGACCACCACCAAGTCCGGGCTGGGCCGTCCGGAGGGCTATGGCAGTTTACAGTCGGGCTATGGCTCCTTCGGCACCACGCAGACGGAAGCTACCCTCGGTGCTGGGAACGCGCGCTTCGGTAACTTCGTCGCGCTCACCGCCGGGCGCAGCGGACGCTTCCTCGACACGCCCGAATTCAGGCCCTTCCACGACATCGGCGATCATCAAACCATCTTTGATCGGGTCGATTATCAGCCCAACGCGAAGCATGCGTTCCATCTGAATATTCTCGGTGGCCGCAATTCGTTCCAGGTCCCCAATACTTACGAGCAACCGGATCAGGATCAACGCCAACGCACCACGACGGCTAACGTCGGTTTCGGCTGGATCTATTCGGCCTCGCCGTCGACGCTGCTCACCGTGAATCCATTTGTCCGGCAAGATCGAGTGACTTACTTCGCGAGCCCCAACCCGGCCGATGATTCGCCGATTACCTTGGGGCAAGACCGGCATTTGACGAACTGGGGCACCCGCGTCGATCTCTCGCACGTGGCAGGCCGCCACTCAATCAAAGCAGGGTATCAGGGCCTGCAGACGCGCCTGGCGGAGAATTTTTTCCTCGGCATCACCAGTAACGGCTATAACCCCATCTGCGTTGACAAAAACGGCGGCGCGGCCGGCCCCAACGCTGTCAAGGATCCCGTTCGCTGTGCTGGACTGGGGCTCATCGCCAACCAAGCTCTTCAGCCCGGATTGGTGCCCTTCGATCTGTCGCGTGGAGGACGGCTTTTCCGCTTCTCCGGCCGCCAGAACGTCAATCAGAACGCCGCCTATGTCCAGGATCAGTGGCGCGTCGGCGCGCTCAACGTCACGGTGGGCTTCCGGTACGACCGGTATCAGGGCATCGTCAACGCCAACGGTATCCAGCCCCGGGCCGGCCTCTCCTATCAGATGAAACAAACCGGCACGGTGCTGCGCGCCGCGTTCTCGCGCACTCTGGAAACGCCCTACAACGAGAACCTGATTCTGTCGAGCTCAACGGGTACCGGGGGCGGGTTGGCCCAAAATATCGCCGGAGCCAAGGCAGTGGAACCGATTCGTCCCGGTAACCGCAACCAATACAACCTCGGCTTCCAACAGGCCTTGGGTTCGCGTTTGATTGTGGAAGGCGACTATTTCTGGAAGTTCACTCGCAACGCCTATGACTTCGGGGCGGTGCTCACGACGCCACTGGTTTTCCCTATCTCCTGGCACAAGAGCAGCATCAGTGGCTTCTCCCTGCGGCTTTCGTCGGTGAGTTGGAAGGGTTGGCAAGGCTACTGGTTGATGGGCCAAGGCAAGGCGCGGTTCTTTGGCCCGTCCAATGGCGGGCTGATCTTTCCCGATACGCTGGAGGCCGGCGTCTTCCGCATCGACCATGATCAGGCTTTCCAGTCAACCAGCCACCTCGTTTATCGGGTTCCGAAATCAGACTGGTTTGCGGCTTACACCTGGCGTTATGATTCTGGCTTAGTCTCGGGAGGTATCGATTCACGCGAAGCCGCCTTCGGCTTATCGGCCGCCCAGCAGTCGGCGATCGGACTCTACTGTGGAGCCAACCAGGCGTCCCTCAGCAAGCGCCTCACCGGCTGCGATGACGGCTCATCCTTCGGTGCCACCCGCTATCGCATTCCGGCCGATGGCACCGCAAACCCCGACCACCGGCCCGCCCGCGTGGCACCCCGCCATCTGCATACGATTTCCTTGGGTAACGACAATCTACTGCACCGCGAACGCTGGAAGTTGACTGCGCGGTTCAATGTCTCGAACCTGACGAATACCCAGCGCCTGTATAACTTCCTCTCGCCATTCGGCGGCACTCACTTCGTTAATCCTCGCAGTGTCTCCGCCACATTGGGTGTGACATTCTAAGTGCCCCTGGCTCTTAAGACGGTTTGGGTGGGGGCGGGGAGCGGGGTGGCTTTTTGGGGTGGTGCGCCGATGAACTTTGCGAGGTCTGCGAGGTAGGTGGCTTGGCGGGGGCTGCGGAGCCAGGCCGCCCAGTCGGTGGTGGGGGTGATTTCGAATTCTTGGCGCCAGCGGTCCAGGTAGAGCTTTACCTGGGCTTTTTGCTTTTTGTGGGTGAGGTTA
>JANLPT010000163.1:0-10610 GCA_031367405.1 Bryobacteraceae bacterium
TCGACGGCTCATCGGACCCGGTCACTTCGTTCCCGGCTGATTTGCTGCCGGCGAATATGCCTCATGGAGAGTAAGCGATTCGTGAGGAAGGCCAGAAGCCAACAAATCGTGCGATCGCACACTAGCACTTCGACCGCTTGATTTCGACTTACTAGACTCATTAAACAATTAACCCTCATTACCCCACCGCGTATTCTCACTGGCTTACTTAAGGCCCCGAACTGAATAACTCTGATGAACGGCGGCGAGTATACTCATTCTCAGTGCCCCCATGAAAACTAACACGCGCCGTACTTTTCTGCAAAGCCTCGCCGGTGTCGGATTCGCCCAGCCGCCATCCTCTCCGCCGAACATTCTCTATATCCTCGCCGACGATCTTGGCTGGGGCGATCTTCGCTGCTACAACCCTAAATCCGCGGTGCCCACGCCGAACGCTGACCGGCTGGCGGCTCAAGGCATCCGCTTTACAGACATGCATTCGCCCTCTTCCGTCTGCACGCCTACCCGCTACGGTATTCTCACCGGCCGTTATTGCTGGCGCACCGCACTGAAGAAAGGAGTGCTCAACGGTTACAGCCCCAACCTGATCGAGGATGGCCGGCTCACCGTTCCCGCGATGCTGAAACAGCAAGGATATTACACCGCCGGAGTGGGCAAGTGGCATTTGGGTCTAGGCGAGCAAGCGAAAACCGACTTCAGCCAGCCGCTGCGGCCCGGCCCTACCGACCACGGTTTCGACTATTACTACGGCATCCCCGCCTCGCTCGACATGGATCCCTATCTCTACTTCGAGAATCACCGCGCCGTGGAGCAGCCCACTGCCGCAATCGCGGAGAGCAAGACGCCGCGCGGGGTCTTTTGGCGAGGCGGTGCCATCGCTCCCCGGTTCAAAATTCCTGAGGTTCTGCCCGCGCTGACGGCCAAGGCCATCTCGATTCTCAAGGAGCGAGCCCGGCAGCCCGGGCAGCCGTTCTTCCTGTACTTCCCGCTCACTGCACCCCATACCCCTTGGGTCCCTCAGGAGCCTTATCAGGGCCGCTCAAAGGCAGGACTCTACGGGGACTTTGTCGCTCAAGTGGACGACATGCTCGGCCGCCTCTTCGCCACCTTGGAGGAGACCGGCTTGGCCACCAATACGCTGGTAATTTTCACAAGCGATAACGGCGCAGACTGGAAGATCGAGGACCAAGCCAAGTTCGCCCATCGCGCGAACGGCCATTGGCGGGGAGAAAAGGCCGACATCTGGGACGGCGGCCATCGCATTCCCTTCCTGGCCCGCTGGCCCGGCAAGATTCCCGCCGGCACCGTCAGCCATCAATTGGGCTGCCTCACGGATCTGATGGCCACGGCCGCTGCGATTTCCGGCTTTCGCCTGCCCGCTCAAGCCGCCGAGGACAGTTACAACCTTTTACCGGCCTTCACCGGTAAGCCGGCCAAGCCAATTCGTAGCAGCATCGTGCACCACTCGATTGACGGAATGTTCTCCATTCGGGAAGGCGATTGGAAACTGGAACTCGGTCTCGGCTCCGGCGGATTCACCGCGCCCGCGCGCATTCCAACCGTTCCACAGGGGCCGCAAGGTCAACTCTACAACTTGGCGAAGGACCCCTCTGAATCACAGAATCTCTGGCAGAAACATCCGGAAAAAGTGAAACGCCTCACGGCCCTGCTGGAGCGTATCCAACAACAAGGTTTCAGCCGGCCCATCTAGGCTAAGTCCCATAAAACCAGCCCCTCTTTATTACGCCTTTGGCCCTTTCGTGAGGCTATCCGGAAACGGAAGTCACACTCAACACCCGGTGAGCGACTCTTATGGAAACGCCGATGATCCTGGCGATGGAATTGTGCCTTTATGCCCGATGACAGGGAAGGGCCTACGAAGCCGGCTGCCTCCGGTCGCGGCTCGACCTCAGCGGCGTTAAGCCACCGGGCGATTGCGCTGCCCGAACCATTTAACGAACATCCAGCCGGCACCGAGACCGGCCACCAGAAGCATGAACCACAACAGATTCCCTTTGACGGCTTGCATGAGCGCTTCCGGATCGTCGATCAGGCCGGGTTGGCGTCCGATGGTGCGGGCTCCGAAGATGGCGAGAACGGCGCACCACAGGGTCGATCCGGTAAACGTGGCGGCGAGAAATGTGCCGAACGGCATGCGGACCAGTCCTGCGGGGAAGCCAATCAGGTGGCGGACGACCGGCAGAAGGCGCGCGAGAAACACGCCGCCCACGGTATATTCGGCCAGCCAACGCTCGGCCAGTTCAAGCCGTTCCGGGGGAAGCAGCAGCCACTTTCCGTAACGCAGCAGGACGGTGCGGCCCAGCGTCCGCGAGAACCAGTAGCAGAGAGCCGAACCAAACGTCGAGCCGAGACCGCCGGCCAGGATCACGCCGAACAGAGACATCTGCCCCTGCGCAGCCCAATAGCCGGCGGGTGGCATGATGACCTCCGAGGGCACCGGGACAATCGTGCTTTCGAGCGCCATCATCAGAAATACTCCCACGTAGCCCATGTCGCGGGACCATTCAAACCAGGCTTTGATGAGTTGATGAAACATTTGTGTCGAGGGGCGCGCCGGTCCGCAGAGAGTAACTCCCACGAGTATACCGTTGTGGCCGAGCCCAGGACATGCTATCTGCCGACGGTTCGGTTGCTGGCTGACGGCCTGGAAGTACCCAAAATCAAGCGCTCACCGATCAGCATTCCTTAAGGCAGTAGCGCCACACTCGTGATGGACCACGGCAGATTCCTGAGCTGATGCAGCACATTGCCTTGGGCATCGAATTCGACGATGCGCCCGCCCATGTAGTCGGAAACGATCAGCCCGCCGCCGGACGTCGGCGCGAAGCCTGACGTCCAAGCCATGCGCGCCGTGTCGTTGGCGCTGCCGAAAGTGGCCAGCGTCCGGCCGCCGGCGTCGAGCCGTCTCACTTCGCCGGGTCCGGCGAGGCCGACCAGCATGCCGCCGTCCGGCAAAGGCAGGGCCTGCGCTGGCATGCGATGCGGAAAGTCGAGCTGGCGAATTACATCGCCCTTCGCGTCTAACTCGAGTAACAAGCCGGCCTTCTGCACGGCGACTAAGGTGGTCCCCGCAGCGGTACGGCGCGCCCGGCGCATCGCTAAGCCTTGATACTCCGGCTTCTCCACACTCCAAGCCACCTTGCCCTCAGGAGTTACTTCGAATATTCTGGTGGCCACGTCATCCACCAGCAGCGTATTGCCATTAGCCAGCCGCTGTAAACTCACTAAGCTCGACTTATCCAACTTATATTGCCAGACGACTTTCTGGTCGCCATCCAGCTCCGTCACGATGCCTTTCGGATCCTCAATATACAGCACATTCCCGTTAGGAAGTACGGCGACTTCCGTCGCCCGGTGGTTCGGCCGTCGCCACAGGATGCGGCCGGAAGGCCAGGCAATGGCCAGTATCTCGCCGCCGGGGCCATGGTCATTCACCATCAGCCGCCGCGTCTCCAGTAACTGCGGCTTTAACTTACGATTCAGAAAGTCCAGCGTGCGTGCGAAGGCGCGCTCCTCATCGGCACCCTTGAATCCATGTGCGCCTTCGGCGATGGTTTCCAGCTCGGCATCGACGCCCACACTGCGCAAGCGCTCCACCAGATAGAGTGACTGTTCGAAAGGCACATTCTGATCGCGCGTCCCGTGAATGGCGAGGATGGGGGCCGAATCCGGATTGATCCAATTCAAAGGGCTGGCCCGTAAGTGCGCATCCATCGCACTCATACGATCGCCGCCCAGCAACGCCGGCAGAGCCTCGGCCGCATTCCGGCTGCCCTCATAAGCGCGCCGCATGTCGGAGCGGCCGTAGAAACTCACCGCGCAATCCACACTGCTCGATTGGTCCTGGTACGGTCCGTTCCCCTCCAGGCGCGGATTGCCCCGGGAGATGGCCAGAAATTGCGCCCACGTCGCGCCCGCCGAGACCCCAATCGCACCCAGATGCTCCCGGTCCACGCTGTACTTGGCGGCCGTCGCGCGCAGGAATCTGACGGCGCTTTTCACATCATGCAGCGGCAGAGGGAATTGATACAGCGGCGTCAACCGGTAACTGATGGTTGCCGCGACATAGCCATTTTGCGCCAGCCGGATCGCCATCGGCAGATAGCTGTCGCGCTGTCCCGCGCTGAAGCCCCCACCGTGAATCATCACGATGGCGGGATACTTGCCGGGAGCCTTGGGACGCACAATGTCCATGGCCAATTTGCTGTGAGGGATGGGGGCATAGTCGATGCCACGTTCCAGAATCACGTTGTCGGGAACGGTCAAGTCCGCCGCGAAAAGGGCCAGGCCAGGGAGAGCAGGGAGAAGTGCAGAAAGCAGCAATAGGAAGCGCATGGTCGCTTGCGAGGATATCGCAGTTTCCAGGCGCACGTCATCCCACAACCTACTTGCGCAACTCCTCAAACCGTTTTAAATGGCCGCGGCTTCGCTCCGCCTCCCCCGCCGCTCGATACAACTGGGCCAGCCGGTAGTGGGCCACGGAAAGCTGTTCGTCGCGGCGCAACGCTTCTTCGAGTGCCGCGATCGCCGCCGGCCGCTGGTCCGCCGCCGCTGCTTGCCGCGCTAACTCCAGCAGCGCCCGCGTGGCCTTCGGGTCCAGCAGAGCCGACCGTTCCAGATGCCGCCGGGCCTCGGCGGTCTGCGCCGGTTCCTGCTTCAGCAAGGCCCGTGCCAGGTAGTATTCTCCCTCCGCGCTTTCCGGGCGTGCCAGCTTCCTGATGGCGGCTAACATGCGCGGGGCCCAACTGGCCGACGCCCCCACCGTTTCGCCCAGCACCGGTAACAAGCCCACCGGCTTCGTATTCACTAAGCTGCAGAGTAACCCGGCGCTTGGCTCTGCCTTACCCGCCATAAACAGCGTGACAGCTAAGCCTAATTTGAGTCGCCTGGCTTCGAAAAACGATTGCGCCGCGCCAGGCATCTGGCTCTCCATCAACCGCACGCCCTCCGCATAACCCGGCAGCGGACGCAGTATTGCGACTAACTCCTGATTCACCACGGCGCGCTCAGCCGACACGTGCGAACTACCATCCACCGTGCCCGTAGCCGCGCTGGTCTGGAATTTGCCGGCCTCTTCGAATTCGGGCGGCTTGGTAATCTGCGCCAATACAAGTAACGAAAACAGGATCACACCGAAAGCCTAACACTAGTGCAATCTCCAAGAATTAGCTGCCCTACGGTTTCTGGATTTTGGCGTGGAGCAGCCAGGCTTTGGCGGCCGCAGGTGAGTTTAGTCACGATGGAATCCACCGTCGCGCCGTCAGTGGTTTCCGCCCGGCGCCAGCTGAGGGCACCAGTCTGCGGTGAGCGTCCTGCGCCTGCGAAGGTGCCCCATTCGCCTGTAGGTTAGGCGAATTATGCGAGTCCGGCGACAATCCACGCGATCGCAATAGAGTGTGACCCATTGCCCACTAAACACCTGTCCAGTCAAGGCTGGTGAGTGATATAGTTTAACGGAAAACAGACTTCCGCCTGACGAAGCCACCTCAACCGGAGTGGCCCGCGGGCCTTCAGCAAAAGGGGTGAGTGGGATGAAAAACAGACTCGTATTATTGGCGCTAGCCGTCTTCCTGTCGTTGCCGGCGTACGCGCAGTTTTCGGCAGCCGTGCAGGGCAGTGTGCTGGATCCATCGCAATCGGCGATCCCGAACGCCAAGGTGTCACTCACCAATGCCAGCACCGGCATCACCGTGGAGACGCAAACCACGGCGGCTGGTTTCTACCGGCTGAGTTCACTCGCTCCCGGCAGCTATCAGGTGAAGGTAGTGGCCACCGGATTTCGCCCCCCCATCGTCTCGCTGATCCTGACCACGGGCCAGACCCGGGATTTGAATATTAATCTGGAAGTACAGTCGGCAGGCGAGGCGGTGAGTGTGACCGGCGAGGCACCGGCGCTCGATACGGCCGAATCCCGCCAGCAGATCACCATGGATCAGAAGGTCCTGCGCGACATACCGCTCTTGAACAACAGCATCTTTGCGATCCTGTCGCTGGCGCCTGGGGTGACCGGATTGAACGGTGCCTCCGACAACTTTAACCCCGAGTATTTTTCCAATATGAGCGCCAACGGCGCCAGCACGCGCGGCAACACTTATAACGTGGACGGCCTGAGCGTAACCTCCAACATCACGAACGGTACATCTAATCTAGGGATGAATCCCGAGGCCGTGGCGGAATTCACCGTGGAGACTAATACGTTTAAGGCGGAACAGGGCATGGGCAGTTCGATCATCGTGTCGATGACCACTAAGTCGGGAACGAATCAATTTCACGGCGCAGGCAATTACTGGTTTACTAACCAGAGCATGCGCGCGCGCACCAGTCTGCCCTTCGTGGCAAATTATTTGCCGTTCAAGCGGAACAACGTCAGTGGCGCTTTCGGCGGCCCGATCCGAAAGAACCGGACGTTCTTCTTCGCCGCTATCGAACTACTGCGGCAAACCGATGCCACCGTCGGCGTCGAGACCTATGAGAGCCCGCAGTTTGTGAATTGGGCCAAAGCAAACTTCCCTTCCACCTTAGGCGTGAAGCTATTGAACGAGTATCCGGTCTCGGCACCGGTGATCACCAATCCCAACTTCCGGAATGCGCAACAGATTCTCGGGCCGGATTGCGGCGGAGCCAATGCCGCAAATATCCCTTGCGACTTACCCTTGTTGGTGCAAGGTACCTGGAACCGTGCACCCCGCCGCAATGGCCTGCAATACAATTTTCGCGGCGACCAATATTTTCGCGATGCCAAGGATCGCATCTCCGGTAGTTTTATCCGCACCGAGTCCGATAACGACAACTTCATCAACCGGCCGGCGCTCAACAATACGAGTTCGCGGTTTGTGAACGGATTCCAGGCGAACTACACCCACACTTTCACGCCGACCCTGCTGAATGAATTTGCCGTTTCCGGCAATCGCGTGCAGGGCTTCAATGGCCCCGATGCCCTATTGCGCGTGCCGCAGATCTCGATTACCGGCTCCACAGGCATCGGCGTCAGCGGTGGCCTGTTTGTGCAAAACAATTGGAACTGGCGCGACGTTGTCACCTGGGTGAAGGGTTCGCACTCGGTGAAGGTAGGTGGAAACTACTTTTGGGGCAACGACTGGGCCGACTTCCCGCAGGGCAATAGCCGCCCGACGTTTCAGTTCAACAACCTACTCGACCTGGTCCGCGACCAGCCTTTCTCCGGCAGCGCCGGCGCTCGCGATCCCCTTACCGGCGAGTTGAAGCGTTACCGCTTCGGTGCCAAGGCCACCACCCTCGGCTTATTTGTGCAGGACGAGTGGAAAGTCCGGCCCAACCTCACCCTGACTCTCAGTCTTCGTTATGACGACTTCGGCAATGCGAGCGGTATTCAGAACTTCCAGTATTCCAATATCTTCGTGGCACCAGGGAGCAACTACCGGGATCAGTTCAAGGAGGCCGTGATCCGCAAGCAGGATGCGCAGTTCGATCACCGTCTGAAGAATAATTGGAGCCCGCGCTTTGGCTTTGCCTGGTCGCCGGGTGCCAGCCGGAAATGGGCGGTTCGTGGGGGCATCGGTCTCTATTACGACTGGGTGACGCTGGGTGAGTCCATTGACCGCGTGAACATCAATCCGCCGAATTTTCTATTTCCCACGGTGGGACAACTGCTCCCCATTAAACCCATCTTCTCTTTGGGCACGCAGGATACCTTCCCCTACGGCTTTACCGTGCCGAAGATCCCCAGTACTGGTCTGGATGCGCGCGGAGGACTCGCTGGCATTCAGAGCAGTGTCGGTGGCATCGACCCGAATTTGCGATCGCCGAAGACCTGGAACTATCTGGTCGGGGTGGAGCGCGAGTTGCCCAAGCAACTCGTGGTCGGCCTGAACTATAGTGGATCTTACTCGACCGGCGGCATCGTCGGCACCGATTTCAATCGCTTTGCCGGCGATCTGATTGACGGCCGGTTGGACCGGCTGAATCCGAGCTTTGGGCAGATGACCTACATCGTCAACGCCAACGTCATCCACTACGACGCCATGATTGCCAGCGTCCGTCAACGTCTGGGCGATCGGCTTTCTTTCCAGGCGTCCGTCACTGTCGGCCACGCCACCGACTACTACCAGGGCGGATCGCGCTCGGCCGGCGTCGGCAACATCCCCGACCCGGCCAACCTGAAAAGCTATCAGGCCGATTCCTCGTATGACATCCGGAAGCGTTTCTCCGCTTCGGGTGTCTACCGAATGCCGACCCCCTTTAAGAACAACTCGATCGCCAAGAACGTTCTGGGCGGGTGGGAAATTGGCGCTACGGCGGCCCTCGAGAGCGGCTTGCCGTACTGGATCGTCAACACCGCCGGATTCAATCCGACTCGCGATGCCAGCGGAAACGTGACCGGCTTCCGCCCCTTGAGCGGCGATTATAATGCCGATAGTCTGAACTTCGACTTACCCAATGTCCCGAACGGCTTACCCTCCAAGTTTGAGCGTTCCTCGTTCCTCGGCGCCAACGGCGGCCGGGCGGCGTGGAATGCCGCAGACTTTACGGCACCCGCCGTAGGCACGCAGGGGAATAGCCCGCGGAACGCTTTTCGCCAACAGGGCGTCGTTCAACTTAACTCGAGCGTGATCAAGAATAACCGCCTCCCCTTCCTCGGCGAGACCGGCAACTTACAATTGAAGTTCGAGTTCTTCAACGTGATCAACCGCGTGAATCTCGGGGGCATCAATACCAATCCTGGCGATCCTAACTTCGGCCGCATTCTCGGCCAGAACGGCAATGCTGGACCGCGGGTAATTCAAATTGGGGCGAGGATTGCATTCTAACGGTCGAGCGCTGCTCGCCATTTTTCTGGTCGCGCCCCTCCTGGCAGACCTGAACTCGATCCGGGGCCTGATTCGCGGCGGGCGTTTGGCCGAAGCGATCGCCGAATGCGACCGGGAGTTGAAAGCCGCGCCGCGCAGTTCCCCGCTCTACACGATGAAGGGATTGGCGCTGCGAGAATCCGGGGACAAGGTAGCGAGTTTAACGGCCTTGCGCCAAGCTCTCGCCTTTCAACCGGCTTACGAGCCGGCGCTGCAGGCCGCCGCGCAAATCGAATTCGAGAATCGGGACGCGAACGCGAGCCAGTCCCTCGAGTTGGTTTTACGGCTGAGTCCAGCTTCCGAAGCCGCGCATGCGATGTTAGCCGTGCTGATGTTTGAGCGCCGGTCCTGCGAAGGGGCGGTGGTTCATTTTGAGAAAGCGCCGAAGTCGCTTGAGTCTCCCAGTCTCAAGTGGCAATACGGCGTTTGCCTATTGGAACGGCAACGATGGGCCGCGGCGGCGAAGCAGTTCACCGCGCTCTTGCAACTGAGAGAGCACGGTCCGGCCAGATACAATCTGGCGCTAGCTTACTGGAACGCCCAGGAGTACCGGTCGGTCGTCTCCACGCTGCTGCCGATGGAAGCTATCGACCCCGATGCGCAAAGACTGCTTGCCAGTGCTTACGCAGCGGCGGGGGAAATACCCCAGGCGCTGGCGGTCTTACGACAGGCCATTCAAAAGCATCCTCGGGAAGAGCAGTTACTGATCGACTTGGCCGTCCTGTGCCTCGACCAGCAAGCCTGGTTGGATCTGGGGATCGACGTGATGCGGTTCGGGCTACGGGCGACGCCTTCATCCGCAAAGCTCGAGACCCTGCTCGGCGTGCTGCTGGTGCGGCGCGGGGACGTTGCGAGCGGTGAAGAGGCATTTCGCCGCGCCCAAGCCCTGGCCCCCGAATCAGGGCTGGGGCGCATCGGCCTGGCATCGATCCTGATGCAACTGGGACGGGCCGCCGATGCGGAGCGGATGCTGCGGGAACAACTCGCCACCCATGGTGCCGATCCGCGAACGGAGCTGACGCTGGTGCGGGCACTGCTGCTGAAGGGCCCGTCGCCGGACGAGCAGCGGGAAGCGGCGGCACGGCTCCAGCGAATCCTCAAACTGGACGCCGGCCATGCGCTGGCGCATGGTCTGCTCGGTAAAGTCTATGTTCAGATGGGAGACCTTCCTCAGGCCATGACGGAGTTGGCCCACGCCATCCGGTTAGACCCCGCCGACCGAACCTCCACGTATCAGCTGATGACGATCTACCGGCGCGCCGGTAGAATGGCGGAGGCCGCGAAGCTGACACGGAGAGTTGCGTCCATGCTGGACGAGGAGAAGGCCAGCGAGTTCCGAGTGATGCGGGAAGCCAACATCCCAACGATTCAACGCTAGGCTTGGGGGAACGGCGGCGCGTGTCCCTGAAGTGCCGCGATCTCGCGAGGAACTCGCTCTTGCATGACCACTTATTTTTCCCCAGAAAGAGCAAACGCGCGGTGGCCTGGGTAGGCGCGCCGCGCGTATCGCTCACGGAAAGCTGAACGCTATTTGTTGCCCTTCAGTGGTCCGGGACCCGGGCCAATTTTGGGTAGCTTCGGATTGATGATCTTCGGGTTGATGATCTTCGGGTTGATGATCTTCGGATTGATGATCTTCGGATTGATGATCTTCGGATTGATGATCTTCGGATTGATGATCTTCGGGTTGATGATCTTCGGATTGATGATCTTCGGGTTGATGATCTTCGGATTGATGATCTTCGGGTTGATGATCTTCGGGTT
>JANLPT010000170.1:0-56120 GCA_031367405.1 Bryobacteraceae bacterium
TGGATCAGGACTTCATCACCGCGTCACAGCGCAATTTCTCTTATGAGGCAAATAATATTTCCATTGACGAAGCCTTCGATAATTTGGCCGTGATGACCAAAGCTTACTGGAAGCCGCTCACGGCGAACTCGGTCTTCGTGACGCAAGACAACGTCACCAAGCGGCGCGACTACGAAGAGCAGGTGGTGAAGACGTTTTACCTGCAGAATGTGACGACGCCGCAAGAGCTTCAGGAAATCGCCACCGTCATCCGCACCGTCACGGACATTCGCCGTTTGCTCACCTACAACGGGCAGATGGCCATGACGATCCGCGGCTCGGTTGACCAGATCAATTTGGCGCAAAAGGTGATTCTTGACCTCGACAAGGCCAAGGCCGAAGTGGTGATCGACATTTTCGTCATGGAAGCGAATCGGGTCAGAACGCGTGACCTGGCCGCCGCCCTCGCCTCGGCTGGCGCGGCGGGCTTCAAGAACGCCATCAACTTCACGCCGCGCAATCCGCTTTTGTCGGGCGGCGCAACGACGACCACGGGCACGGGCACCACGGCCACTACCACGACGGCGGCCAACACCGGGCTTTCACTTTCCAGAATCGGCAAGATCTCGACGAACGACTATTCCGTCAGCAACATGCCAGGCCTGCTGCTGAACGCCGTGATGAACGACCGGCAAACGCGCGTCCTGCAGAACCCCAGCGTGCGGACGCTGGATAGCCAAAAGGTGACGCTCAAAATCGGCGATAAATACCCTTATGCCACCGGCAGCTTTCAGCCCGGCGTGGGGGCGATCGGTGTGAGTCCGCTGGTGAGCACGCAGTTCCAATTTGCCGACGTGGGCGTCAATATTGACTTGACGCCGAAGATCCATGGCGGCGAGGAAGTGACGATGCACATCGAGATCGAAGTGTCGAACATTCGCGACAACATCGATTTGGGCGGCTTGAAGCAGCCCGTCATCGGGACGCGGCGCGTGAACGAAGACGTGCGCGTGAAAGAAGGCGAGGTCACGCTGCTGGGCGGCTTGACGACTTTGAATACCTCGCGGGTGGTGAACGGCATTCCCGGCTTGAACAACATTCCTGGCCTGCGCTGGCTCTTCAGTACGGAAGGCAAAGAAGATAACCGCAGCGAACTGCTGATTGCTCTGATTCCGCGGATTGTCCGGGCGGCGGAGATCACCGATGTCAACATGCGCGGCGTTTCGGCGGGCAACGATCAGGTGGTGAAGGTGAGCTTTGCGCCGAAGCCGATCAAGGAAGATAAGCCAGTAGTGGCGGCACCGGTAGCAATAGCGCCAGTACCGCCGTCGCAGCCACAGCTGCCGCCCGGGTTACCGGGGGCACTAATACCGGGCACCCTGCCGCCAAGCACAGTGCAACCTGGACAAGTCGGCGGACAAGCGCTGCTTTATATGACGACCCCCGTCATGTCCGCGCAATTGGGCACCCTGGTGAATGTCACCGTGCAGATGTCCGGCGCGACTGACCTCAGTGCCGCACCCATGAAGGTGCGTTACGACCAGAAACTCTTGAAGCTGATGGAGGTATCGAAGGGCGGCTTGTTGGGCACGGCCGAGCAAGTAAATTTCTCGCGCGACCTTACGGCGGGTACGGTCCGGTTGAACCGGCTGCCGGGCGCGGGCGGCGTGAATGGCAGCGGATCCTTAGTGACTTTAACCTTCATGGCGCTCGGTAAAGGGTCGGCCACCATTGCCCTGGACGAGATCCAACTGGAGAACTCGAAGCGCGAACCCATTCCGGCAGCCAAGCCGGAACTCGTCTTGACGATTCAGTAAGCGTATATGTATGAATGATTCAATACTGCGGCTGGTGGATAAGTCATCCCCTCCCTTACGGCCGGGGTTCGTTGGCGCGGGCGCGGGCGTTGAGAAACGAAAACGGCGCTTCGGCAGCCGGCGGGGGCTCACTCTCATCGAGCTGATTGTCGCCTTCACGATTCTGGCGACTTTGACGGCGATGTCCGTGCCGCTCACCAAGTACAAGATCCGGCGCGAGCGCGAGCGCGACTTACGCTATGCGCTGCGCGAGATCCGTACCGCTATCGACAAGTACAAGGACATGGCCGACCAGAATCAGTTGGGTACGCAGAAAATCGACACCGACAATTATCCGGAGAAACTCATCGTGCTGGTGGAAGGCGTGAAGGCTCAAGGCGCTGTCGACAAGAAAATTCGCTTCCTGCGCCGCTTACCGCGCGATCCGCTCACCGGCAAGATGGAATGGGGCATGCGGAGTACGCGGGATGACCCCAAGTCCAATTCCTGGGGCGGGCAAAACGTATTCGATGTCTACAGTAAGAGCACCGAAAAAGCCGCCGATGGGACTCCTTATGCGGAGTGGTAAGCGCCGAAACGGCTTCACGATCATTGAGCTGATGATCGTGCTCACCATCATCGGCATTCTGGTCGGCATCGCCATTCCGACTTATCAGAAATCGCTGATCCGGGCCAACGAAACCGTCCTGCGCAGCAACCTGTTCACGCTGCGGACGATGATCGACGAATATACTTACGATAAGCAGAAGGGTCCGCAAACGCTGCAGGAATTGGTGGATCAAGGCTATCTGCGCGAGGTCCCGATGGATCCGATTACGAAGTCCAACCAGTCCTGGAAGATCATCATGGAGGACGCCCTTTCGAGTGTCAGCCAGACGGAGCCTGGCATCTTCGACATCCGCTCGGGCTCGGACAAGAAGTCTCTCGAAGGCACTATGTATTCCGAATGGTAGGGGTATTCCGAATGGTAGGCGAGTGCGGCCTGAAGTTTAGCTATAGTGAAGCGATGGCAGGCGTTGGTTTGCCTGCGCCGGCGGAATCCTCATCTTACTGAAATTCGCCCCATTCCGATTGCTCGGCGAAAGCCAGCGACCCGCCCGAAGAGCCTATGGCTAAGTTCGTCAAAAGCGGCTGGCTTCCACCCCAACCCGAACTCTTGCTCCACGCCGCGCTGGGCGACCACGACGGGGCTATTCTGGCCTGGGAAAAATTCTTAGTCGACTCCGGCCTCGACGGCTTGGACGAGGCGACTCAGGCTCTGCTCCCGTTGGTTTATCGAAACCTGTCCCGCCATGGCTGCACCGATTCCCTCATGGAACAGCTTGCCGTCTGCTACCGCCAAGCCAAGTGCCGGAATGAAGCCCTCTTCGAAGAGATGGCACTCGTCATGCGGTGCTTCCATTTGGCCGGCATTCCCACCATGCTGCTCAAAGGCGCGGCACTTTCGATCTCCGCCTACCTGGATCGCGGTGCCCGGCCCATGCGCGCCTTCGATGTTCTGGTGCCCTCGAGCGCCGCCGGCCGCGCGCTGCATCTTTTAGAGAATCAGGAATGGCGATGCCCGGACGGGTCCCCCATGCGCATCACGACCACCCAACAGCGTTACCGGCCCGCCATGGAAATCGTCAGTCCCACCGGCCATCTCCTCAACCTGCACTGGCACTTGCTCAACCAATCGCGTTCTGCCCGTGCCGACGCCGGTTTCTGGCAGCGTGCCTGGCCCGTCTCTCTTGGTGAGGATCGGATGCTGCGGCTGCCGCCCACCGATCAACTGCTCGACGTCTGCGCCGGTGGCATCGAAAGCCGTGAGCCGATCGGCTGGGTCTGCGATGCCATGCTGACCATCCGCGCCGGCAAGATCGACTGGGAGCGTCTGCTCGTCCTGGCCCAGCAGCACGACGCCGTGTTGCCCCTCCGCGACGCTCTCCATTACTTGCGGAACTCATTCCAAGCCCCCATCCCGCGCTCCATCGTCTGGCGTCTGGAAAAAGTGCGCGTCAGCCGCTGCGCCCTTATGGAGTATCGCCGCCTGGTCGAGCCTGGCCTGGCACACAGCCCTTTAGTCAAATTGGTGGCCACCTACCGCGGCTATCTCCGGGGTGTCCGCGACTGGCCAGTCCTACGAAGGCTCGCCGGCTTCCTGCCCTACCTCGCTTTCCTGTTCCGCTCCCCCGTCACCCGCCCGATGTCTTCAACGGGCCGCTAGAAAAATCGGGCGCAACCTCCGGCCAAGCCTCGGGTTAGTAACGTTTTCGGGAACGGGCAAGGCGAATGTTACGTCACCTGTCAACGGAGGCTGGGAGTGCGCATGCGTTTTGGATTCATCCTGTTGCTCGCCGCCGGTTGCTTACCCGGACAGTGGCGCAAGACTACGGAGCCCGCGAAGACGCCAGTGCCCGTAGTAATCGAATCGGCCCCTCCCCCAGCCACCAAAGAACCCGTCGTTACGGAAACGCCATCCGGCTGGCGTCGCGTCGGTGAAGCGCCCCGCACCCCACGGCCCACCCTGGAAACCACGCCACCCATTACGGCCGGCGCGCCGCCCGAAAGCATTGGCGGCTCGGTCATCTTTCGCGCCGAAACCCGCGAAGTGAACGTCACGTTTTCCGCCACCGGGCGCAACGGCGGCGCTCTCGCTGAGCTCACCAAGAGCGATGTCGAGGTGTACGAAGACGGTGCCCGCCGCACCATCACCCACTTCTCCCGCGACCGCGACTTGCCCCTCACCCTCGGCATCGTCGTCGACCTCAGCGGCAGCCAACGCGGACTCTTCAAGAAAAACCGCCGCGAAGCGCTCGCCTTCCTGCGCCAAGTGCTCAAGCCGCAAGATCGCGTCTTCATTGTCACTTTCGGCAACGGCATCCGGCTAGTGCAGGACGACACCAGTTCGCTCCGTGAGATCGAAGAGTCCGTCGGTGGCTGGGAGGACCAGTTTGAAGGCGAGGTGTGGAGTTCGCGCCCCGGTTCGCCTATTTATGACACCTTGGCGCAGGTGGTGAAGCGCAAGCTGAATGCGCGCGAAGGGCGCAAAGCATTGCTCGTCATTTCCGATGGCGAAGACACCAACAGCCGCACCGAGGCCTCCGATGTCACCGAGCGTTTGCAGACCGCCGACACCATGGTTTATTGGCTCAAGACGGAGAACACGATGACGCAAGGCATGGGCGGCATGCGGCGTGGCCGCGGCATCGGCGGCATCATCTTCGACAAGATTGATTCGGCCAGCAAGGCCCGCAAGATGCGTAAGGTGGCCATCGAAACCGGGGGACGGGTCTTTGAAGACGAGTCGCTCGAATCGCAATTCCGGCGGATGGAAGAAGAGCTCCGCACGCAGTACGCGCTCTCCTTTGCGCCGGGCCGGACGACCGGCGATGGCAGCCTCCACACGCTGGAACTGCGCCCCGTTAACCCCACCAGCAAATTGCGCCACAAGCCCAGCTATCGCGACAGCGCTAACTAGCCCGGCAAATGAGGATCGCCCTGCAGATTCCGCCCCATCGGGCGATTCCCCGCACGGATACGATGGGGGCCATAACAAAGCAACGCAAAACCGGTGCCGGCCGGGCGTACCGACTGCCCCAGCACAGCGGACTGTCGCCGTTCATATCTACAGCATCCACTCTGGCCCCGGCGTCCAGCAGCATCTGTAGCGCCTCTTCGTCGCCAAATGCTGCGGCGCGATGGAGTGGCGTTTCGCCCTTCGTGCGGCAATCACGCATGAACCCGCCGGTCCATTTTCTAGAAGAAACTGACACAGCCGCCAATGGCCATGGAAACTGGCCCCGTTCAAGTCCAAGTTATCGCCCAGCCAGCCAAGCTTAGCTCCATGGGCCATTAAATGGCGGATGGCGCTGGCGTCGCCGTATAAGCTGCACCAACGCATCAGGTCAGCTGTAGGCGCTTGGCCGGTGGCCAGTAAATCGAAGACTAAGCCGGTACGCCCATCTTCGATTTCAGACCCCAACTCTTGGGCGGTTCTCACGATTAGTTACCCCTTAAACGGACTACGCTTCAGCGCATAATCAATCGAGGCTTGCGGCGTCTCATACTTGGTGTAAGCGCCATTGCCGGTAAAGCCAATATCCTTGATCCCGATCGGGCTCGTATAGAACGCATCCACGGTCATCTTCCGCACCCAATCGAAGAACTTCACGCCGGGCCCTAAATCGCCTGCGCGCTGCACCGTATAGTTCGTAAAGTCGTTATACCTTCCGCTCTTCCGGTAGCCCGCCTCCTCAGTAAGTCGAGCCCGCTCCACCGTGTCGGCGGCCACTAACACATCTAACATCTCCGTTTGCTGTTTCTCCGTCGCATTGACGAAGCTCTTTTGGTAGCGCTTATTCATCTCGGCGTCCAACCAGCCTAAACCGCCGTGAAAGATCTCCGCCAGCTTTTGGTTCTGGCTGGCGAGTAAGTCAATAAACTCCGGCGCGCCCGCTTCCAACGCGCTCGCTGACACATCGTCGGCCGGCACAATCAACTGCGCCAACCGGCCCAGTGTCTTAAACTCCGCCGGCGTAAACTCCTTCACCTTATAGGCACCCTTGGCGGCCTTCTCCGCCGCCGTCGCCTCATGCACATGCTGCGCATCGGCCATCTCCACCGTCCCCGCCGCCGCCACGCCAAACGCAATCTGCCGCAGGATCGCCCGCCGGTCCAAAGCTTCTAAAGGTACGATATTAGACATTACCCCTCCCCAACTCACCCGCTAAGTAATCACAAGCGCGCCAAGCCAAAGCGTTAATCGTCAAAGTCGGATTCTTATCCGGGTTACTCACAAAAGAGCCCCCATCCATGACAAAGACATTCTTCACTTCATGCGTCTGGCAGTAACCATTCAGCACCGAAGTCTTCGCACTCGCACCCATCCGCGCCGTGCCCACCTCGTGGATAATACTCCCTGGAATCGAGATACCGTCCGCCTCACGCTGCGCGGCGCTCAACCCGGTCACGCGTCCGCCCATGCCGGTGATGATTTCGGCAAACGTCTTCTCCATATGGCGGGCTTGCTTCCATTCATAGTCGGTCCACTTGAAGTGAAACTTCAGTACGGGAATGCCCCATTGGTCGACGACGTTGTTATCGATTTCCGTATAACTATGGCTATTCGGAATCATCTCGCCGCGTCCGGCAAAACCGACATTGCAGCCATAGGCGAAGCGGGCCTGCTTCTTCATCTCCGCGCCATAACCATAGCGGCGAGCCGCGCCCTGAAAGCTCCCGATGCCCGGCATCCCATAACCGCCGCCGATCTCGACGTGGTAGCCCCGCGGAAAGTCGAGCTTGTTGTGTTTGTCCCACATCCACCACGGCATAAACAAATGCGCCCCGCCATTGCCGTCCGTATTGTAGTGCGGCATGCCCTCCAGGGCTGGAACATAACCGCTCAGGCCGAAGCCCACGGTATCCATCAGGTAGCGGCCTAACATGCCCGAACCATTCGCCAAACCGTTCGGAAACTCTTTACTCTTCGAATTCATCAGAATGCGCGAACTCTCGCAGGCACTCGCCGCCAGAATCACCGTCCTGCCACGCACAATCTTATGTTCGCGCGTACGTTTATCCACATACAACACGCCAATCGCTTTGCCGTTGCCGTTCGTCAGCACTTCCCGCGCCATCGACATATCCAGCACCGTACACAACCCGGTCTTCATCGCCGGAAACACCTGCACCTGGCTTGAGCTATAGGCCGAAGCGGTCTGGCAGCCGCGTCCACATTGCCCGCAATAATGGCAAGCTGCGCGGCCATTCAAGGGCTTCGAAATCACCGCCCGCCGGTTGGCCACACAAGCAATCCCTAAGTTGTCGCAGCTTTTCTTTACTAGAATTTCGTGTACGCGCGGCGGTGGCGGCGTATGGAACAATCCATCCGGACAACTCGCAATGCCATCGCGGGAGCCGGAAATGCCAATAAATGTTTCGGACTTGTCATAGTAAGGTGCAATATCGGAGTAAGCGATCGGCCAATCGAAGCCTAAGCCGTCCTTCTGGTAAGGCTTAAAATCGTACTCAGAAAAGCGGAACGACATGCGTCCGTAATGATTCGTGCGCCCGCCCACAATGCGCGACCGGAACCAAGTGAACTGGCTGCCCTCACCTACCGTGTAAGGCTCGCCTTCCAACTCCCAGCCACCGCTGGTGGTCGAGAAATAGCCAAACGGCTTCCCTTTCCCGAAGTATTCCGCACCACCTTCGTCCGCGCCCCGATGAGCAACATCGTACGGCCATTGGTGCTCCTTAAATTCCTTATAAGGGTCAAGCATCGGCCCGGCTTCCAGCAACGCGACCTTCAGGCCCTTAGCGGTCAGCACGTGGGCGGCGGTACCACCTCCCGCACCTGACCCAATGATCACGGCATCATACTCTTCAGTACTACGAGGGACTTGCGGCATGTCTATATTCCATCACAATGCCGGGGTGCCCGCGCTAGAGTAAGATGATGGCTGTTGACCACGGAAAACATTTGATCGCCCGATGGCGCGATGGCCAAACCGCCGACGTGGCCATCCTCAAAGCCGCCAAAGTCGATGTCGTTTGGCTGGAAAGCCCGCACCCCGATTTCGCCGCCGCCTGCACCGCTGCGGGCCTCGCCACCGTTGACTCACTCGATGCTCTCAAAGACGGGCTCTGGCCCGGCATTCGGAGCGCTGGCCGCCGCCGCAGCCCTGATGGCGAAGTTTCCAGCGCCAGCAGCGAACCCTGGGTGGATTCCAACGGCTATCTCGTCGCCTGCCAAAAGGCTCTCGGCCAAACGACCCTGCTCGCCTACTCTCCCGGCGACGACGCCACGCGCATGGTGGCCTTCGAGACCCTCGAAATTGCCCTCGCTGAAGCCTGGATGATGGGCGGTAATTTCGCGCTGCAGCTAGAAGGACGCTATCTTCGTGGCCTCCGCGCGGCTGAACCCAAAGCGGTCGCCGCCTGGGCCAAACTCACCCGGACCGCTGCCTGGCTGAAGCAAAATGCACCCTTATTCGGCCGCCCGGCCATCCCGGTCATCACCGCGTTACTCGACGGCCGTGCGCCTTCCCGCGAGCTCGCCAATCTGCTCTTCCGCCGCAATGCCAGCCCCGCCATCGCCGCCACGCCCCCTCCCCCGTCGCCGCAAATCAAGGCCCTGGTGGCTGCCAGCATCGTCCCTCCCGGCGAAACACTCAAAGCCGCGATCCTCGCCCACGCCTCCGCCGGAGCCATCGTCGTGGTCGATGCCAATTGGTGGCAAACGCCCGGTGCCAAGTTACTCAAGCCGGAGGAAGACCGCGAATTCTACTCGCTCGGTAAAGGCCAAATCGTCGCCTATCGCAAACGCATCGCCGAACCCAGCGAATTCGCCCTCGATGTCATCGACTTAGTTACCCACCGCCAGCGTGCTGTCCGCCTCTGGAACGCTCCCGCCATCATTGGCGTCGCCACCCAAGCGCTTCGTACCGGCGCAATCCTTAACTTACTCAACTACGGCACGGCCATTCCCGAAGAGATCCAAGCCCACATCTTAGGAACTTACACCCGCGCCCTGATGCACTCCCCGGGTGCGGCCCCTGTCACGCTAAAAGTCGCGAAACGCGCTGCCATGACCGAGGTCTTTATCCCCAGACTCGAACGCGCCTGTACCATCGAATTTAGTTAAGCGGCGGCCGTCGCACCTAAAATAGAAACTTCAGACCAAACTGCAATTGGCGGCCCGTCGCCTGCGCTCCACTCAACTTACCAAACTCCGGATTGTTGTCATTGCAAGACGACCCCGGCGTCCGCCCAATGCACGTCATCGGCGGGCTATTCGAACTCGCCAGACTGAATGTCGGCGTGTTCATTAAATTGAAGGCCTCGGCACGAAACTGCAGGCGCATCCGTTCGCTGAAACTCACCTGCTTAAAAAGTGAGAAATCGAAGTTAACCGATCCGGGGCCCCGGGCTACCCGCCGGGCCGCGTCGCCATAAAGCTGGATCGGCGCTCCCGTACTACTCGGTGTCGTACCAGGCACGCGGAAGGCGGCCGGGTTAAAGAACTTATCGGGGCCGCGCCCCTCCGTAACCTGAATCGGCTCGCCCTTTACCCGGTCAGGCACGTTAAACGTGTTGAAGATCGGCGGCAGCCGGTTGGTCCGGATGTCCGTCGGAAATCCGCCGCGTAAAGTAGTAATACCATTTACCTGCCATCCCCCCACCACTTTGCCCAACGCCCCGCCGCCGTTCAGCCAGTGATGACCCGGTCCCCAGGGCAATTCGTATCCGTAACTCATATTGAAAATATGCGCCACATCGATGGGTGCCAGCCCTTTTTCGCGAGATAAGTTATAGCTATCCAGCGCAATCGAAGTGCCGCCATTCTGGGTAAACGCGCTCGGACCGCTGCCCCCTTCTTCCATGTTCTTCTGCCAGGTGTAATTCATCAGAAAGCTGAGCCCCTGCCGGTGGCGCTTCTCCACCCTTAAGTTAAAGGCGTTGTAATTCGACTTCGCTTTAGAAAAAGTAGGAATTACCGTGCCATTCACCATCGGATACGGCCGCCGCGCCTGCACATTGCGGCCATCCAAGGCAAATTCAAAAGGCACCTGATTCACATTGATAAATAGCGTCGCCAAGTCGCGCCCGCGCGCGCCCTGATAGGAGGTCTCAATCAGTAAGGACTCGGCCGGCTGAAATTGGATCGAGAAGTTATACTGCTCAAGCATGGGGAACCGCGCATCGTGGAAGCCTTGCGAACGGATCGTGCGCGTCAACGGAGACGCGGCGCTAAAACCTTCCAGCGTGATGGCGGTGGGCCCCGCCTGCACGGGCGTGTTGATCGTGTAAGGCGGTGCCACCGTGCGGGAAGCGTTTACTACCGGCGCAATCAACGCCGGCGTATTCGGATTATTCCCTGCCAACTGCGTCACTTCCTGATTCTGATCGCGCAGGCCGTAGAAGATGCCGTAGCCACCGCGCATCACCCAACGCCGCTTCAACTGGTACGCAAAGCCCGCGCGCGGCCCGATGTTGTTATGGTCGCCGTCGACAATCCCCCGCGAGTAGCCATCTTTTCCGGGCACAGCAAAGCGGAATTTATCCAGGTCAAACAGACCGCCGCGGTCGCGAATATCAATGGGCTGCGTGTATAAGTCATAGCGCAAACCAAGGTTCAATGTCAGCCGCTTACTGATCTTCCAATCGTCCTGAAAGAACGTCCCGAAATAGACGTCGGCCTGCCGTCCCCAGTCCAGCATCTGCGTCCCCTGAATCAGACTCGGCAAGCCCATCAGATAGTCAGCGAACGGCGCGCCGGAGCCCGGCGTGTCACTGCTCGACGAGAAAATTGACCCAAAGATAAATTGGCCGAAAAAAGGATTGCCGCGTAACGTGTCAAAGCGATTGCGCCGGAAATCGGCGCCCATTTTCATCCCGTGCTGGCCCTTGTTCACCGAAATCGTATCGGCGAAGTGAAAGCGATTCTCGAAGTTCAAATCGCTCGATCCACCGCCAAAGCCATCGAACTGAGTCGAGCCCGTGCCCTCTCCGGAAAAATTAAATGCAATTGACGGAAAGCCTTTCACCGGGAACGGGAACAACGCCACTTTACTATCCAACGCAAACTTCGCGCCATCCGTCACGCCATCCACAAAGCGGCTGCCGTTGTGGCGCGTATAGCCCGCCCGGAACTCATTTACCACCATCGGCGAAAAGACGTAAGTGTCGCTCAGCACCGTCTGGAAGATGTCGCGGTAGAGCGTACTGCTGCCTCCAATAAAACCGTCCAGCGTACCCGGCTGGGGATTGGTTTGGTTACTCTTCGAAACCCGGCCGAAGACGTTGTGATTGTTGGTGATGGCATGGTCCACCCTAAAGTCCCATTGGTCGCCATCGAAGCCGCGCGGAATCTGCCGGAAGAAGTTACGGCTCTGTGCAGTGATTGCGCCGAAGTTCGGTGCGGGGATCAGCTTCAGCACCGCTGCCGAGGATGAATTGATCAATGAATTCGGCACTACCGCATTGGCGAACGGCGTACTAATCACCGTGCCCGCCGGCCCCACCCGGCGCGCAAATGGGTCGAAGACCGGCACCCGCAACGATGACAAATCACCGCCGCGAATCGCCGTGGGCGGCAGGCTGCCAATGCTGGACGCGGCCGCTGTCCGCTGGCTGGTGCGTTGATAATCCCCAAAGAAGAAAGTCTTATTGCGGACAATGCGGCCGCCGAACACCCCGCCATATTGATTCTGCCGGAACGCCGCGCGCGCCAAACCTGCCGCATTGGTAAAGAAGTTATTCGCGTCTAGCTTGTCATTGCGTAAAAACTCAAATAGCGTCCCATGATACTCGTTACTACCGCCCTTGATTGTGGCGCTGATCACCGCGCCCGCCGCATGGCCAAATTCCGCCGAAAACGAGTTCGTCTTTACCTTGAACTCCTGCACCGCATCGACACTCGGCTGCATCGCGATACCGGTTCGGCCAATAGCGCCGGAAGTAACTGTCGTGCTATTGTCCACGCCATCCAACAGTATTTCGTTGGCCGAGAAACGCCCGCCGCCCGCGATAAACGGTAAGTTAGTCCCCATCCCGGTCACTGGCGTCGTGTTACCCGCCAACAAACCTAGCGCAAAGGGATTGCGGCCGTTCAACGGTAACTCCAGAATTTTCCGGTTATCGATCACCTGCCCCAGCGATGAAGTATCCGCCTCCAACAGCGGCGTGGACTCGGTCACCTGCACCGTCTCCACCACATCCCCGGGCGTCAGCGTCATCCGCACTGTCGCGTTCTGGTCTACCTGCAGCGTGAAAGCCGCCAGATTCGAGCGTTTAAAGCCCTTCGCCTGCACGCTGACACTATATTCGCCCGCCGGCAGAAACGTGGCCTGAAATTCGCCCCGGTCCCCGGTGGACCCCGTCCTGGTTAAGCCCGTGCCCTTATTCGCCACCGTCACCGCCGCACTCGGCACTACCGCCTGCGTACTATCTTCGGCCACCACGCTGATGGTGCCCGTCGCGGTTTGCGAGAGCGCGGAGTGACCACACAAGATCACCGCAAGGAATAAGTTTCGTGACATGCCGGTTATCATATATCATGCGAATCCCCACCGCACCATCCGCGCCATGGTATTCGTAAAGCTTCACCTTGCCCCGTAAACCAATCCCTCACCTCCGCTGGTGGATCGCCGGAGCGCTATTCCTCTCGACGGTCATTAACTACATTGACCGCCAAACCCTCTCCGTCCTCGCCCCCTATATCAAGGCTGAATTCCACTGGAACAACCAGACCTTCGCCCTCCTGATCATCTCTTTCCGCGTCGCTTACGCCGTCGGCCAATCAGCCTCCGGCCGCGCGCTCGACCGCATCGGCATCCGTCGCGGACTGCCCCTCGCCGTCGGCTTCTACTCGCTCACCGCCATGGCCACGTCGCTCGCCACTGGCTTAGGCAGCCTCTGCAGCTTTCGCTTCTTACTCGGGGTGGGCGAGTCAGCTAACTGGCCCGGTGCCGCCAAAGCGGTCGCCGAATGGTTCCCCAAGCGCGAGAGTGGCTGGGCCGTCGCCATCTTCGATAGCGGCTCGGCCTTAGGCGGTGCCATCGCGCCGGTTCTGGTTTACGCAATTTACCATTACTTTCATGACTGGCGCCCCGCTTTCATCTTCACCGGCATTCTTGGCTTACTCTGGATTCCCCTCTTCCGCTGGCTGTATCATCCGCCCGAGACGCATCCGCGCCTCTCCGCCGCCGAACGCGAAGATATTCTCACCAATCGCGCCGCCCCATCCGGCAACCAACCCACTCTTCCTTACTCTGCGGTCCTGCGGCTTCCCCAAACCTGGGGCATCGTCATCGCTAAATCACTAACTGACCCTGTCTGGTTCTTCATCACCGATTGGTTTGCTATTTACTTAGTTTCCAAGGGCTATCAGCCGGAGCAGAGCTTACTCGCTTTCTGGGTCCCCTTTTTAGCCGCCGACATTGGTAACTTCGCCGGGGGTGGCCTATCGAGTTACTTAATCACCCGCGGCTGGCACACCATTGCCTCTCGACGCTTCGTTGCCATCATCTGCGGACTCGGCATGTCCACCCTCGCCGGTGCCGCCTTCACTAACTCATTCACCGTAATGGTGACTTGCTTTGCCCTATCCACTCTGGCCTACGCCGGCTTCTCCACCATTGTCCTCACCCTCCCCGGCGACCTCTACCCCACGAACACGGTCGCCACCGTCAGTGGACTTAGCGGCACCGGTGCTGGCATCGGCACCATCCTCGCCACGTACCTCACCGGAGTGATCGCCGATAAGTACTCATTCGCGCCAATTCTGATTACGGCGAGCCTCGTCCCATTGCTGGCAACCGTCGCCTTGGTGACGCTGATTCGTCCACGCTTATCTGCGCGCTAACGTCGCGGCAATCTAAGTCAGGCGCGCAGATAGCTCGGCGCAGTCAATGCCAAGGCGGCAATGCCCAATTCCGCACACTCGTCTTCCCATTCGAAGAACGCAATTTGCTTCCACGCCAACCGGGATACCGCTGTAAAAGGCTCCAGCCGCCGATCGCCCTTGTGCATCGCGAGTGCGCCGCCAGGCACCGGCAGGTCAGCCGTCCAACCATCCCGCTCCAGCGCGGAGCACAACGTTTCCGCCACATGCTGCAATCGTTCCCGCACGCCATTCGCGAACTGCGCGCCCACTAACTCCACCCCCGAAGCATCGATAATTTCCGGTAATTGCGAAGCTGTCTTGCCCTCGAATTCGTGGCTCTCACCCGCCAGTTCCCACCGCGGCCGATGAAACCTGTCCAGCGCCTCACTCCAAGCCAGCGGCTGTGCCGGCGGCAGACCGCGCTTCCGTGCTTCCCACGCCATCAAACGCGCTTCCAAGTCGCCTAAGTCGCACAGCAACCCCTGCGCGGGATGCGACGGCGCAGTAACCGCATCGGGCTGCAGGTCCACCGCGTCAATCCGGGTCTGCACACTGGGATGCGTCTCAAACTCCGCCTCCGGTCCGATCTCGTCACCGGACTCATCCAGAAGTTCCACCGGCAAGTCGCTCAAAAAGTTCAGCACCGTACCCGGCCGGAAGCGCCGGCTGAATTCCTCGAAGCCGGCCAGTAGCGGCGGTGCCCATCCGGCCCGCAGCAAAGGCAACATCTCGCTCTCAAAGAAAATGTGGAACTGGAAGGCGAGGGCTTGATTTTTCTCGAGCACCCGCTGCACCACGTCCGAGCCATAGTGCTGCGCCGCAAAGCGGTCGGCCGCCAACTCCTGCTGGCGCGAGGCGGCCAGGCACGCCCGTACGAAAGGCTCGAACACTAATTGAAATAGCGGAATTAACCACGGTGCCCAACGTTCGAGCGCTCCGAACAAGCGTGCCACGGCCTTTTGCGTCTCCATGATCCAAGCCCAGGCGAACATGCTGCCTTTGTAAAAGTGCCCCAACTCGTGGGCCATCAGCGCGGCCAACTCGTCACGCTCCAGCGCGGCGAAATAGGGCAGGCCGATGGAGAGCACGCGTTGGCTGCCGATGCCGGCGAATCCGGAATAGAAGCCGGTGGCCGTGCGCGCGTCGGCCGTCAGCAGCACCAGCGATGGCAACGGCTGGCCCGTGCGCTTCGCCACTTCTTCTAAGAACGCGGCCAACTCGGGTTGTTGGGTGGAGTTGAGCGGAATGCCGTCCAGCGGCAGAGTAGAGTTTCTGGGCACCACGGCCCAAGCGATCAATGCGGCTCCCGCCGCCATCGCCGCCAGCCAGGGGCCGAACAGCACCAGTTCCCTGAGTGGTAGCGAAGTAGCAATCGCCAAACAGACGAGCGGAGTGAGGGAGCACAAAATGGCCCCCACATAAAAAGAAACAACCAGAAAAGTGGTTCGCAGGTGCGGCAAAGCGTCTCTAACCTATCGCGACCCGTCACCAAAGTAAAGCAGAAACCGGCGGAGATTTGGTGCGCCCGGAGAGATTCGAACTCCCGGCCTAATGGTTCGAAGCCATTTGCTCTATCCAGCTGAGCTACGGGCGCATGACTCTTATTCTATCGCGACGGCGGACCTTCAGTGAGGCGCGGCAGCACTTTCACCCGCATTTGCGTAGGCATGCCGCTCGACCGGTAGATGCGTTGCGTCGCCTTGCGAAAATCTGTTTCTTTGGCCAGATTAATATTTAGAAATTGTTGCGGGTTGCGATCCACCAAAGGAAACCAGCTGCTTTGGATCTGCATCATCACGCGATGCCCGGTGCGGAAGGTGTGAAAGACGCCGTTCACCGTAAACTCCACGGCCGCCGGCTGGCCGGGCTTAAAGGGCACCGGCTTCTCAAACCCCTCCCGGAATTTACCGCGCATCACTTCCCCGCGAATCAACTGCTGATAGCCACCCATGCGCACGCCCGCCGGGTTGGGTTGTGGATCGGGGTAACTGTCCGGATAGACGTCCACCAGCTTCACAATAAAGTCCGAGTCCGTGCCCGTGGTCGACACCCACAGGCTATGCGTGATGTCCCCGGCGATGGTCAGATCCTCGTCGAGGGCGGGCGTCATGTAAGTGACAACGTCGGGGCGGCGCGAGGCGAAACGCTGGTCGGCAGTCATGTATTCGACCATCATGCCGGGGCCGGTTTTATCGATGTAAGGCACGGGTTTGGCCGGGTCGCTGACGTATTCATCGAAAGCCGCCGGTTCGGCTGGAGCGTCAAAACTAAGCCCGCCATTTGCGCGAGCGTACCACGTCCGCTCCCTGGCATTGGCGGGCGGCCAGGCATCGCCGCGCCGCCATTGGTTGGCCCCTGTTTCAAACAAAATGGTCTTCGCATGTTTCCAGTCCCCGGCACTCTTCAGGTGCTTACGCACGAACGGCAACTCGACATTCTCCTGATACCAGGATCCCGTCTTGTCGTTGAAGCGAATGTCCCCCAACTGCTCCCCGGTGCCGCTGCGGTACCAGCAGCCGTGGCACCAGGGCCCCATCACCAAGGTGCTCTCCGTGGTGGGGCTCTGCTTCTCCAGCGTTTTGAATAACTGCAAGGCACCGTAAAGATTCTCCGCATCGAACCAGCCGCCCACGGTCAATACCGCCGGCTTCACTCCTTTTACATGCGGCCGCAAATTGCGCGACTTCCAGAACTCGGTGTAAGTGTCGTTCTTCATCATGTCGTTCCAAAACGCCACGTCATTCTTGAAATATTTCTCATTCGCGTTGACCAGCGGCCCCATCCGCAGAAAGAAATCATAAGCGTCGGGCGTCCTGGGGTCGAAGCGATCGGCGGCCGTCGTGCGAGGCTCGGGACGCGGACGCCCGAAGCTGGCCAGAAAGTTGAAAGCATGGGGCAAAAAGAGTGCGCCGTTGTGGTGGAAGTCGTCGCCAGTAAACCAATCCATAATCGGCGCTTGCGGAATGGCGCACTTATGCGCCGGATGCGCATCGATCATACCCGCCGCCGTGTAGAAGCCAGGGTAAGACGAGCCCCACGTACACACGCGCGCACTATTATTCGGCAAATACTTCACCAGCCAGTCGATGGTGTCGTAAGTGTCACTACTCTCATCGAACTCACGCGCGCTCTTTGTATCTTTATGCGGCGTCATGTTAGTAAACTGGCCTTCGCTCATCCGCGTGCCGCGCACGTCCTGAAGCACGAAGATGTACTTGTCGCGCGCGAGCCACGGGTTGGTCCCCATCTGCACCGGATATTCGTCGGCGCCGTAGGGTGCGACACCGTAGGGCGTGCGCGTCAACATGATCGGCCAGGCCTGCGACTGATCCTTGGGCGCGTAGACCGCGGTGAAGAGCTTGGTGCCATCCCGCATCGGCACGCGATACTCATACTTCGTGTAGTTGGCCTTCACCCAATCGAGGCCCTGCGGAGAAGCCGTGCCCACCAGGGTGAGCGCCAGTAAGAGACGAGTCATGTGGCCAGGATAGCGTGGGGCGCGATAGCATCAAGGTGAATGCTGCAAATCGCCATTCCGCTGCTCGCCTTGGGCGCGGTCCCCTTCACTCAAATCGAACCCATCCTGGTGCGCGCCTGCCTGCCCTGCCACGAGGAGGCCAAGGGTGCGGGCGGCGTCCGCTTACACACTCGCATCGCCGCAGCGAAGAACCTGAACGCCGGTCTGTTGGGCGTCATTAACATGGACCCCAATCAGCCCGGTGCCATGCCTCCCGGGGGCCAACCGCTACCGGCCGCCGACCGGGCGCTGATCGGTGCCTGGATCGCCGAGGGTGCCCCCTGGCCGGCTGACCGCGTATTGAAGCTGCCCGAAAAAGCCGCTCCCGACGACCTCGCATTGACGGCCCTCATCCGCCGCAAAGTGATGGCGCAACCAGCTACGGCGGCGGCCAAGCCTTACCGGCAAACCATTCCCGGCACCGATGCCACCTTCGAAATGCTGCCTATTCCGGCCGGAAAGTTCACCATGGGAAGTACCGGGAACGACGAGTCGCCCCAGCGTGAACTGAAAGTGAACGCCTTCTGGATGCAGAAGCGCGAAGTCACCTGGGACGAATACCGGCTCTTCATGTTTGCGAACGATACCGAAAAGGCCGCGCATGACCCGATCGTCGACGGCGTCAGCCGGCCCACCAAGCCCTATGTCGAAATGAGCTTCGGCATGGGGCTCAATGGCTTCCCCGCCATCTCCATGACGCAGCACGCGGCTAACAAATACGCCGAATGGCTGAGCGCCAAGACCGGCCACTTTTATCGGCTGCCCACCGAGGCCGAGTGGGAATACGCTTGCCGCGCCGGTGCGCCGGAACCGGCTAACTTGAAAGACTATGCCTGGTTCGCCAGTAACACCGACGGTAAGTACGAGTTAGCCGGCCAGAAGTTACCCAATGCCTGGGGCCTGCACGACATGCTGGGTAACGTGATGGAGTGGACGCTGGACGGTTACGCTCCTTACAAAGCCACCCAGACCAACGCCAGCGAATGGGCCCCCAGCACTGGACCTTATCCGCACGTCGCGCGCGGCGGCGGCTGGACCGATACGGCGAAGAAGCTGCGTTGCTCTGCCCGCGTCGCGTCTCACCCATCGTGGAAAATGCAGGATCCGCAAATACCCAAAAGTATCTGGTATATGACCGATGCGCAATCACTCGGCTTCCGCCTCGTGCGCCCCCTCATCGTGCCCAGTGTCACCCTCATGCACCGCGCCTGGAACAACGGCGTCGAGAGCGAGTAAGTTGACGCGACGGCACTTACTTCTGGCAGCGGCGGCTCCCTACGAGCGCATCGAAGTAAGTGAACCTCACATGGGAACGCTGGTGCGGATTACGGTGGAGAGCCAATCGCCGGCCCGCGCCCAGGAAGCGATACAGCGCGCCTTCCGCCGCATTCATGAATTGGACATGCAGCTCTCCAATTATCAGCCCGATAGCGAAGCGAACCACTTCGACCCCGCCCACGTCAGCGCTGCCATGCGCCCGCCCTGGGAGCTTTCCCAACGCTTGACGCGCGAGACCCACGGCGCATTTGACCCCACGCGGATCGCCCTCTTTGACTTATGGCGCGCCGCCCGCCTGCGGAAGCAGATGCCCACCGCCGCCGGGATTGCAGCCGCGCGAAAGGCCCCGTCCGGCCACCGGCTCGACCTCGGCGGCATCGCGAAAGGCTACGCCGCTGACGAAGCCCGGCGCGTAATGCATGAAGCCGGCGAGAGCCGCGTGCTCGTCGCGGTGAGCGGCGACCTCGTCGCCGGCGATCCTCCGCCCCGCCAATCCGCCTGGCGAATCGCCCTGGAGCCCATCGGCCAAACCATCGCTCTGCGGCGCGCCGGGGTCTCCACCTCCGGCGACACCGAGCAGTTCCTCGAAGCCAATGGCCAGCGGTACTCCCACATCGTCGACCCATCCACTGGCCTGGGCCTCACCAACGGCGTGGTGGCCAGCGTCGTGGCGCGCACCGGCATGCTGGCTGACGCGCTCGCCACGATCGTTTGCCTGCTAGGCGTCCGGGAAGGCACACGGCTAGCGCGTCGTTATGGCGCACAGGTCTACTCACGTTAGTGGAACTTCACGTAACGAGGCTCCCCTTGGAAACGTCTGATACCGGAAGGACCTAAAGGTAAAAGAATGTTTACGTGGATTTGTCCGAAGTGCGGCACTGAAGTTCCTCCTTCCTATAACGATTGCCCCAATTGCGAGGCCCGCGAAAAGGCGGCTCCGGTAGCCCCTGCACCGGTAGTCGCGGCACCGGCCGTGGTTGTTCAAGTGCCAACCCCGCCAGCGCCCGTGTACGTGGCTCCCGCGCCCTATGTTCAGCCGCCTTTGATGGGGACGGTGCCCGCAGAAGTAGTGGCCCCGTTCGCGCCCTTCTCCTTCGGCAGTGCGCCGCCGCAGCCAGAACTGGCCCTCACGGCACCGGCGGCAGGCATGCCCAGTTGGCTGATTGCCGTACTTTCCATTGCCGGCTTCGCCGCGCTCGGCTACGGCATCGTCCATTTCATGGGGAGCCGCAGTGCCGCCGCCGAGCCCGCCGCCGTCGAAGCGGTTCAGCCCAGCGGCGCGCCCAGTGTGCTCTCGAAGTATGTCGAAGTAGTGGGCTTCCGCATCGTCGAAGCCAATCAGAAGGTGCAGTTGAAGTTCGTCATCGTCAATCACGCCGCCGGCGAAATCGCCCCGTTTGAGCTCGACTTACAAGTGCGGACCAAGAATCAGAAGTCCGGCGACACGCCTCTGTTCACCATCAAGACGCCGGTCTCGGGCGTCTTGCCCTTCGAAGCCAAAGACATGACGATCCCGGTGAAGACCTCCCTACGGGCTTACGAAATTCCCGACTGGCAGTTCCTCACCGCGAATTTTCAGATCGTCCAGCAATAGTCCACTAAGCGGTCAGAATGGCCTTACAGTATTCGAAGCACTTCTTCACTTCGACCACCGTATCCGCACCCTTATACTCATACTCGATCATGGCGGGAATCTTCCACTTCATCGCCTTCATCTGCAGTAACACCGCTTTAATAGGCGTGTCGCCTTCACCGAAGGGCATGTTGGGGCCTTGGTCTTTCTTACGATCCTTAATATGCACCGTGACGATGTGGTCGTGATGTTCCTTCATAAAAGGCACCGCATCGAAGTTAGCGGCCCAGAAGTGGCCGATATCGAGGTTGATGCCGATGAAGGGGCCTTCTTTCATGGCCGTGGCAAAGTTCTCGGCGGTGGCGAACTCATTGGGCACAATGCGCGAGTGATTGTGCATGCCGACCGTCATCTTATGCTTAGCGGCGGCGGGGGCGACGCGTTTGGCGGTGGAGACGTTTGAGCTAGCCGTGATGTACTTCGCGCCGAGCCACTTGGCGATGACAAAGCCGCGATCAATCTCCTCGTCAGAATAGCTATCGCGGAAGGAGTAATTGAAGGCGTAGACGTTGATGCCCGCGGCGTCAAACTTGGCTTTGATCTTGCCTATTTCTTCCTGAGTGACTCCCAAACGCCATTTCTTGAGTGCCTCCTGGCCGGCGGGGCCGCGCTCCACCTTAGGCTCGACATGGCCGCTGAACAGCTCAGTATAGCCGATGCCGATTTCTTTCATTCCGGCAATCGCGCCATCTAAATCCTTGTCGCGAAAGCTATAGCTCTGCGCGCCGAGGGGAACTCCGCCGAAAACGGAATTGATCTTGCCGGAAGCGGGCACGGCGAGGGCCGTGGCGGCTAAAGCCAGCTTGGTAAAGTCTCTGCGAAGGTACATGTATCAGCCTTTCAACTGGGAGGCGATAGCCGCGGCAATCTGGTTACCGTGGAATCGGCCGTTTTCAATAAAGATCTCGGAGGTATGGACGCCGGCGACGATCACGCCAGCCAGGAACAGTCCCTTCCGTGCGCTCTCTAGTGTATCGGAATCGAGGTCCGGCCTTTGGGTTTCGGCGTTCAGCGAGACGCCGCATTTTTCGAGGAACGGAAAGTCCGGGCGATAGCCGGTCAGGGCGAAGACGAAGTCGTTCTTGAGCGAGACCGGCCCATTTGGCGTATGGAGTTCGACGGTGCCGGGCGTGATGGCCACCACGGTGGAATTGAAGTACGCCGGAATCTCGCCATTTTTGATGCGGTTTGAGATGTTAGGCATAATCCAGTATTTGATGTTCTTGTGCAACTCAGCGCCGCGATGAACCAAGGTCACCCGCGCGCCGGACCACCACAGTTCGAGCGCCGCGATAGCCGCCGAGTTCTTGGCTCCCACCACGACCACGTCCTGGTTGTAATAAGGATGCGGCTCCCGGTAGTAGTGAATCACTTTGGGCAAATCTTCGCCGGGAATGTTGAGTAAGTTGGGCACGTCATAGAAGCCCGTCGAAAGAATCACCTTGCGGCTCGAGTAAGTAAAGCCAGTATGGTTGATATCGTGAGCGTAGACCATAAAGGCGCGGTCCTCGCCTTCGACGCGGTCGACGTGCTGGTACTGGCGGATATCGAGCCCATAGTGGTCAGCCACGCGCCGGTAATACTTCAAAGCTTCTGTCCGGCCGGGTTTTTCGTTGAGCGACGTCATCGGAATGTTGCCGATTTCCAGTAACTCGGGCGTCGTAAAAAAGACCATGTTGGTCGGGTAGTGATAAAGTGAGTTGACGACGCAGCCTTTGTCCAGCAGCACCACCCGCAGGCCTTGCTTCTTCAGCTCAATGCCGCAGGCGAGGCCGGTGGGGCCGGCACCCACAATGACGGCATCGAACTCCGGCGTCATAGGCTGGCGGCAACGGCCTGGTAGACGTTATCGAGCGCTGCGGCCAGGGCGTCAACGTTAGTGCCGCCACCCTCCGCCAAATCCGGCCGGCCGCCTCCTTTGCCGCCAACGGCTTGAGCCACCGTGCCGAGTAACTTGCCCGCATGCACCTTACTCGTCAGGTCTTTGGTGACCCCAGTGACAATGGAAATTTGCCCGCCCTCCGCCGAGGCGAGCACGATCACCGCCGATGGCCACTTACTCCGTAAGGCGTCGACTAAGTTGCGTAACTGAGCGCGATCAAGACCGTCGGCGCGCGCGGCGAGCACCTTCACCCCGTTCACCTCGCGGGCCTCACCCTCCAGCGCGCCGGACTTAGCGTGGGCGATCTGTTCCTTCATCTGCGTTACCTGCCGCTCCAGGTTCTTTTGCGATTCCTTCGCGCGGTCGAGTTCGGTTTGCAGCTCCGTGGTATGGGCCACCAGTGAGTGGATAACGGCCTCCGGGCCGGTAACCGCTTCAATGCGGCGCACCCCGGCCGAGATAGAACCCTCGTAAACAATGCGCGCGACGCCGATGTCGCCCGTCCGCGAGACGTGCGTGCCGCCGCACAGTTCGCGGCTGAAGCCTGGGATATTGACGACCCGCACTTCGTCCCCGTATTTTTCGCCGAAAAGCGCCATCGCGCCCGTCTTGAGCGCGGTGTCGATGTCCATCACCGTCGTGGTGACTTCCGTATTTTGAACAATATGCTCATTCACGATACGTTCCACCGCCGTGCGCTCTTCGGCGCTAAGACCGGCGTAGTGGGTGAAATCGAAGCGCAGGCGCGCCGCATCCACCACGCTGCCGGCTTGCTTAATGTGCTTACCGAACACGTTCTGCAGCGCCGCCTGGAGTAAGTGAGTCGAGGTGTGATTCCGGCGCGTGGCAGCGCGCCGTTCCGTGTCGATCCGGGCGAGTAAGTAGGTGCGATCGCCCAAAGGCTGCAGCCATTTGACTTTATGGACGATTAACTTTGGCAAACCGTAAACGGTACCAGTAACATCGGCCAACTTGGCACCGGTTTCAGAATCGAGTAAGACGCCATGGTCGCCAACCTGGCCGCCCGAGTCGGCGTAGAAAGGAGTCTGGTCAAGCACCACTTCCGTATCGCTCGAATAGAGCACTTTCCCCACCGCCTCGGTGTGGTTGTAAGCCAGAAATGTAGTTTCGCCATAACCGTCTTTGACGGGTTGCAAAGCGGGATTGACGTGGGCCTTATCAGCCCCCTTCCAAGAGGCGCGCGCACGGGTGCGCTGATCTTCCATGGCCGATTGGAAACCGCCGGTATCGATCGTCAGGTTCAGCTCGCGAGCCATGTCCTGCTGCTCGTCCAGCGCGAGTCCATAAGTGTCATAAAGCTTGAAGGCAGCCGGACCCGGAATCATACCGCCTTGCGCGGACTTGGCTTCATCATGGAAAATGCGCTCAGCTACCAGAAACGTGTTGGCGTAACGCAGTTCCTCTTCCCGCACCATGCGCGAAACGCGATCAATACTCTCCATTAACTCGGGATAGGCGGGCTTCATAAAGCCAGCCACGAATTCAGTCAACCGATAAAGGAACGGTTCCTGCAAGCCTTCCATGCGGGCATGACGCATGCCACGCCGCATGATCTTACGCAGGACGTAACCGCGGCCTTCATTGGCCGGCACCACACCATCGTGAATCAGAAAGGTGGCGGCGCGGGCATGGTCGGCGCAAATGTTCAGGGTCGCGGCTTTCACTTCCTTGCCAAACAGCGCGGCCGCCCGCTCGCGGATGGGCTCGAGTAAGTCGCATTCGTAATTGGAAACTTTGCCTTGTAAGATGGCCGCCACGCGTTCAAGCCCCATGCCGGTATCGATGGACGGGCGCGGAAGCGGCGTCAGCACGCCTTCTTGCGAACGATCGTACTGCATAAACACGAGGTTCCAGATTTCGACAAAACGCCCGCCGCCGTCCAGCGGGAAGGCTTCGTGCTCATGACCGGGGGCCGCGTTCTCCGCGCCCAAATCGAAGTGAATCTCCGCGCACGGGCCGCAAGGGCCGGTGTCACCCATCTGCCAAAAGTTGTCCTTCTCATCCAGCCGGAAGATGCGGCTTTTAGGCACGCCAGCGACCTTCTGCCACAGCTCCTCGGCCTCATCGTCTTCGCGAAAAACCGTGACGTAGAGCTTCTCCTTGGGCATCCCGTAAGTCTTGGTAATCAGCTCCCAGGCAAACTCGATCGCTTCGGCTTTGAAGTAATCGCCGAAACTGAAGTTGCCCATCATCTCAAAAAAGGTGTGATGGCGGCGCGTGTAGCCGACGTTCTCCAGGTCGTTATGTTTGCCCCCGGCGCGCACGCATTTCTGGGCGGTGGTGGCCCGCGAATAGTCGCGCTTCTCCTGCCCAAGGAATATATCCTTAAATTGGTTCATGCCCGCGTTGGTGAACAGCAGCGTGGGGTCGTCGTGGGGCACGAGCGAGGATGAGCGCACCGGACGATGTCCGCGAGCGGCAAAAAAGTCAAGAAAGGTTTGGCGGATTTCGTGGCCGGTCATGGGAAACCTCTATTCTCGCATGCGGGCGGAAATGCAGCGGAAATCGCCTCCTGATAGACTCTGGCCATGCTCCTTCTCTTGTCGTGGTTGCTGGCCGGCGAAGCTTCGTTGTTAACCGCCCGGATTCAGGCTTCCCCGCGTTTGAATTTGACCCGGACCGAGGTGCGGGTGCAGGCATCGGGCTTGGGATTTCCGTCGTCGGTGACCATGGACCCTTCCGGCCTCATCTACGTTCTTCAACGTGACGAAAAACTTGATCCCGTGCTGGTACTGGACGGCGCGGGCAAGCTCCTGCGCAGTTGGGGGCGCAGGATGTTTGCGATTCCGCATAGCATTCGCATCGATCCTCAAGGCAACGTGTGGACCGTGGACGCGTCGAGTTCGCAGGTGTACAAGTTTACGCCGCGCGGCGAAAAGTTAATGACGATCGAGGTGGGTGGGCAGCCCAAAACGGCGAGCAATTTCAACGGCGCTACGGACATTGCGTTTGCTCCGAATGGCCATCTCTATGTGTCGGACGGTTATGGAAATGCCCGCGTGGTGGAGTACACGGCGCAGGGCCAGCGCGTGCGGGAATGGGGAAAAGCTGGCACGGGGCCGGGTGAATTCGATCAGCCGCATGGGATTTCAATTGATCCGGCGGGGGTGGTGTATGTGGCCGATCGAAAAAATGGCCGGTTGCAGCGGTTTGATCTGGCGGGCAAGTTTCTCGGGGAGTGGACCGGGCTGGGGATGGTGACGGCCGTGTCGTTTCATCAAGGCGCCGTGTGGATTGGGACGCAGCAGCGCAATCAGCCGACGGCATCGGAAGGCTGGATACTCAAGCTCCACCGGCAGACCGGCGCGATCTTGGGGCACACCGAGTCGGGGCATGGTCATCATTGCGTGAACCTGGCAGGGGGTAAAGTGTTAAGCGGTGCCCGGCCGGACCACGTATACGTGTGGCAGCGATAGGCGCAAGATGCGCTCACGCCGGGCCAGCGCTGGCCGCGATAGAATGGTGAGCATGGGCCCGTAGCTCATCTGGATAGAGCACCGGCCTTCTAAGCCGGTGGTAGCAGGTTCGAGTCCTGCCGGGCCTACCAACTGCATTTGACGCGCGCGCCAGTTCGCCCGTCAACTCACCCGCACTTCTTGCTCTTGATATTGGAGCTGATAGAGCCTGGTGTAGAGCCCATTGAGCGCGAGTAACTGCTGATGCGTACCGCTCTCCCGCAGTTGGCTTTTGTGCATCACTAAGATGCGGTCGGCGCGCTGGATGGTGGAGAGGCGGTGCGCGATGATGATGGAAGTCCGGCCGGCAACTAAACGGTCCAGCGCTTGCCGGATGCGGACTTCGGTGTCGGTATCGACGCTCGAAGTGGCTTCATCCAGGATGAGATAGCGCGGCTGCCGGGCCAGCGCCCGCGCGAAACCAACTAACTGCTTTTGGCCGGTGGATAAGCCTAAACCACGCTCCTGCACTTCGTAGTCGAAGCCGTTGGGAAGCGTCTGGATGAAGTCGAGTAAGTTCACTTCGCGCGCCGCATTTTCTAAGTCCTGAGTACTCAGTTGATCGTCCCCCAGCCGGATATTCTCGCCAATGGTTCCGGTAAATAAGAAAGGGTCTTGCAGCACGACGCCAAAATGCCGGCGTAAGTCGAGCGGATCGAACTCCCGCAGGTCAATGCCGCCAATCCGGATCGCCCCTTGCTGCACGTCGTAGTAACGCAGCAGCAAGCTAATCAGGGTCGTCTTCCCCGCCCCGGTGTGGCCAATCACAGCAAATGTTTGGCCCGGTTCGATACAAAAACTCACGTCGCGCAATACCCAATTTTCATCCTGATAGGCGAACCACACCTGGTCGAATTCGATGGCCGCCGCTGTGACTGGAAATGCCCGCGGCTTGGCCGGCGCGACAATCAGCGGCGTCGTGTCGAGTAACTTGAACACGCGATCGGACGCGGTCATTGCCGCTTGCAGAATATTGTACTTTTCGCTCATGTCGGCAATGGGCCGGAAAAAGCGGAAGCCGTATTGGATGAAGGCCAGCAGCACACCCAGCGAAAGCGTCTTGCTATGCACGTGAATCGCGCCATAGCTCAGCAGCCCGGCAAAGGAGATCATCGTCAAAAGTTCGGTGACCGGGTAGAACCAGCCATAAGCATGGATGCCTTCTTTGAAAGCGTCCATATGCTCCTGATTGATACTTTCGAAGCCGGCACAGGCATGGGCTTCGCGATTGTAGAGCTGCAATACCTGCACGCCGCTAATGTGCTCCTGAATGTAAGCATTAATCTTCGCCACGGCCACGCGCGTCTTCTGATAAGCGTAAGTGACGCTTCGCCGGAAGATGGCACCGGTCAGGATCACGAAGGGCATCACCGCCAGCAGGATCAAGGTGAGGCTGACGCTCATCTTGAGCATGGTGATGACGATAAGAACGAGTAACAGTAAGTCGGCAATGATCGTCACCACGCCGGAGGTAAACATCTCATTAAGCGTGTCGACGTCGGAGGTGACGCGCGTCACCAGACGCCCGGCAGGGTTGCGGTCGAAGAATGCCACGTCCAGGCGTTGGAGGTGGGCCATCACTTCACGGCGCAGGTCGAACATCGCCATTTGTCCGGTGCGTTGCATCAGCATGGTTTGGCCGAACTCGGCCATCATCGTGAGCACGATGGCGGCGAGATAGATGGCGATGATGAGGTAAATGCCTTGGCGGGGGTCGTTGGGCAGCCAAGCGGTGGCGGCCACGGCGCAGCCGCCTTTCGTCAGGTAACAATCCACGACGAGTTTGGTGAGCAGCGGGCCCGCGAGTTGCAAAGTCGCGTTGGCGATCAACAGCAGCAGTGCCCAAGCCACCGTCCGCCGGTACGGCAGCAGGTACCGCAACAGGCGTTTGGCCAGCCGTCCATCATAAATTTTTCCCGCGACTTCTTCTTGCACGCTCTTCCTATTGTAAGTTTCGCTATCCTCAAGGATCATGCCGCTGCATCGTTTTTCTTTCCCGACCGCGATCATTTTTGGCCCCGGCGCCGTCCAGGAGTTGCCCGGCGAATGCGAGCGCCGCCACTTGCGCCGCCCCCTGCTGGTGACGGACCGCGGCCTGCGCCGGACTGCCGCCTTCGATCTCGTCCACCGCCTGTTACCCGGCGTCACCGTCTTCGACGCCGTCGACCCCAATCCCACCGAGCAGAACGTCAGCGATGGGGTGGCCGCTTACCGGGCCGGTGGCTGCGACTCCGTCGTGGCCCTGGGTGGCGGATCGCCGCTCGACGCCGGCAAAGCCATTCGCCTCAAAGTGACGCATCCTTTGCCTCTCGCTGACTACGATGACCTGCTCGGCGGCGACGCCAGAATCACGCGTGACCTGCCGCCTTTCATCGCCCTCGCCACCACGTCGGGCACCGGCAGCGAAGTGGGGCGCTCGGCGGTGATTACGCTGAAAGCCACCAATCGCAAGACCGTGATCTTTAGCCCGTTTCTCATCGCCGGCGTCGTGCTGAACGACCCCGAACTCACCCTCGGTTTGCCCGCCGGCGTGACGGCCGGCACCGGCATGGACGCCCTAACCCATAATTTCGAGGCTTATGTTGCGCGCGGCTACCATCCGATTTGCGACGGCATCGGTCTCGCTGGCGTGAAGCTTTGCGCGGAGCATTTGCCGCGTTTGGCGCGCGATCCGCGGGATCTCGAAGCGCGCACCGGGATGATGATGGCGTCGATGATGGGGGCCATCGCTTTTCAAAAGGGGCTAGGCGCGACGCATTCGCTCGCGCATCCACTCTCCTCGGAGTTCGCCATGCATCATGGCACCGCCAATGCCGTGCTGCTCCCGGCCGTGATCGAGTTCAACTCGGCGGTGGCGGCCGCCCGGCTGGCAGAGTTGAGCGAAGTCCTCGGTGGGCCGGACTCCGCCACGGCCGTTCGCCGTTTAAATGCCATGCTCGGCATCGCCCCCCGCTTGCGCGACTATGGCGTTCCAGAAGGCGCCCTCGACATGCTGGCCGCCAAGGCCATGGAGGATGGCTGCCATCGGCTCAATCCGCGGCCGTGTTCCGAAGCCGACCTCCTGCATCTCTACCGCCAAGCGTGGTAGCCTGAAAATTCGAGCCCGTGGGGGAAAAATATTTGCCCGGTTCGCTGGCGACAGCGGTCCGGGCAAAACTAATTTGGGGGGCTAAAGTTACCCGCAATTGCGCCGATTCCCTAAGGGGATGGCGACGAAGCAACACGACTGGGCGTGCTGGTCAGAGCTTCGCGTAGGCGACCCCGCCGCGCAATATGCTTTTTGGGAGACGCTCGCCAAGCGCCAAGGCTGGACGGTCGCCTTCGCCGAACACGTATTCACTGAATACCGCAAGTTCCTCTATCTGGCGCTCACCTCGACGCACCCCATAGCCGCTCCCCCGCCGATCCAGGCCGCTTGGGATCTCCATCGCGAACTACCTTCCTGGCGAGAACTTCCCGAGGCCGCCGAAATCGAGCTTCGTCTAAACCGGCCGGCCTCAACGGAAGAGACCCGCGCGGCGTATACCCAGGCGTTCGGCACCTATCCACCCGAATCAATCTGGGCCGCAAGAGTCCGCAAACCTGCGAGACGCCGTCCATGGTGGCTCGGCTCATCGCGGTCATAGTCGGAACGGTATTAGGATTCGTGCTACCCAGCGAGTGGGAACTACCCGCGTTGTTAGCTTGGGGAGTCGCAGTCATTATCTGCATGAATCGCCCCCAATGACTACCGCCCCCAGTGGCATTGAGCAAGGACCTGGGCCGCGACCGGAGCCGAGACCGGAGGAACCGGGCCGGAATCCATTTCGCTAACATCTGCCCGCTTCCTCCGGTCGCGGCTCGAGTGGACTCCTACTGTTTCAAATCAAGTGACTCGCCAGTATGCCTCTTTAGAGTTAGAGCCTGGCTTAGGATAAGTCC
Organism: Bryobacteraceae bacterium; assembly: GCA_031367405.1. Taxonomy (GTDB): domain Bacteria; phylum Acidobacteriota; class Terriglobia; order Bryobacterales; family Bryobacteraceae; genus JALHNI01. The sequence continues at coordinate 29,877 of JANLPT010000170.1, forward strand.
GCCAGCGCTTAGTCGGCAATGATCAATACTGACCGACTGGCTCTTCATGGGTGGTTGACCTAGCGGCCTGTACCGGCCGTGCACGCGTACCCGTGGATGCCCACTTCCTCAGATAGCGCCAGATTGGGTGGACGCGGTTTTGGGTTTGGCTTGGGTCTAATGCCAAGACCGGGTGATATATAACTTTATCGGCTTGCCGCAGAACCCCGACCGTCAGGAAGGGGATCTCACCGTCCTGCGATAAGAACATATTCACACGGTCAAAGCTTCCTCGCCATGGTCAATACAGCCGGCCGCGACGCGCAGGGCCAAGGCCCGGACATTGGCGATAGCCGCGTCGCGGGTGTCGCCGTAGGCCATCACGTCCGGCATGGACCCGATGTCGGCCCACCCCAAGTTACTCGAGGAAGCTCTTGACCAGTGCGGCGTCCCCCTGATCGAAGTGGCGGTAGACGTAATTGGGAAGCCCGCCCTTGACATTCCGCAGCCAATCCGTCGGATCAGACCACAGCGTGCGATTGTCGCGAAGATCCATCCAGTCGCCACTAAGACAGGCTCCCGGCGCGGCCGCGTCGTGTAAGTCGCGGTGGACCGGCGTTCCGATCACACCGCAGTAAGTGGCGGGCGTGCGATCTAGCCAGATTTTCGTAAGTCGAGGATCGCCGTGAGCCGCTCTCAGCAGCCAGAAGCCGGGCACTCCGCTCGCCATCGCGCGGACTTCGGTTGAGCCAAGCGAACTCAAGTAATCCACGGCGCGGCGGATATCATAAGCTCGCATCTCGGCCATCGGCCGCGCCGGGTCAATAAACCAGGCGCGCGTGTTGGGGTAAAAATCGCCGCCGTTGCGGATCCAGTCGGGGACCGCCGGGCCAATGCCTCTCACTCGCAGCGTCATCACGCGATGGCCTTGGCGGGCGATGGAATGGGCTAAGAGAGCCGGCTCGAGCATGAGGACATCCCCACCCTTATGGTCGGGGTTCATTACGCGGGCGGCGATCCAGAGGCCGGGTTCGGATTCGAGGAGGATGTCGAGGGTGCGCATACCATCGACGGTCGTGTCTTTCATGACGCGGGTCCGGGGGGGCGTTGACGGCGTCGTGATGACGGCGAGCTTCTTGGGCATCACCGGGACGCGCGCGTCCCAGCGTTCCTTAATGATATCGACCACATCGCGCGCACCTAATTCGGGGCCGACTTGGCCAGTCTTGGTGGCCCAAAGTTCATGGTCAGGCAGAATCTTAACGGCCACCTCGGCCGCGGGCGTAGGCGAAGCTTGCAGCCAGCGGGTGAACCAGCCGTAGATCGCTTGCCGGACCTCAGGAGGCGTGCCATGCGGACCAGACCCCACCACCCAAGCCACCTGTGACTCGGCGTCGAGGAGCTTGTAATAGGCCTTCGCTTCGTCGTAAACGGCCTTCGCCCCAGCAGGACGGAAAAAATCGCCGTCGGTGGAGGCGATCAGCCAGGGCTTCGGCGCGAAGGCTTCGACAAAGTCCTTTTGGTCGAGCCCGGCCGCGATAAAACCCGGCCAGCTTTGCTCAGAGTCACCGATGTCTCCCGGGAAAAGCACTTCGAAGCTCTGCATGTAGCAGGCGGGCGCGGCGGCCTTCACCCGAGGATCCAGCGCGGCCACGAAAGTGGTTTGCGTGCCGCCGCCGGAACAGCCGGTAGCGCCGATCTTATCGCCGTCCACCTCGGCGCGCGATTGTAGATAGTCGATGGCGCGCATCGAGTCATGGATCATATAGCGGGCAAAGTTATCGCCCGCCAGGATGGCGGATGCCCCCGCCATAAAGTGCTGCTCCACACTGCCGCCCGCGCGGGCGCGGCGCAGAAAAGGGTCATAGGATTGGAGCCGTTCGCCTTGGCCGATCGGGTCATAAACCAGTACGACAAAGCCTTGCAACGCGAGGTTGCCGGCGAGTAACTGCGCCACTGGCTTGCCTTCGTCCCAGTGGCCCATAGAAAACAAGATCGCGGGGTGGCGGCCGGGCGTCACAGGAACGTAGAGATTGGCCGTGACGGGGAATTTGGGCAGGCTATCGAAGATCACTTTTTCGATGCGGTAGCCGGCCTGTTCAATGGTGCCCGTGGTACGGGCGTTTAACGGGCCCTTATACTCGGGCAGACCTTTCAACAACTCCAGTAACTTCCCGCGGACCCAAGCTTGCCGCTCGCGCGCCTGGGCCGGCGTCGTGATCGCGGCAATGGTGGCGCGGCGTTCGGCCAGCAGTTTCTGGGCCTTGGCGTTCAGCCAACCAGTAAGGTCAGTCGGTTGATCGATTTGGGCCAACAGCGGGAGGGCGAGCAGGACAACCGAAAATCGCATTCCCTTATGACAGCAGTTTTTCGAGGTGGACGGGGATTTCGAAGACAGCGCGGTTCTGCATGGCCGCGGCCTTGGCCCGGAAACGCGCAAAATTATTGGGCTCGAGCAGTTCCTCGACGGCCTTGGAGATTTCGTCGAAGTTATCCAAAACCAGGCCGACTTCCTGCTCCCTGACGAAGTCGGCGTTGTAGCGTTCCTGCGGCAAAGTGAAGGCATTGCGTTCCACAATGACGGGCAGCTTCATGTGGAGCGCTTCGCTAATACTACCGGGCCCGGGTTTGCCGATGAAGAAGTCCGCCAGGTGCATGAAATAGGGGATTTCCTTGGTGAAGCCTTCGATGTGCACCTTGAGCGGCGTCGGCATCGCCTTCATCCGCTCGAGCAGCTTTTCATTCTTACCGCAAATCACAATAAACTGAACGCGGTCTTCGAAGCCCTTCAGACGGTCGATGATTTTGGGCATCACGGAGGAGCCGTAGCCGCCGAAAAGAATGATGCCCGTGGGGATCGCCGGGTCAAGCCCTAGTCGTCTCAGCTCGGCGTCGCGATCCACCGCGATGGGCTCATAGAAGCGCGGATGCAGCACCATGCCGGACGTGCGAATAATCTGGCTGCCGGGCGCGAGGATTTCCTGGGCCTGTTGTTCCGCCTTGGCGCTGCCGCAAAAGACGATTTGCTTTTGCGCTTCCAGCCAGAAGTGCGGGGGGAAGTCGGCCAAGTCGGTGATGACGGTGACGAACGGTGCGCCGGGTTTTACTTGCTGCCAAGCTTGGTAAAGGGCCCGGTCGAAGTTAGGAACCACCGACAGCACGGCGTCCGGCGGCTCCTTTTGCCAATGCTTTTTCAGCAGCCACACTTGCAGCGGATGGTAAAGTCGAATCATCGAGTGCATCACTCGCAGCATGAAACCGGAACCGAGGGTCCAGCCTTTACGTAAGAGTAAGTTGTAGACGTCTTCGAGGCGCAGGCGGAATACTTGGCGAAAAACATCGATCCGATCGAGTACTTCCTGCAAGTGCACCAGCCGGACCTCCCAATGCGGGTTCCGCTGGGCAATCGCCAATTCCAGCGCCGTCGCGGCCGCGCGATGGCCGCCGCCCGCGTCGAAAAAGATTATGTCGATCTTCATTCCTGGTTACAGATTGTAGTGTAGCGTTTCGATCTCGAACCTTTTACGATTCATCAATGATTATTCGTCTTTTGATCGCCTTGTCATATATTTCCGCTATGGTGATGATGGGAAGCTCCTATGGGCCACACGTTAATCGGCTACCTCAACGACCGTGATCATGCGCTCATGCGGCGCGTGAATCGATGGCGTGCGCCATTGTGGATCCGGCTGTGGATGGTGTGTGCGACCCGGGGCGGCGATGGTTGGCTCTGGTACGCCATGTGCGCCGTAGTGCTGCTGTTTGGCGGTGCAGAACGCTGGCAGGCTGTCGGCGCGGCCATGCTGGCGGGCACCGTCGGAGTCTTGCTCTTCATCCGCGTGAAAAAGATCACCGGGCGCCGGCGGCCTTACACCATCGAGCCACATTGCTGGAGCACGCTACTGCCGCCCGACCAATTTTCGTTCCCCTCCGGACATACCATCACCGCCTTCGCCTTCGCGGCCCCCCTGATTTCGCACTATCCCGATTCAGTTTGGGGCCTGGGGTTCTGCGCCTTGTCGATCGCGGCGTCGCGCATCTTGCTGGGAATGCACTTCCTCAGTGACGTATTGGCCGGGGCCTTAATCGGCACTGCTTTGGGTTACGGCGCAGTCTGGCTGATCGGTTAGCCCCGCTTAGGCGACAATAGCTTTTGACGGCCATGCTTCGTTTCCTCCTACTTTACTTGGCCCGCCAGCGCTGGTTGCGCCGTTTCATGGAAACTTCGCCCTTCGCCAAGCCCCTAACCCGCCGTTTTGTGGCCGGCGAAACCTTGGATGAAGGGTTGGCTTTGGCGCTCTCGCTCAATGCCGAAGGCTATCTCGTCAGTCTGGATCATTTAGGCGAGAACGTCGCCACCGAAGCCGAAGCATCGGCGTCGGCGGCCGCGATTCATCAAGCGCTTTGCCGCCTAGGTGCGCGGCAAGCCACCGTGTCAATCAAACTCACCCAGTTTGGCCTCGACCTCAGTACGGCCCTCTGTTTGCGCAACGTCGAGCCATTGGTCGAACAGGCGCGCGCCCTCGGCACGCGCGTTGAAATCGACATGGAATCCACCGCTTATACGGCGCGAACGCTCGACATCATCACGCAACTGCATCGCCAACATGGGGCCGTCCGGGCCGTCATTCAGGCTTACCTGCATCGCAGCGAAGCCGACATCCGGCATTTGAATGCGCTGGGCGTTCCCGTGCGCCTGTGTAAAGGTGCCTATCAGGAGCCCACTGAGCTGGCTCTCCTCGACAAAGCAGCCGTCGATGCCAACTATCTGAAGCTCGCCAAGCTACTCTTGGAAGAAGGGACCTATCCGGCCATCGCCAGCCACGACGAGCGCATGATCGACTTGGCGCGAACCTATCCCAAGGATAAGTTTGAGTACCAAATGCTCTACGGCGTGCGGCGGGAGTTACAGAGTCACTTAATTCGCGAAGGCTACCGGCTCCGTCTTTACGTCCCCTACGGCGATGCGTGGTTCCCCTACTTCATGCGGCGATTGGCGGAGCGGCCAGCGAATGTCTGGTTTGTTTTGCGCAGTATGCTAAGTAACTGACGATGGACATTCGAAACTATTCACGAAGCGATGCCGAGGCATGCCTGCGGCTGTTTCACTCGAATCAGCCGGCCGCCGGTCAAAACACGTTCGAGGAGTTTCTGCAATCGCCCCCCGGTAGTTATTATGTGATGGAGAATGAAGGCGAGTTACTCGGCTGTGGAGGCTTTTGTCACTCGTCCGAGCCCGGATTCGCCCGTTTAACCTGGACCCTCATCCGGCACGACCTGCACCGCAATGGCCTGGGGAAGTTTCTGCTGTTCTTCCGTTTGCGGGAGATCGGGAAATTACCCGGTATTTCCATGGTCGAATTGGAAACCACTCCGCAAACGGCCGGCTTTTTCGAGAAAGCGGGGGGCTTTCGCGTGGTGGGCCCCGCTGGACCGGATCGGGTCAGAATGGTGAAGAAACTGGCCGTCTGTACCTAAGCGGTCCCCATACTGGTACCTACAGGACTAAAGTACCGAGATGCTAACTCTTCCGTTCACCACTCAGAGTTAACAGCTTGGTTACAACTGCTTCTCTATACTTCAATTAATCTTGACCACTCCCAATCCATTGAAAGACGCCATCGAGGACCTGCTGGCCCGCGATCACCAAGTGGAGATCGTCGCGGCCACTACCCGCGAAATCTACCGGGCGGGCGAAAGTGCGCGATGGATCTATTTCGCCCGCTCTGGAATGGTGAAGCTCACCCATCAAGGTGGTGCCCAAGGGCCGAAGCTCAACATTGTCCGCGCGGGGGAATTGTTCGGTGACGAAGCGCTTTGGGGCGAAGAAGTCTACTGGGCGCACGCCACCCGCATCATGAAAGGCGAAATCCTGCGGATGCCGGTGGCGTGGTTCCAGCGCATGGCCCGTCGCGATCCTGAGCTCTGGCGAGGGGTCGCCCTGATGATCCGGCAAAAGCTGGTACTTGAGCAAATAAGCTTTCAACGCTTAGCGAACTTGAGCACGGATGATCGGATTGTGGCCATGCTCGCGCAACTGGCACCGGGTTGTCCGCTGGTCCCCAGCCTGGCCTCCCATCGCCTGGTCCACAGCATCCCACTCACCCAGGCGGAATTGGCACTGCTGGTGGGTGCCTCCCGCGAAACCACTTCCAGTGCGCTCAACGCGATGGCGCGCCGCGGAGAATTGGAACTGCGGCGGGGACGCGTCCTGGTGCCTTCCACCGCATCGAAAGGCTTGTCGAAAGCAGCTTCCGCAGATTGACCGCCCCGACGGTATACTGCGTAAAGTGAACAACTTCCCCCGAACCTGGCAAGTGTTATTGACGGTGTTGGCGCTCTGCATTTTGCTGCTAGGTTGGCTCGCCTTCACTCGGGTTCGCGCCAGCGGTACCGCCGAAGAGTTGCTGCGCCATGCGCCCGCGAACGCCGCATTCTACGCCTTTCTGGATGTCGAACTGCTCCGCCGCACCGGGCTCCTGGAACGCTTGGCCGGAACGCGCGCCGCCGAGGATCCCGAGTACCGCCGGTTCGTGGCGCAATCCGGCTTCGACTACCGCCAGCACCTCGACGCCGTGGTGCTGGCCAAGCGAGGCACCGCGCAGTACGCCGTCATCGCCGGCCGTTTCGATGCCACGCGCCTGCGGTCGTATGCCATGGCCAACGCCGGCGTCTGCACCGAAGGCTATTGCTACGTGCCGGGCGCGCCGCCGATGTCGTTTGTCCCGATCCGCCCAGGGTTGTACGCTTTTGCGAGCGGCACCGGCGACGCGCGCGCGTTGCTTCCCGCACGACGCTCGGCAGTAAAAGGCGAATTTCTCGGCTCGCCGGTTTGGGCCTCCGGTTTGGGGCCCGCCGAAGTGCCCTTACTCCAAACACTGCCGGGCGTAGAACGGTTGACGTTCTGGCTGACGCCGCGCCTGCCGGCCTCGCTCGAGCTGCGTTTCGCCCTCGAAACCCGCGACTCGCCATCGGCCGTAGGTACCGCCCGCGACTTGGGCGTCCTGGTAAAAGCTGGTAACCTGGCGCGCTATCTCAACGGCAGTGAGATCACGTCCGAAGGCCGTCGGGTAAAGGGGCGCGTGCCCGTACCCATCAGCGCCCTCGAAGCGCTGGTGAGTGGGACGAGCTTGCGATGAGCGTGGGGATCCTGGTCTCGGGCAATGTGGTGCTTGACCTGGTGGTGCGCCCGGTGGATCAGGTCACCTGGGGCATCACGCAATGGGTGGAATCGATTGAGCAGCATTTGGGCGGCAACGGGGCCAACACGGCGGCGGCCATCGCGGCTTTGGGTGGTCAAGCGCGCCTCCTGGGCAGGATTGGCCATGATGCGAATGGCGAAGCCTGCCGCGCGCGCCTACTGGCCACCGGCGTCGATCTGGCGCATTTGGAGACCGGCGGCACCCCCACCGCCACCAGCATCGCTCTCGTGAAAAGCGATGGCGCCAGGACGTTTCTGCACCTGCCGGGTGCCAGCCTCGACGTGTTTGCCGGGGGCATCGGCTTTACGCCGGAACGGATAGCCGGTTGCGGCCACTATCATCTGGCGAACCTGTTCGCGCTCCCCCACCTGCGGCCCCTGGCGGCAGATACCTTGCGCGCCGCCCGCGCGGCAGGCTTAACCACCTCGCTCGACACCGCCTGGGATTCTCGCGGCGAATGGATGAAGCTGCTGGAGCCCTGCTTGCCTCATCTGGACGTCCTGTTCGTCAATGAGGATGAGGCCCGGATGCTCACCGGCTTGGACGATCCGGCGAGGAATGCGGTGGCCTTCGGGATGCCCTTATTTGTGATGAAGCTAGGGGCGCGCGGCTGCTACGTGGCCACGCGCGACGGGGCAGCGCAAGTGGCGGGCTTTGCGGTGCGCGCCATCGACACCACCGGAGCAGGAGACTGTTTCGCAGGAGCGTTTCTAAACGGCTTGGCCCGCGGAATGCATCCCTTCGAGGCCGGCCAAGTAGCGAATGCCGTAGGTGCCTTGACAGTGCAGCGCATGGGCTCCACCACGGGCTTACTCACCTGGGACGAAACCCTATCCTGGATGGCCATGCCACGCCCTACTTGATTCCCCGTCTTGAAAACCATCAGGCTCCCAGTGGGGCGGGCCTCCGGCCAGACCGGGGGACCCGCCTGACGAGCATAGAGAGTAAGCGGGTACTACGGACATAAACCCGACTTAATCCGACTTAGTAGCCGCAGGCTTCGGGGAGACCGGCGCGGGCGCAGCAGCAGGAGCCGGAGTAGCCGCCTTAGTATCAGCCTTGCCGTCCGGCTTAGTCTCGGTCTTGCTTTCCGAAGTCGCCGTACCGGCTCTCTCCGCCTTGTCCGCTTTCCCGCCATCGCTCGCCGGCACCTTGCCACCCGACTTCGCATAGTCCGTGATATACCAGCCCGACCCCTTGAAATGAATGCCCGGCGCCGACATCTGCTTCTCCACCGGCCCTCCGCCGCACAGCCGGCAAACCTGTACCGGATCGTCAGAGAACTTCTGAATCACTTCGAACTTCTTATCGCAATTTTCGCAAAGATACTCGTAAAGGGGCATGCTGAGACTTTAGGCGGCTTTCGGGATGCCGTTCAGTACCTCAAGAGCGTTTTTGAGGATGAGATCCTCATCGGCTTTCTTCGGCGAATCTTTTGACTCTTTGCCCTTGTCGGGCTTTTCCGTATCGTCGTCTTCGTCAAGAACCACGGCGGCGGCCGTATCGACGACGACGCGCGTCGGCGTCACCGCCGCTTCCTGAATGCTCTTGCCATTGGCGTGATAGAATTTCGCCACCGCCAGAATCACCGCGCTGCCGTCTTCCATCGTGATCGCTTCCCGCTTGGCCGCATCGCCATAGGTGCGCTCACCCACTACTTCGGCGCGCTTGGAATCAAGTAAAGCGCTGGCCGCGATCTCGGCTCCTGCACTGGTGGACCGGTTCGTTAACACCACCACCGGCAGCTTCCAGATCTGGTTGCCCGCCGTGGCTTCGAAATTCTTACGCGAGTAACGCTGTCCTTGCGAATAAGTGATCAGGCCCTTGTCGATAAAGAGATTGGCCAGCGCGACGCCCTCTTCCGGCGAACCGAACGCCGCATTGCGCAAGTCCAGAATCAGCTTTTTGGCACCTTGCTTTTCCATGTCGCGGATGGCGGCGGCGATTTGCACCGTCTTGCCCTCTTCGAGACTTTGGACGCGGATATGGCCAACGCCGTCAGGCAGCAGCTTGCTAATGATCGCGGGCAGCACCACCATCGCCCGGGTCAGCGTCATCTTGTTGGGCTCCGGTTTGCGGACGCGCAGCACGGAAAGGTCAATCGTCGTGCCGGCGTCGCCTTGCAGCAGAATTTCGGCGAAAGCGAGCGGCATGTCGCGGGTGGCCACCGCGTTGATGGTCTCAATCATGTCGCCCGTGGTGAGGCCCGCTTTGTCGGCCGGAGAGCCAGGGATGGCGTCCACAATACTGATGTAGCCGAAGCGCTTCGACAGCACCAAACCGACGCTGGCTTTCTTGAGGTCCTTCTGTTTCAGATACTGCTTGTACTGGTCGGCGTTCAGATAACTGGCATACGGGTCAACGGCTTCCAGCAGGCCATTCACCGCCCCAATCGTGACATTTTTCATGTCCGGCTCTTCCACATACTCACTCTTAATGCGGGACAAAACGTCGGTAAAGACGGCCAGATGGCGGTAAGCGTCTTCCGGGTTGCTCGCCCGACCAATCACTTGGCCAACCAGCATCGCGGCGGCGAAAAGCGTGGTGACGGCCACGAAGATAAACTTAAGGCGCGTATTCAAGTGAGTAGAGCCCTCCTACTGAAGTATAACGTACGGGAATGGAATCAGTTACGTCCAAACACCGGGTTCCCAAACACCGGGTTTAAAGCAACACCTCCCGCATCGCCCCCATCAACACATCCTCCGCCCCCGGGCCCACCCGCGAAACAATCCCCGTCTCATATCCGCCCTCCGCGTAAGCCTTCCGCGTCCCGATATACATGGGCCCGTAATCCCCATACGCCGCCACCGCCACCGCCTCATTCGCACGCATCTTCCGCGCCGCCAATTGATACTCCACAAACAACTCGCCCGGCATGTGCAACAGGCTCACCCCGGCCAGCCGCAACGATGAAATGTCAATCCGCCGGCCCGCCTTCACCAGCCGGTGCCACGCCAGATAGCGCCCCGCGCTTGCCCGGTCCCGCGGAATCAGCTTCGTATTCTCCATATCCGCCAGAATTCGCTCTTCCGTAAACTCGGGCCGCAGCGGCAACGGCGGCGACACCACTTTCCAGCGCGGGGCCTCCACCGGATATCGCGTCTCCGCCCCCCGCGCCGCCGCCATCGCCTCACCCAACCGCCCCGCTAACTTGGCCCGGTTCTCCTCCGCCCCATCGTTATACTTCCCCGCCCCGATATTACCCGCCGCCCCCGTAAAATGAATGGCGAAAGTCTCCGGTTGCTGACGCCGTGCCATCCCCACAAAATCGGCACTAATGGCCCCTTTACCGTAGTAACTCATCGGATGCGTCGCATAGTAAGTCAGCGTCGCCACCCGTCGCTGCTTATCCCAGAAACTTACCGAGTCTAACTGCGGATCGATTAAACCCACGGGTGCGTCGCAATAAGGCGACCCTTTGCACGCCGTGAACCGCTGAAATAGAAACTTGCCTGCTGGCGTCAAGATCCGCCGGTTCGAGGCAATGTCTTTCACCACCGCCCGGCCCACACCGATATGCGTCACCCGCGAGCTCTTCGCCTTCCGTACCGCCGCCACCACGCGCGACAGCGCCGCCTGCGCAAAGGGCTCGTCCTGCAGCACCCCCGGCAGGTCACGCATCCGCAGCAATTCTTCGGCGGACGCATCGTCGCCCGGCGCGTCATGCTGATGCACCGTCTGCACGGCCACCCGCGAAGGGATCGTCCCCGCCGCCACCGCCAGCGCCGCCCGCCAACGATCATGGCTGCTATTGCCGATCCCCAGCCAATCCACGGCGCAAATCACAATCGGCTGCTGGCCTTCCGGCAACAGCACCAGCCCGCGAGCCTCCAAAGCGTCGCTCACGCTAGTCCCCGGCATCACCAGGCCCAAACAAAGTGGGCTCCCTAACGGCGGTGTCACGTCCGCCGCAAAAGGAGCGACGCGCAGCCCAAGCTGCTTCTTAATCCCAAAAGCGGGCGCGGCCGCCAGGGCCAGTAATGATCGGCGATTCATCTCTCCTGAGTCTAATCCAACCCCATGTGGGCCTGGCCCCCGGCCCGTCTCTTAAAAAATTGGCGGCATCCCGAGCGGTGTCCAAGTTTTCGAGCCTTAATGCAAATAGAACAAACTCAGCCGCCGCAGCCCCGCCTGCTCCAACACGGCCCGATCCACAAACTGCCGTTCCAGCCGCGACAACTGGTCTGCCGTCATCTTGCCGCGATAAGGCCTTAGCGAATTCTCCATCTCCCGGCGCACCTTCAGCAATTGCTCTTCGCTCTGACCCGCCCGTGCCTCCGCCAGCATCTTCTCCTCAATCACCGTCAGCCGCAACTCTAACTCTTCCAGCCCCGCTAAATGCTGCTCCGCTTCACTCGCTAACTTATTCAGCGACGCCGCCAATTCCCTCCAGCCCTTGGCCGCGAGTAACTCGGCATTGGAGAGTAAGTGCTGCCGTAATTCCTCCACCGGAAAAGGCGCTTCTTGCGGAATCACCGGCTGGCTCACCCCACCCTTGGCCATAATCTCGGCCTCTTCCATCACTGCCTGTGTGCAATAAGCCAGCGAATTCACCGCTTGCCGCCGCTTACTCGTCTTCCATTTTTCGAACGCGCGCTCAATCCCCCGGCGCACCGCCTCCAAAGGAATCCCGGAATTCTTCCAGGTCTCAATTAGCGCCCAATCGAGCGGTGACAAAAGAAACAGACTCGTTCCCCGCGCCCGTTGGAAATGCTCCTCAATCTCGGTGAAATAATTGAAGTAGTTACCCGGCCAATCCTTTTCATCAACCGCGGACAAGATTGCGCTCCCAAATCATTTCCAGCCCGTCGAGCGTCAAACCCTCATCCACCGTCTGAATAAACGCTGACCCGCCCGCCATCAAATGCGCTTGCCCACCCGTGGCCACACAGCGCGTCTTCGGTCCTAATTCGCCAATCAACCGCGCCATAATCCCATCAATCGTCCCGATCGTCCCATAGTAAAGCCCGCTCTGGATACAGTCCACCGTGTTCGTGCCGATCAAGCGCTTGGGCTCCGCCACATCCACTAATGGCAGCCGCGCCGCCTTCTCGAACAGACCGCTAATGGCAATGCCCAACCCGGGGCAAATCAATCCGCCTAAGAACTCGCCATGGGCCGACACCACATCGAAGTTAATCGCCGTCCCCAAATCCACCACCACCACCGGCCCGCCGTACTTTTCATACGCCGCCACCGCATTCACCACCCGGTCCGCTCCTACTTCGCGCGGATGGTCGATGAGTATCTTCAATCCCAAGTTACTCTCGGCCGTCACAAACATGGGTGCCGTTGAAAAATAACGCCGCGCCATCGTATTCAAAGGCGCGTCAATCGGTGGCACCACGCTCGACACCACAATCCCCGACACCTCCGCAAAGCGCATCGAGTTCGCCTCAAACAATTCGCGCAGCAGGATGCCCCACTCATCGGCCGTGCGCTCACGCACCGTCCGCAAACGCCAACTTGTTTCTAACTTACGTTTCCGGTAAACCCCAATCGTCAGATTGGTATTACCCGCGTCAATCGCTAGCAGCATCTAAATCTAATGCTCAATTCCCAGCCCAAACGCATACTGCGTGCCATCGTGCGCCCCGACATAAATCCGGCCCGCGCCCGCCGCCATCCGGCCCGTATCCACAAACGTACCGATCGTCTCGCCACTATTCCAAACATCCTTACCCGTCGCCGCATCCAGCGCATAGAGCACCGCCCTGGTCGACTTGGCCGCACGCTGCGCCGCTGTCATTCCGGCGTCGCTTGACCGGAACTCGCCGCTCGCCAAGGCAAACACCACGCCATTCACGATCACCGGCGTCACCGGCGTCATCATGTCCCGCGAAGTCCAACCGGCCTCAAACGCCACGCCGCCGTTCTTCTCCACTAATTTCCAAGCCGAGACATTGCCGCCCGCCGGCACCAGGATCCACCGCACTCCCGCCGCGTCCTGCCAACTCGCCACCGCGCCGGCCGCAAAATCTTTCGCCGCGAACGGCGGCGTACTCGCCAGCGGCTTGCTCAAGTCAGCCGTATCGATCGCGTGCATCGCGCCATCGTTCGTCGTCACCGCCAGCAGATCCTTGCCCTTGAACTCAAACACCACGGGAGACGACGTGAACTGCAAACCGCCTGGCTTAAAACTCCCCTTCACGGCCAAGGTTTTCAGGTCGAGCGCCGCCACTTCATCTGCGCCGGACACATAAATCGTGCCATCCGGACCAAACGCATATCCCGCCGTCCCCACCACGCCCGCCGTCTTCCAATGCTTCACCTGCCGCGTCTCCAGGTCCAGTGACCATAGGCCGTTATCGACGCCGCCGCAACCGTTCACCGTCGTCACGTAAGCCACCTTCTCAAAAACAATTAACCCCTGCGCATTCGCGCCGGGCGGCAAAAAGTCAATCGCCGGGTTCGGCTCGTCACCGTTCGATACGTAGAGAAAGTGAAATTTGCCGTCGCCCGTCAGAAAATACGCATACTGAATCCGGGGCGCAAACATATTGATCGGCTCGGAGGCCCGCACGCCCGGCCGCGGCTTCGCTCCCGGCGGCGGACCCGGCCGCGGCATCGGCGGGGCCTTCAAAGTCACCGCGCCCTCGTCCGGCAATCCCACGCCGCTCTTCGCCGGTGTGCCGCGCCCAATGCCGCTGCCGCCCGCTGGCGAAGGAAAAGCGAGCGAATTCACCACCCGCACCACTCCCGACGTGATGCCGCCCGGGCAAGCCACGGTGCTCGCCCCCGCCGGCTGCGCAAAGCTCTTCTCCCATTCCACGCGCGCCAAATCGATGTCGATCCCCGTCACCGTGCCCGACGCGTTCCCCACAAAGGCCAACGACCGGAAGCCCCGGTAACTGATGTAGAACTCTAGCAGCGAAGGGGGCATCAGCGAACTCATCTGCCGCGCCATGCCGTTCATCTTCATTTTCCACAGCAGCCCGAACCCCGGCTTCTGCATGCTGGCGCTATTGATCTTCGCGTCCATGCGCACCCACGACGACCGGTGCGCGTCGTTCGCCCCGGTCACCCAATCCACTCCACGCTGAGCAAAAACACAACCCACGGCAACCGCGGCCAAGGCAAACATTCGCATCGAATCAATACTCCTTCATGAACACGGCGGAATCTAGATCATATACCTAAATCCAATGCCTTGGCTTTGAGATATAGTGTGATGTTTGGAGACCAGCATGAGAAGATTCCTGACCGCCGCAATGACGATGAGCGCCCTAGCCTTCGGTGCCGACTGGCTAACCGATGGCGGCGACGTCCGGCGTAACAATTGGCAAAAAGACGAAAAACGCCTCACGCCCTCCAACGTTAAGGGCCTCACCCTCCTCTGGCAGAAAAAACTCGACAACCAGCCCCGCCAGATGCACTCGCTACTTGAGCCGCTGGTCATCGGGCGCGTCAACACCCCCCAGGGCCCCAAACAAGTCGTCATCCAGGTCGGCGTCTCCGACAACCTCTACGCCCTCGATGCCACCGACGGCACTCTCCTCTGGCACAAGAAATTCGAGAGCAGCTATGTCGAATCCGGTCGCGGACCTAGCGTTCTTTGTCCCGGCGGGATGACCGCCAACGCCACCATCGGCCCCGGCAAAGCGCCCGGCCAGTACACCATCTACGCCGCCAGCTGGGACGGCAAGCTCCACCAGATCAACGCCGGCGACGGCGAGGACCTCGCCACCCCCGCCAAGTTCATGCCACCCAACGGCAAGCCCTACGCCATGAGCCTCGTCAACAACGTCATCTACACCCATAGCGCCCAAGGCTGCGGTGGCAATCCCAACATGGCCTACACCTATGACCTCGCCACGAAAATCGTGGGCTCCTGGGGGCCCGCCGGCGGTGGCATGTGGGGCCGCTCCGGCCCGGCCATCAGCAAAAATCTCGTCATGTACACCGGCACCGGCGACGGCCGCTGGGCCCCCGAGGATGGCGTCTATGGCAATGGCATCATCGGCGTCAAACAGAATCCGCAAACCAAAGCCCTCGAGTTAGTCGACTACTTCGGCCCCTCCAACGCCGAGTGGCTCGTCAAGCGCGACTTGGATATGCAAGTTACTCCGGCTATCTTCGATTACAAGGGCCGCGAGTATATGATCGACGCCAGTAAAGAGTGCCGCATTTATCTGATGGACACCGAGTCCGTCGGCGGCGACGATCACCGCACGCCTGCCTATCGCACGCCCCTCATCTGTAACGAAATGGTCGATTTCGCCGAAGCCGGCATCTGGGGCTCGCTCGCCACCTGGGAAGACTCAAAAAATACCCGCTGGATCCTCACTCCTTTCTGGGGGCCCAAGCACTCGGCTTACAAAGCGCCCCTTGAATACGGCGAAATTAAGAAAGGTGCCATCGCCGCCTTCAAAATGGAGACCAAGAACGGTAAGCCCGTATTGACTCCAGCCTGGCTCTCGCGCGACATGAACCAGGCCGAGCCGCCCCTCATCGCCAACGGCATGATTTTCGCCTATGGCAGCGGTGAGAACACCGCCCAGGCCTTCCCCGACGTCGGACTCGATTTCCGCATGGAACGCCGCATTCCCCTCTCCACCCACGCCGTTTTGTATGTCCTCGACGCCCAAACCGGCAAAGAACTGTGGAACAGCGGCAAGCAGATCACCAACTGGAATCACTGGAGCGGCATCGCACTGGCCAATGGCCAGGTCTACATCAACACTTACGACGGCAATCTCTATTGCTTCGGTCTCAAGAAGTAAGTGAAGTACTTACTGGCGTTCGCTTGCCTGGGCCTATTGGGCCAGACGGTAGAAGAACGGCGTCTGCTGAACGACTGGGCCGGCCTGACGAAGTATGGCAGCGATAACGCCGAGCTGAAGCGGATGCCGGACGTCGTGTTTCTCGGCGACGAAATCACCGAACAGTGGGCACCGTTCTTTCCCGGCCAGCCCTACCTCAATCGCGGCATCGCCCGCCAATCGTCGGCCCAAATGCTGCTCCGCTTCCGGCAGGATGTCATCTCGCTGAAACCCAAAGTCGTGGTCATCATGGCCGGCACTAACGACATCGCCGGCACCGCCGGGCCCACCACCGAAGCCATGTCCGCCGAGAACTTTATGTCCCTCGTCGAACTCGCCAAGGTCAACGGTATCCGGGTGGTGCTGGCTTCGGTCACACCTTTTTCCGGTGCCCGCCGCCCCGCCGGTAAGATCCTCGGCCTGAATAACTGGCTCAAGGCTTACGCCGCCAAATCCGGGTCCACTTACTTGGATTTCTACAGCGCACTGGCCGATGGCCGCGCGTTCAAGAAAGGGCTCACCATCGACGGCCTCATTCCCAATGCCGCCGGCTACGCGGCCATGGCCCCCCTCGCCGAAAAGGCCATCGCCGATGCTCTGAAGTAACATAAGTCTATGTCCAAAATTGCCTTAGTCACCGGCGCCGGTAGCGGCATCGGCCGCGCCGTCAGCCTGGCCCTGCAAAAAGCCGGTTACACCGTCGTCGCCGCCGGACGGCGCGCCGCCGAGTTAGAGAAAACCGCCGCCGCAGGAGACCGCATCCTTGCCGTGCCCACCGATGTCACTCAACCCGCCTCGGTGCAGGCGCTATTCGATCGCATTGACGCCGGCTACGGCCGCCTCGACGTACTCTTCAACAACGCCGGGATGGGCGCGCCCGCCATCCCGATGGACGAACTGACCTTCGAACAATGGAGCGCCGTCGTCAACGTCAACCTCACCGGCTCCTTCCTCTGCGCCCAGCACGCCATGCGCCTCATGAAGCGGCAAACGCCCCGGGGAGGCCGGATCATCAACAACGGTTCTATCTCAGCCACCGCGCCGCGGCCCCACTCAGCCCCTTACACCGCCACGAAGCACGCCATCACTGGACTAACTAAATCGATCTCACTGGATGGCCGCGCCTTCGACATTGCCTGCGGCCAGATCGACATCGGCAACGCCGCGACTGAGATGACCGAGCGCATGACGCTGGGCGTGCCGCAAGCCAACGGCACGACGATGATCGAGCCGCGCATGGACGTCCAGAATGTAGCTGACGCCGTCGTGTTTATGGCCGGCTTGCCCCTCACCGCCAATGTCCAATTTATGACCGTCATGGCCACCACCATGCCCTTAGTGGGCCGCGGCTAAATCTTAAAGAAAATCCCTCGCCGGTAGAGCCAGTAACATAGGCCCCACATGGCGGTCATCACGATCAGGTTGTGCGGGATAGCCCCCGCAGGCCCCAACATTGCGAACTGCTGGCCGTCAAAACTGGCCACTCCGCGCGATAGCCAACCGCGCAGTACTTGCGAGAAAGAATAAATAAAAATGCAGTTCATGCCGACCACCACCAGCGGGAAAGTCCAGCGCTTACTGCCTTGCACCTCAACCAGCCAATAGAATGCCGCGAAGGCGAGCAGCACTAAGCCGGCGCTCCAGAACGTGAACGAACCCAACCAAAGCCGTTTCACCATCGGGATCCAGTTACTCAACAAGGCACCGACCGCGAGGGCCGCCACGCCACACGCGACCAGCAGGCGAACGCGCTCCATATGGCCGCGCTTCGATAACATCAGCAGGCCGGTCCAGCAGCCGAAGAGGACCGTGATGGCGTTGCCCAGGAAGTTAATCGTCGTGTAGTAACCCGAATAGTTGTAACCCAGAATCTTCAAGTCAAGCACGGCACCGATGTTACCCGCCGGGTCGAAGGGTCCCGCCGACCCGGGCCATAAGTAGAAGAGCGCATGATGGGCCGCCATGAGGGCGGCGGCGGCCAACACTTGCCAGGCCAAGCGCATTTGCAGTATTAGGAAGCAGACCACATAAGACAGGGCAATCTGGCAAAGGACATTGATCAGTTGCAGCTTCAGCGGCTGAGTGGTCCCCCAGTTCGAGAGCACGTTCGAGAGCAACACCAGCACCAGGGCGCGCCAGAGAACATGGCCCCAAGCGGCGGCGCGTTTCGCTAAGGCCAGCGGCATGGCCACGCCCACCATGAAGGTGAACGCGGGCTGAATCAGATCCCACAGCGTACACCCGGCCCAGGCGGCGTGTTCGAACTGCTCGTTCTTAAAGGCTTCGTAGATGCCGAAGCCATGGGAGATCAACAATAACATCGTCAAGCCACGGAAGGCGTCCAGCGAGACGAGCCGCTCCGGAGTCTTCTGCGTCTCGCCCATCGGGCTCAGCCGCACGGTGTCCATGGTCAGGGTACTCATGGCTTCTGAGTTTACTCCAAATCTCGGATAGACTACGAGCTTCGGTATGCGAAGAATCCTGATGAGTGAGTGCAAGCAGGAGATTTCCTCCTTTAACCCGGTATTGGCGCGGTACAGCGACTTTCTGATTGACCGCGGCGAGTCAATCCTCGCCTATCATCGCGGGGTGCGCTCCGAGATGGGCGGGGCGCTCCGGGTCTTCGAAGCGCAGACGGACTTAGAAATCGTGCCCGGGTACAGCGCCCGCGGCATCACGTCGAGCGGTACGATGGCCAGCGGCGACTTCGAGCGGTTGGCCCGTGAGTTCCTTGGTGCCGTGCGCGCGGCCGGACCGCTGGATGGCATTTACTTCTCCTTACACGGCGCGCTGGCCTCAGAGGACGAGTTCGACCCCGAGGGCTACTTACTCGCCGAGACCCGTAAGATGGTGGGTGAACACATCCCGATCGTCGTTTCGCTCGACCTGCATGGCATTCTCACCGATCGCATCTTACAGCATGCCGATGCGGTGGCCGTCTATCTCACTTACCCGCACGTCGACTTTTATGAGACCGGGGAGCGGGCGGCCGTGCTCCTGACGAGGTTACTCGCCGGCCAGATCAGGCCCGTCCCGGTGCGGGTGCCGATTCCGGCGTTGGTCCGGGGCTACGAGCTGATCACGGAGACCGGTATGTTCGGCCGGTGCGTCCGCCGCGCGGCGGCGGCCGGCTTGTCAGGCGGCATGTTCATCGGCAACCCGTTCACCGATGTACCCGAACTTTGCTCCAACGTCCTGGTGGTGGCCGATGGCGACAGCGCCGCCGCCGAACGCGAGGCCGTCTCCATCGCCCAGGAGTTCTGGGCGATGCGGGAGCACTTACAACAGCCCCTGACACCGCTTATCGAGAGCGTGCGGATTGCCTCTTCACTGACGGGGCGCGTGGTGCTTGTCGACGCGGCCGATGCCACGAGTTCCGGGGCTCCGGGCGATAGTAACGCCATCCTGCGAGCCTTGATCGAGAGCGGCTGCCGAAGGACCGCGCTGATTCCGATCGTAGATCAGCCGGCGGTGGACACGGCCTTTCGCGCCGGCGTTGGGGCTTCAGTAACCGTGCCTTTGGGAGGCGCCCTCGATCCGCGCTTCACTCCCGTTCGCGTCACGGGTCAGGTGCGTTCCCTCTCGGATGGCCACGTCGTGAGCGAGTCGCATGGGGAGGCTTGGTATGCCGGACCCACGGCGGTCATTGAGAGCGGGCCGATCACGCTGGCGATCACCAGCCGGCCGATTAGCTTATACGACCGCAGCCTATTTCTGGCCAACGGACTGGACCCGGCGCACTTCGACATGACAGTCGTGAAGAGCCCGCATTGCCAGCCAAAGTTCTTCGCCGATGGGGCGGAGTTACTGATCAACGTTGACGCACCGGGGGCGACGAGCGCCAACTTACAAAGTCTGGGACATACGCGCTGCGCACGGCCCATGTTCCCGCTGGAGGCGAACGTACCATTTGAGCCGAAGGCCCGGGTCTTCCGGCGAGGGAGCCTATGAAAATACGAGACGTGCGAGCCTTTGGCCTGAGGGGCAAGACACCGGAAGGCGGCTGGTCAAACGAGTTACGGCCGGACGACTGCGTCCACACGCTGATTGCCGTGCTGACGGATGAGGGACTTACTGGCTGGGGCAGCGTCTTCACGAGTTCCGAGTTAGTCCAGGGGTCACTCACCGTTCTGAAGCCACTCTACCTGGGCGAGAACGCTTTGGAGCCCGAGCGGGTAAGCGAAGTCCTGCACCAGAATACGTTTTGGCAGGGGCGCGGCGGCGCGATGACGCATACGATCAGCGGCATTGACATTGCCCTGTGGGACATCCTCGGCAAGGCGACCGGGCAGCCGGTGGGCCGGTTACTCGGCGGGCGCTACCGGGAGCGGGTGCAGCCCTATGCTTCTTTATTAATGCGTGAACCGGAACAGATGGCGGACGAATTACTGCCGGTGAAGGCGCAAGGCTTTCGCGCTTTCAAGATCGGCTGGGGGCCGTTTGGACGACGGGACAATGCGACGGACGAAGCCATTGTGAAAGCGGCCCGGTCCGCGGTGGGCACCGGATCGAGGCTGATGGTGGATGCGGGCGCGAGCGATGCGTTCTGGCCGCGCGACTTGAAGTGGGCACTTCGGACGGCGGAGATGCTGGCCGACTACGACGTCGCCTGGTTTGAAGAGGCGCTGCAACCAGACGCGTTGGATGATTATGTGACGCTACGGCGAGCGGCGAAGTTACCCATTGCCGGGGGCGAGGTGCTGACCAGAAGACAATCCTTTCAACCGTGGTTGACAGCGGGTGCTTTCGATATCGTGCAGCCGGACGTGACTAAGTGCGGCGGCATTAGTGAGGAGCGGCGGATTGCGTGGATGGCTCGCGACAACGGCGTGCGCTTTATCCCGCATGGCTGGAACACGGCCGTCGGTTTAGCAGCTGACTTACAACTGGCTTCGGCGTTCGCCGATACCGACTTAGTAGAGTATTTGACGGGCTCTCCTTTCATTGATGAGTTATGCGAATGGAAGTTAGACGGGGACGGGATGTTGCCGATTCCTTCGGGTCCGGGATTGGGCATTGTGGTTGATTTAGATAAGTTGGCAAAGTTTTCTGGGGCGGATGTTCGTGGCTTGGCTAGCTGAGCTTGGACGGGCCAGGGGGCCCGTCCTACTGGTGGGGTTTCTTTGGGTGGCTTTTGCTTTGAACTATCTGGACCGGCAGATGGTGTATTCGATGTTCCCGGCTTTGCGGGCGGACTTAGGCATTGACGCGGCGCGGCTGGGGTTGATTGGGAGCGTGTTTCTTTGGGTATATACGCTGTCGATGCCGTTGGCCGGGCGGTTGGCGGACAAGTGGCGGCCACAGTGGATGATTTTGGCGAGTTTGGTGCTTTGGAGCGTGGCGACGTTGGGGAGCGGGTTGAGCCGGTCAGAGAGCGCATTTGTGGGATGGCGGGCGGCGATGGGCGTGACTGAGGCGCTGTACTTTCCGGCGGCCGTGGCTTTGATTGCGAGTTACTGTCCGGTGGCGATGCGGTCGCGAGCTTTGGGAGTGCATCAGTCGGCGCAGTTTGTGGGCGTGATGCTGGGCGGATGGTACGGTGGCTGGTCAGCCGACCATGTGGGGTGGCGGCAAGCCTTTGGGGTGGCGGGGGCGGTGGGTATTGTTTATAGCTTGGTGCTGTGGGGCGTCTTGCGGCGGCTGCTGCCGGTAGAAGAAATTTCCGTGGCATCGCTTCCCTTACGGTCAGGGTTCTTGGGGAGCTTGTACGCGATGTTGTGTTTGACGTTCGCGGCTTTCTGTGCAATGCAGTGGATTTATCTGGCATGGTTTCCTACCTTTCTTTATGAGCGGTATCACTTATCGATGACGGACAGCGGCTGGAATGCGACGGTGTTTCTGCAGAGCGGCGCGCTGGTGGGCATCTTCGTTTCGGCGGCGGTAGCGGACCGGTTCGCGCGGCGGTGGCCGAAGGCTCGGATCTACGTGGCGGCGGCGAGCGTGCTGGCTTGCGCGCCGTTTGCTTATCTTACTTTCGCGACGGATTCGTTGCCGATGGCACGGCTTTATTCGGCACTCTTCGGACTCTTTGCGGGCAGCCTGGCAGCGAATGCCTTTGCGGCGGCTTACGATGTGATTGGCACCGGCAATCGGGGGCTCGCTTCGGGCATATTGAACATGATGGGCGGCTTGGCTTCGGCGGCCATGATTTACTTAGCGGGCATCTGGAAGGAGACGATCGGGTTCCCGGTGATGATGATGTGGATGATGGTCGTCGCGATGCTGGTGGCCGGGGCGACGTTGGTGACGGCGGCGCGTCAGCGGATGCCGGGAAGATAGCGGTAGCGGGTCCGCTTCTGGTAGAGGGCGTAGGCGGGAAAGCTCTGTAAGAGTTCTTGTTCTTCCGTGGCTAAGCGCAGTTCGGAACCGGCGAGATAGAGCAGCGCGGCGGCGGCTATCTTGGGCCAGGCGGTGACTAAGAGCCCGGTGGCGAGTAACATGAGGAGGAACGCCAGATAGAGCGGATGACGTAAGTGGGCGTAGGCTCCGGTGGTGACTAAGCCGGGACCCTGGCTACGCAGGGTGAAGAGGAAGAGCGCGGCGGCGGCGGGGGCTAGTACTAGTACGGCGACTAAGTGCGGGAGCGGCGGGTTGAGCTTGCCGGTTTCTATGGAGAACGTGATGGCTAGGGCACCGGCGAACTGGAGCAGAGTTCCGATGACGAGAGGCGCGTGTAAGTGGATCGGCTGTTTCTGGCCGAGTCTGGCGATCGCCTGGTGCGCGGCGGCAAGGGCGAAGGTTAGCCAGGCGGCTAGGTAGGTGCAGAAGGCGGCGGCGCGCATGAAATGGTTGAAGAAACAGGAAGAAGACGGGCCGGGGGCCCGTCCTACTAACTGGTTAAGGGAATTTTTTTAGTTCGTTGATGAGGGCGGTGAGGCCTTTTTTGCGGTAGAGGCCGAGGAGGCGTTCTTCTTCGGCGGAGGGGGCGGCCAAGCTGTCCAGGTGGCTGCGGCTGAGGTCCTGCCGGGTGGGGATCCAGACCTCGCCATCGGTGAATTCGACGCTCGAAAGATAGCCCTTCATGCTGGTGACGTTGAGGGGGCGGCCTTCGGGGCGGGCGACTTTGAGGAAGGTATCCTCCAGCACTTGGCCGGATTGGCCGGGGGCCAGATTCACTTTGCCGGGGACGGTGCTGGCGAAGACTTCTTTGCCGGTGTTGTCGGCGAGAATCCAACCCATTTCAATGTAACGGACGGGCCGGGCCGAGTTATTGCGGAGTTCAAGGCGCGGGGAGTGTATCTCGGTGGCGGTGACGGCGGCCGAGCCGCGGACGGACTCGATGGGAGAGTCAGGGAATTTGACGAAGGCGAACTCGACATTGCGGGAAGGATCGTAGGCGGTGACGCGACCGCGGGCAACTTGTACGTCGAGGCGAGGGCGGGCGTCGATGCGGGCTTGGGCGGTGAGGACGGATTGCCGGAGACCGTCGACGCCACCGTTGGCCAGAGCCGCAGCGAAGAATTTGCGGTCGCGGCGGGCTTCGAGTTCCCAGGTGGTCATCGTGCGGCGCGAGTTGAGCTTATTGGGACCGTAGAAGGCGAGCGAATCGAAGAGGACGCCATCCAGGGAGACCTGAACGAGCGGGCCAGACCCTAATGCCCCGGCGGCCAGGGAGGGGCGCAGGAGGCGGAGGTCGAGGCGGATGGAGAAGGTGTCGCCGGGGGCGATGTCGAGGCTGGGGACGGAGACGGACGCCTTGCCGCCTGGGGTGACTTCCTGCGCGGCGATGAGCAGCGTGATGCTGCGGATGCGTTGGGCTCCGACGTTGCGGAGCATGAGCGACGAATGCAGGTCGACCACCAGGGCACCGCCGCGTGGGGTGGCCCGCGAGTCGCCCGTATCGATGGAGGCGAAGGCGATGGGCGCGTCGGGGGGGAACTCGACTTTGAGGGAGCGGGCAAGGTCGAGGTCCTGGGCGGATAGGGTTAAGGGAAGAATGAAAAGGAAGCTTAGGCGGGCCAGGGGGCTCGTCCTACTCGTGTTAATCGAGATAGACATGACTGATGGTCACCTGTCCCGTTTCTGTGTCGATGGTGCGGGCGCTGACGGCACCGGTGGAATTGACACTGTAGCTGACGGCTTGCGCTTTGGGTTGCATAACGGTCATGCGGCCGCCGCCGCGGGTGAGCACGATGCCGTCGGAGCCTGATTCGACGCGAGCGTCGCCGGCTTCGACGGAAGCGGCGGGGAGATGGTAGATCTTTTGACGGTTGATGTTCAGAAACCAACCGGTGAGCACGACTAAGGTGAGCGCGGTGAGGGCAAAGGCCGGACGCCAGTCAAGATGAAGAGCGGCGGGCTCGCGGGGACGAATGGCTTCGCCGGCTTCGAGACCGACCTGAATGTTGGCGCGCATTTCAGCGGCGAGGCGATCCCAATCGACGAAGGCGGGCAGGCTGCTGACGGTACCGGCGACAAAGTGACGGGTTTCGCGCAGGGCTTCCAGTTCCTGACGGCAGCTTTCACAGTTCCGCGTATGAAGCGACCAACGATAGCGCTGCCACCAAGGCAGTTCGCCGCCCGCGAGCAAGGCCAATTGACGTTGAGCTGGATGTTGCATGGTTTAGATGGCGCTTCCTTTCCGGTGGCGTTCGAGGAACTTCTTAAATTTGACGCGGGCGTTGGCGATGTGGCTGCGGACGGTGGCTTTGGAGCAGTTCAAATGGGCGGCCACCTCTTCGGCGGACAATTCATCGACGTCGCGGAGAATGAGAGCGGCGCGCTCGCGAGGGGTGAGAATGGCGAGCCCGGCTTCGAGCAGGAGGCGGCGCTCTTCGCGGAGGACTTCGGATTCGGCGCTGGGGGCGCGACTGACATGCAGGCGTTCCGGCATTTCATCGAGTTCAGTAAAGTGGACACGGCCATTGCGGCGGAGATGGTCGAGGGCGGTGTTGGTGGCAATGCGGGAGAGCCAATGGGCGGCTTTCTCAAGGTCCTTGAGCTGTTCTTCGCGAGAGAGCGCTTTGATGAAGGCGTCCTGCGTAAGGTCCTGCGCATCGGCCACGTTGCCGACGATGCGGTAGATGAGGAGGAAGACGCGCTTCATGTGCGTCTGAACGAAAAAGTCATGCCGCTCGCGGGCGACGGAGTCGATGCTGGAATCGGCTTGCTTCATGCTTCGAACTGGCACGTCCACCGGCCGGTGCTGAATCGCCACACGCATCCTACAGAAGGTGACGTTCCATTCCGGCCCAACGTGCAGGGGTTTGTGCAGCGGTTTTTTTCCGCCTATTCTGAGTATATGAGAGCTGTTGGCATCGCGGGGATCGGAAAGACGGCGTTTGGTACTTTTGCGGGGCGTTCTTTGCGCGATTTGGCGGGGGAGGCGATCGGGAAATGTCTGGCGGATGCGGGAATGATCGCGGCGGACGTGGGGGCGCTTTACCTGGGGAATTTTGCCGGGCCGGAGTTCATGGGACAGAGCCATCTGGCGCCGTATGTGGCTGGTGAGGCAGGGCTGACCGGCATCCCGTGTACGCGGTTTGAGAATGCTTGCGCGAGTTCGGGGTCGGCGTTCTACCATGCCTACGCGGCCGTCGCGGCGGGCATGGTGGAGGTGGCGTTGGTGGTGGGTGTGGAGAAGATGAGTTCGCAATCGGGGGGGCGGGTGACGGAGATTTTGGCCGAGGCGGGCGATACGGGAGGCGAAGTGCGGGCGGGCGCGACTTTCCCCGCGTTGTTCGCGATGATCGCGCGGCGGCATATGCATGAGTACGGGACGACGCGGGCGCAGATGGCGGCGGTGGCCGTGAAGAACCACGCGAATGGGGCTTTGAATGCGTTGGCGCATTTGCGGAAGCCGATTACTTTGGAGCAGGCGCTGGCGGGCAAGCCGGTGTGCGATCCGCTGACGGTGTATGACTGTTCGCTGGTGTCGGATGGGGCGGCGGCGGTTTTGTTGACGGCGGCAGGGCTGGGAAAAGTGAAGGTTTTGGGGATTGCGCAGGCTTCGGACTACGTGGCGCTGGACCGGAAGCCGTCGATTACCTCTTTGAACGCCAATGCGGTGGCAGCGCGGAAAGCATTTGCGATGGCGGGATTGGGCCCCGCGGATGTGGATTTGCTTGAGGTGCATGACTGCTTCACAATTGCGGAGATTCTGGCGTTGGAGGACATGGGTTTTGTTGAAAAGGGGGAAGGGGGTCCGGCGACGGCGGCGGGATATACGGCGTTGCGGGGTAAGAAGCCGGTGAATACGTCGGGGGGGTTGAAGAGTAAGGGGCATCCGGTGGGGGCGACGGGGGTGGGGCAGATTTGTGATTTGGTGATTCAGATGCGGGGGGAGGCGGAACCGGAGC